>DAOTYF010000119.1:0-9010 GCA_034434995.1 Anaerolineae bacterium
CTTCAGCGGGCTTGGCTAAGCTAGCCGGGGCGTTGACGCCCCGGCGGTTCCCCATTCCCAGCGTTCGGGGTTATGATTGGGGTGGCCTCTGACGGGAGGGCCGAGAGAGGGAACCCATGTGCCGGTTGCGCACCCCCATCTGCTGGCTGATCATCCTAACCCTGGCCGCGCTGCTGACTCCCATCCCCGCGCGCGCCCAGCAGCCCACTGGGCCAGACCTGGCCGCCGAGGAGATCGCCATCGAAGCGCTGCCGCCGGAATCGGGCGGCGTGTTCGTCATCATCACCGTCCGCGTGGTGAACCTCGGCGCGGTAGCGACATCCCCCACCGATGTGGAAGCTGGCCTGGCGATGGAATCCTCCCCGCAGGCCCGCACGCGGGCTGATCTGCCGCGCCTGGCCCCTGGCGAGGAGTTCATCGCCAACCTGCGGCTGGAGGTCCTGCCGCACTGGGCGGGCCGCGAGCTGATCTTCTTCGCCGAGGCCGACCCGGATCGCCGCATCAATGACGTGCGCCGCCAGAACAACGTGATCTTCTCCGAGCCGGTGCTTATCCCAGAGCCGGAGGGGACGGGCGATGACACACAACCACCCACGGAGGAACCGCCACCGGAACCAACCGGCGAAGAACCCCCGCCAGCCCAGCCTATTGAGGTGGATACCCGCCCAGCCAACCGTCGCAGCCTGGCCCTGCTGGTGGCCCTGATCGGCGCTGCCGGGGCGGTGGGCATGGGGGCGCTGGCGCTGATCGTGCGGTCGGCGGCGCTGGGCGCGGAGCGCCGTGCCTGGCAGGCACGCGCCCGCGAGGAACCCCCGCCCGATTCATGCCCGCCGCCGCAACGCTACTGCCAGGTGGAGCACGAGGTGGACCTGAAGCCGATGCGGATCACCGCCATCAGTCTGGAGACCCGCGAGCCGGAGGTCGGGACGGTGCGCCGCCGCGACTTCCTCCAGGGGGCGCTGCCGGAGGCGCTCCAGGCGGCCATCGCCGCGCGGCGCTCCCGGCGCGAACACCCACAACAGATCGAGGCGCGCATCACGGCGCTGGCTCACGACCTGGCTGGAGCGCTGTCCCGCTTCGTCCGCTCGGAGCGCGGCCCGTGCGATGTGGAGGTGCGCGCCCATCTGGAGGGCATCGAGGTGACTTCCACCTTCACGCTGTATCGTTGCCAGGCCAGGGGCGGTAAGAGGGGCTGGAAGCAGGTGGCGCAGTGGAGCGCCCGAAAGCAGCAGCAGCGCGATGACTCGATCCTCACCCTGCTGGCCCTCGACCCAGCGATGACCTCACTGGAGCGGCGGCTGGAGGATACCCTGGTGGGGCTGCTGTCGCAGTTCGTGGTGCGCTATTGACCCGCCGCCGCAGGGGATCAGGCGGCGGGTCAGAGTTTCTCAGCGTCTTTTGGGCGGGGCCTGCCATTGCCCCGATTCCCCCGCCGCGCGGCGAAGCTCGTCGGTGCGATGCTCGGCCAGTCGGACCGCCCCGCGCGTGGCCGCATCGTGCGAGATCAACAGCTCAGACAGCCGCTCGATGGCATGGGCCAGCCCGTCGAGCCGGTCACCCATCCCCTGTTCCATATTCTCGATGAAGGCCCGCCATTCGGCGTCGCGGGCGTCCAGGTGTGCCAAGAAGCGCTGCACCAGGTAGGCCATCACCAGCACGTACGGCGCTTGAACGAGGGCAGAAAGCAGCATTTCGGGCATAGAACCTCCTGTAGTATGTCAGCATCTCAGCACTTCAGCGTCTCAGCAGGCGCAGATCAGCCGTTGGCTGACATGCTGACTAGCTGACGCGCTGACTAGCTGACGCGCTGACTAGCTGACATGCTGACTAGCTGACATGCTGACTAGCTGACGACCAGCGTCCGCAGGGCAGCAACCAGACGGGCCAGCTCGGCCAGCAGGGCGTTGCCCGACGCCTCGGCAGCGGCGACCAGCGAGTCCATATCGGCCTGACCGGCCAGGGAGAGCGCCTGCGCGCGATCCTGTTGCGCCTCGAGGGCCGCCTGCTGCGCCGCGCTGAACTTGAACGGATCATGTGCGCGGGCGGCAGCGACGATGGTCGACTCGTCCTCTTTGGTCAGGGCGCGGCCATCGGCCAAGGCGACCTCGGCGCGGATCAGCCGGCCCGCGTCGTGCTGCGCGGTGACGATCACCGGCGTGCCCAGCGCGGCGCTGAGGGCCTCGGCCAGCGCCTCAACGTTGATGCGCCCAGCGGGCACGTCGGCGGGGGAAAGGGAGAGGGTGGTGGGCATGGTATGACTCCAGTAGTCGGTGAACAGTGAACAGCGTCTCAGCACTTCAGCAGGTCAGCACTTCAGCGTCTCAGCAGTTGAGTTGCTGCTGAGATGCTGACTAGCTGACATGCTGCCTACGACCGCGTGTACTCGACGATCAGGAACGGCATCCCGGCGCTGAACGTGCCGAAGCTGGTGGTGATCTTCAGGCCCACGTAGTCGCCTGCCGCCAGGCTGCTCAGCAGCCCCAGGCCAGAAAGGTCCCACACCTTCAGGATGCCGCTGGTGACGCCCAGCGAGACACCAGACGCGGCCCCGCTGTGCTGGTTGTACGCCTCGCCCTCCGCGCCATAGTCGGAGTTCAGGCTCAGGCCGGTGATCGTGCCCGTGCCGTTGGGGATCACCAGCGCCTTCAGCGCACTCAACGCAGCAAAGTCGGCGGGGGCGCGGAAGCGGAAAGACGCCGTGCCGTTGCCGGTGAACTCGCGGGCCTGCCAGTCGCCGAGGGTGAAGTTGTAGGTATCCGGCGGGATCAGGAGCTGCGTGGGCCGGTCGTGGAGGAACTTTGAGTTATCCACCACGTCCTGGTTCCAGATGGCAGCGGTGATCAGGTCGCCGGTGCTGCGGTTGGTCGGAGTAGTCCAGGGCATAGAGATGCCTCCTTGTGCCCCTCCCCCCTGACCCTGTGCGGAGGGCCTGATGGCCCTTCGCACAGGGGTAACGGGCGAGGGTTTACACCTTGTGCGCGTCCTCGTAGGCGATGGCGCCGACGAGCAGCGAGCCGATCAGGGTGAAGACAGCCAGCAACTCGACGCGCACCGGCTCCAGCGCCGGGGCGTAGGTGATCAGCACGTCCACGATCAGGGTCATCAGCGCCACCATGAACTTGCGCGAGCGCAGCAGCCCCAGGATCGGGCCGAGGATCGGGGTGGGGTCGAATGGATCAGGCATGGTGTTCCTCCAAGTGAACAGTTGACAGTGAACAGAGACAGCATGTCAGCCAGTCAGCCAACGGCTGATCGGCGCCTGCTGAGATGCTGAAGTGCTGACATGCTAGTACCCCAGCCGGGTCGCCAAACCCAGCTCGCCGTAGCGGCTCTGGCCGAGCAGCCACCCGGCGAACAGGTCGGCGGGGCTGGTCCGCCACATGACGCGGTGACGCGCGCCCGCGCGGGTGACCTCATGCCGCACCGACTCGACGAAGCACGGGAAAGCATTCAGCGCCAGCGTGCTGTCGGTCACGTGCAGCCGATCCCCCACATCGCGGGCCAACGCCTCAGCCAGCAACGAGGCGCTCGCCGTCGCCTCTACCTCGACCGTGAGCCACGGGTGCGGGTCTTTGCGCTGGGTGAGCAGCGCCGCCGCCATGTCGCCTGCGACCGCCGCCTCCTCCTGCAGGGGCATATCGAGAGTCAGCGGCAGGTCGCCGTAGGTCAGGCGGCTGGCGTCGTCGCTGAGCGCCACGCTGGTCGGCTGGAAGGAGCGCAGCGGTGTGCCGCGCAGCCGGAGATTTTCGACGAAGGTCGCGCCGTTCTCGTCCGGCCAGCGCGAGAGCAGCGTCAGCCGCGCTGAGGTGGCCCCCGGCTCGACGGTCACGTCCACATAGTCGGTCACGTCGGTGCGGATCGTCTTGAATTCGTGGGCCGCCGTGAAGTCGGTGACGCGCTCCGGCGGGATCACCGCCAGCGCGCCGATGCGGGCGACCTGCTGGTCGGGATCGACATAAGGGCAGGTGATGGTCCGCGGCTGGCCCGGCGCGAGCCGGATGCGTGCCGCCGACTGCCACAGGGTCGTGCCCTCGGCCCCCACCTCGCGGGGGTGGACGATCACCTCGACGGTGTTCGCCACCTGACCGCGCTCGCGGCGGGCCGATAGCCCGCGCAGGCCCGCGCTGAGGGTCGCATCGGCGGCGACCTGCTTTTGCCGCCGGTGACGATCCGCGAAGACAGGCGTGCCGTCAGCCCGCAGGTAGAAGAAGCCGCCCTCGCTGGCAACGGCGTCCAGCAGCGCGGCGTAGGCCGATTGTCCGGTGGGCCAGGTATCGCCGACCCAGGGGAAGACGCTCTGCCCGGCGTCGAGGTCCTTGCCGGTCAACGGGCCGGGCAGGAGAGTCGTCTGGCCCAACAGGCTGGCCTGAGGGTGGCCCAGCCGCCAAGTGCCGAACACGCCCGGCGGCGCAAAGGCGGCATCCACCAGCCGGTTGATCACCTCCTGCGGGGAGACATCCAGCAGCAGCGGGAACCCGTCCAGCGGGACGCGGCCCAGCGCGGCCATGTCGTCCTCGACCGCGATCAGGGCCGCCTCGCGCTCTGGGCGGGGGTCGCGGCGGGGGACGATCTCCGCCAGCCGCCCGTAGAACAGGGTGTAGGTATTCACCCCATCCGAGGCGCGCAGCCGCACCCCGATCCCCGCCTCGAAGCCGGCGCGGGCGTTGGCGTGGCCGGGTGTGTAGCGGCCATCGGGGTTGTGCAGGGCCAGGGTCATGCGGCCCACCCGCGCCACGCGCTCCCCCGGCTCGATGCCGCGCTCGATCACCAGGGGGGTGTCGGCCCGCCAGTCGGCGGCCAGGTCGGTCCAGGTGTTGTAGGAGAGTTCGAATTCGAGGTAGTAAGTGGCTTTCATAGCCTCACCCCCCGTCCCCCTCTCCGCACAGCGGAGAGGGGGAGTCGGTTGAGAGCGTATCAACGACAAACCGGGCACGCGGTCGCTTCCGCTGTGCCCGGTCAGTGCCAGGTCTGATAGCTGTAAGGTGGGGTCTGGGTACTATCTCCTACAGCCCCAGCAATTCTCTCAGGATATTCTCGATTTCCCGCAACTTGTCTTGCTCGAGTCTTCCCCGCCTTTGGAGGATTCTTCGTCGGTCAAGCGCACGCAATTGAAACACGAGCACCACGGTGGGCACTGTCAGGCCGTTCTCCGACGACGGATCAACTCTCAGGGTATGCGGCAATCGCAGGGCTTCCATCTGGGACGTACAAGGGATGACCACGCACAGGCGATTACCGGGATCAGGCTCCACATTGGCTATGACCGCCGGGCGTATCCCTGCTTGTTCATGGCCCGCGCCACCAGGTGGCGGGGGCAGTTGTACATCCCATATCTCGCCGCGCTTCATCCCTGATCTTGGTTCTCTTCGTAGTGGTTTTGCTCTAGCTTCCAGAAGTCCTCATCACTGGCAGCTTCCCACAGCATGAATTCTTCGAGTAGCTCCGGGTTGTCCACCAGTTCATCAAGACCTGGCCCTGGGCCTTCCTCGCCAGGATGATCGGTAGGCTGCGGCTGATCCTTTGGCTTCGGCTTCGGAACCGTCATGGTGCGTTTCCTTAACAACCAGCTCACGATTGCCGTATTATAGCACAGTTCGGGTCAGCGCCGGGCTGCGCCAGACGCACTACGCACAGACGCTTGCAGCGCCAGCACTTGACCTGCACGGCGATGCCCTGCCCCGGCAGCCGGGCGGGCTTGCCGTCGGTATCGAACAGGCGGGCGTGGCAGTGCTCGCAGCGAACCTGCGTGTACGGGCGATCCATTCCGGTCCTGGACTCCTTGACGTTTTTCCGTGCAGCGATAGAATTGGGGCCAATCAACTCCCCGCTGTTGTTCTTCCAACGACGGGTTTATCACCTCCAAGGGGTTGTCATCCGGCAACCCCTTGTTCGTTTCCTGTGCCGAGGAATGAATTCCCCGGCTACGGCTCGCTGCGCTCGCACCAAGTCCCCGGCGATGCTGCGCATCGCTTGGGGACTCACCATCGGCTTCCAGCCGACTTCGTGGCCGCAGGCCCGTAGTCCGGCCATGGATTGCCGGGATCGCATCATCCGATCACCCTTCGCCACAGGTGTCGGAAGCGCACGCCGTAGAACTTCGCCCCGGCGTACTCCACCACCCCCGGCAGCACCGCCACGATCTCCAGCTCCGAGCTAAGCGCGCCGCCCAGCGTGCCAGCCGCGCTGACCGCCTCCAGGTACGCATCGACCGCGTCCACCAGCGCCGGGAGGACGGTGTTCAGCCCCGCCTCCGACCACGCCGGAGTCCAGTACAGCACGTGATCCACCGTCAGCGCCGCCGACCACGCCCCGCCGTCGTAGGTCAGGGTGGCGAGGCCCTCCTCCGCCTCGCCGATCAGGCCCATCCCCGGCGGGAAGGCCGGGGCCAGCGCGGGCAGGTCGGCGGCGGGCAGGGCGTTGGGCAGCTCGTCCAGGTCGTAGCTCGTCGTGACGCCGCTCACCGCCAGCGCGGCCAGGTTGGTAAAGGCAGTTCTCCAGGTCATGAAAGCACCTCAGCAGTTCAGCAGTTCAGCATGTCAGCGGTTCAGCAGTTCAGCACCTCAGCATTTCAGCGGTTCCGCCTATACCTTTGCACTTTTCTTGCCGGGCGACCCTTCGGTTCGCCTCAAAATCCCCGGCGATGTTGCGCATCGCTGTGGGGACTGGGCACAGTCGGCTTCCAGCCAACTTGGACGCACGCGCAGCGTGCGCCTAGCCCGGCAATTCATTGCCGGGCAAGCAGGCAGCAAGACAGCCGTTCCCGTTCCGTTCGCTGACATGCTGACATGCTGACATGCTGACATGCTGACCGGCTGACATGCTGACATGCTGACATGCTATCTGATCCGCAGCCGGATGTACGGCGCGAGCATCTGAGTCACGTCGAGGGGCAGGCGCGGGGGAGCAATCGCCACCCCGCGATCCGTCACCTCGACCTGCGTGCCCTCGCCACCGGTATCGCGCTGGCGATATAGCCACGCCGCCAGCCGCATCGTCGCCTGGGTGATCACCTCGGGAACCGTCTCGCTGTAGCCCCATGACCCCGTGATGTGGATCGCGCCCTCCGGGTCGCCGGTGTACGTCCAGCGCACGCCGCTGCTCTGCTTGAGCGCGATGCCGAAGTAGGGCGGCCAGTTGAGGGGCCGCAGCAGGTAATCCGAGGCGCTGATGGTCGTCCCGTCGCCGTTGACCACGCTGGTGACGGACAGCAGGTCGGCATCGAGCAGCAGCAACCGCCCGGAGATGTGCGGGCCGACGGCGTCGAAGGAACGGGTCTCGGCCCGAGGCACGAACCAGCGCCCGCAGTGGTCGTCGATCAGGCGGCTGGCGCGCGTCACCAGGTCGGCCAGCAGCGAGTCGTGTGCGCTGCCGGTGATGTGCAGATAGGTCTTCATCGCGCTGACGGTGGTGTAATCGGCCATGCTTTCATCCTTTCGGCTGTGCTCAGGGGAACCATTGCAATACTTTTGTTATATTTTTGCGGGCGATTGTTAGGCCGTCTGCAATGTTCCCCTGCTATCATGAGGATGCACTCTCTCCCATAAGCACTCCCCTCACCCGAGAGCGCGGCCTGGGAGGGAGTGCACCCAACGCAACGGGGGGGCCGGCTGGCGGACCTTCATCTTGAAGGTCCGCCGTTTGTCTAGACCTCACCCCTACGGGTTCACGTTGCTAGGGTCTGACCCCCTTCAGCACCTCGAACGATCCGGCGTGCCGGACGTTGCAGTCCACCCGCATGATGGCGCGGATGAACACCTGGTCGTATTCGAAGGCATTGCCCGCCGCATCGGAGGCGCGCAGCTCCAGCGCCTTGCGCTGCCCGACCACGAACTCCGGCCACGCGCCGAGGTAGATGGTTGAGCAATCGCTACTGGTGCCCTTGACCTCGTTGATCGGGATGCTGGTGGTGGTAAACACCGGGTAGCCCCACAGCGACGGCGGGTCGCCGGGCGCGGCGGGGTCGGCCCACAGATACTTGTTCTGGCTATCCTTCACCTTGCGCAACGAGTTGATGGTGCGTGGGTGGACGATCCAAGCGCGGCCCTCAGCGGGCACGTTATCGGCGTCCAGCGCGTACAGCATGTTCACCAGGATGTCGAAGGTTGGTGAGCCGCCGTTCGCGCCCAACGTGGTCGTATCCACGTTCACGCCGTTGATGTGCTCCAGCCCGGTTGGGGTGTTGCCCGTGCCATCGCCGCGCAGGTACTTGAGGTCCTCCTCGATAGCGAGCACGCGCGCCAGGTCGGCCATCACCAGCGCCTCGACCTGCGGGTCGGAGTCCTCGAACAGCTCGGCGGAGAGCTTGGTCAGCGCGGCCAGCTTCTTGGCCTGGAGCTGCACCTGCCCCCACGTCTGATCCGAGGCGGTGATCTGCGCGTTCTCGGCCACCCAGTAGGCGGTCGCGCCGCCCGTCTGGGAGGGGATTTGCAGGGTGTCGCTGCCCATCGGGATGATGGTCGCGCCTGCCGCGCGGACGGCGGTGCGCGCCCGCAGCATCTCGATTAGCTTGGTGCTGTGCTCGACGGGCACGAGGTAGCCGCCCGCCGAGTCGGTCCCCTCGCCCAGCGCCTTGCCGGAAAGCTGGAAGCGCACCACGTCGAAGCGCCCCTGGCGCATAGCCTTGATGGCGTCCACAAAGGGCGTGCCGTTGGCGGTCAGGGCGGCCTCGCCGCGCTCGCGGATCAGCGCCGGGGCCTGCCGGGTCAGGAACATGGCGTGGGAGTGTCCATCGCCGGCGGCCATATCTTCGAGCGCGGTGGTGATCTCCTGCCGCATGATGGTGCGGAGAGTCTGCTCATCTAGGGTCATATCGGTGTCCTCCGTCTTCTTGATGAGGTCGGTCGGGGTGGCCCCTGCAGGGAGCCTCACCCCCGTCGCGGCGACCTCCGGTCGCCTGCGACTCCCCCTCTCCACGAGTGGTTCAGACTCCGACACTTTGAGTACAAGTTGAGGACAAGGTGAGGACAGGAGAGGGGGGTGGGATAAGACAAAACGGATGCGACGTAAAGCG
>DAOTYF010000120.1:0-5916 GCA_034434995.1 Anaerolineae bacterium
GATCTGATAGGCGGCCAGCGCCCCCGTGATCAGCAGCAGAACCCGGTCAAGGAAGGTGATCCGGCGAGTGGTTTCGGTCATGCGCCCCCTATCAACAGCAGCATCGCGCTCAACATGTACACCGAGGCGTACTTGAACAGGCCGAAGTTGAGCCGCTCCGAGGGACGGATCAGGCTGCGGATCGCCAGCAGCAGCAGCCCTGCGCTCAACACGCCCAACAACCGCAGCCAGCCCCAGGTCACGCCGATGCCGATGGCGGCCCCCGCTATCGTCAGGGCGGCCAGCAGGCTGGAGGCGGCGATGATCGCCCGCGTGGCCGGGAAGCCATAGGCTGAGGGAAAGGTCGGCACGCCCGCGCGGCGGTAGTCGTCGTGGTAACGCATACTGAAGGTCATGATGTGGGTGGGGATCCAGAACAGCACCCCCAGTGCCAGCAAGATTCCGATCCCATCAATCTGCCCTGTGCCGAGCGCCCGCCCTGCTAGCACCGGCATCCCGCCGGAGAGGCCGCCCCAGACGATAGACCAGGGAGTGCGCCGCTTGAGCCACACCGTATAGACGAGGACATCGAAGAACACGCCCGCACAGATAATCAACCCGTATAGGGGGCGCATGGCGACCGCCCACCCGACCCCCAGTACGATCAGGATCAGGCCCAGCCGCAGCGCCTCGTTAGGACTCACCTGAGCGGTGGGCAGCGGGCGGCTGCATGTGCGCGGCATGACCGCGTCAATGTCGCGGTCGTGCCACATGTTCAGCACCGTGCTGCCGCTGATCGCCAGGAACAGGCTCCCGGCGACCCCCAGCAGGGTGTGCCAGCTCAGCACGGGGCAACGGGCGCTCATGAAGCCGGCCAGCCCGGTTAGCAGCAGCAGGCCGGTTTGGAGGCTCTTGATCAACTTCCAGTAGGCGCGCAGCCGGGGCAGGAGGGCGGCACGAAGCGTAAGATGGGGTTGGGTCAGGGTGCTCATAGGTCACTCCGGCTGTTCACTCAATCGCCTGCATCCCGCGCGCAGCGGAACCCCACATTCGGGCTGAAGAACCACGGCGCGGCGTTGTTGCGCGTCCAGACGCGCAGGTTGTACTCGTAGTTGGCCTTGCTGCCACCGCGCATGTACCGGTAGTGAGCGCCCTCAACCACGTCGCCCGTCCACTGCCAGACGTTCCCGGCCATGTCGTAGAGGCCGTAGGGGCTGGCCCCGTCGAGGGTCTGGTAGCCGTTGTAGGTCTGCCCGTTGTAGAAACCGACCGGGGTCGTATCCCCCTGCCCGCCGACGATCTTCTCAAACAGGTCGTGGCTGCTGTAGTAGTTAGCCTGGTTGCGGGCGATCTCGTCACCCCAGGGATAGGCGCGGTTATCCGTGCCACGGGCGGCCTTCTCCCACTCGACCTCGGTCGGCAGGCGCCAGCCGTAGAACTGGCAGTAGGCCCGTGCCCCAAACCACGTCACCAGCACCATCGGGTGGTTCTGGTAGCCGGGCAGCGCGGCGAACGTCTCGCCATCCCAGGAAAGCCGCAGCCCCGGATCGTCCAGCGGGATGTGCAGGTAGTCCCCAGCCTTGACCGGCTCCTCGTGTTGGTAGCCCCGGAACTCATCGCCAGGGTAGGGGCCGACGACCCCCTCGCTGGTTAGGTGGATCGCCCCCTGCGCCAGCGCCTCGTTGAGGTAGCGGGCATACTGGGCATTTGTCACGTCCGTCACCATGATCTCGTAGTCGTAGTCCACCCGGGTTTCGTGATCATGCTGCCCCTGGAGAAATTCGCCCGCTGGGATGCGCGCCCAGCTTTCCGGGTCTATCCCGGTCTCCACCAGCGGCGGCGGGCCGCCTACTGCCGGCGGGGCGCACCCGGTCAGCAGCACGATCAACAGACAGGCGGGAAAGAGGATGCGCTTCATGACGCCACCTCCCGGGCGGGCGGGAGTCGATCCGCCATCTCGCTTCCCACATCCGGCAAGGCTGTCTCCTCAAACTCCACCTGCCAGCGACCCTGGCGCTTGAACAGGTCGAGCAGCCGCCAGACCATCAACACGGCCAGCACGGTCAGCACCAGCGCCAACCCCAAGTCCGCCAGGGCCATTGTCCAGTTGACGAGCGGCTGCTGCGCCGACTCGCTGACGAACAGGCGCTTCATCTCGAAGACCGTCACCGCCCCGAAGGCGATATCCGACCCGATGATCACCAGCCAACCGAACCACTGCCGGATGCGGCCCTTTAAGCCTGCCATATCGGCGTAATACAGCAGGATGATGGTAGCGATGATCCCCGATAAGATGTGCCAGTGCCCGGTCAGGGCGATGCGCTCCTCGCGGGCGGGCCACACACGGAAGATCTCGTCCAGCTTCACCGCCATGAAGATGCCGACGCCGCTGACGGTGAAGTTCATGTACACCATCTGCCACAGCGAGCCGAAGCGCAGCGGGTCGTGCAGCAACGCGCCGAGGCCCTGCCAGAAGCTCGCCTGCTGGATTCCCTGCTCGGCTAGCCGGTCATGGATGATCTTTCTGAAGCCATAGATCACCAGAAACAGCGCAGCCAGCAGGATCAGCACCGAGCCGACGTAGATGATGGTATGGGCGAACGGCTCGAAGGGCACCACCGACCACACGCCCAGCGTGATGATGACCGTCCCGGCGATCATCAAGGGCATCGAGAGCTTGTGCAACGGCCCCTGGTAATCGAACCAGCGCCCGATGATCAGCGCCAGGGCGACGGCGATCAGGGTCAGCATGATGTGCAGGTGGCCGATGATCGCCAGTTGCAGCGGCGTCTTGTGCGGTTCGCGGATGAGGTCCTCGGCCAGGAAGGTCTCGTGACCATTGCCCCAGTAGGAGCCGGTGACCGCGCCGAACAGCGCCGAGCCGAGCGTGGCGACAGCCATCACAAAGAAGGCGGTGCGCTCCAGGTCGATCCGGCCCGCGTGCGCGTAGCGGGGATCGCGGATGTGGTACGCCTCGCGCCATGGCCACAGGGCCACCGCCAGCAGCAGCCCGGCGAAGAACACCAGCGATTGTCCGAACAGGAACAGCCCGTGAAACACAAAGTGGTGGCCGAAGTAGGCAAACGCCAACCCGAACACCATCGACGAGATGTAGCCGAAGGTGATCGTGCCGTTAATGATGCCCGGTTCGTGGGGCTTCATCGGCACAAGATGGGTGATGAGGTAGACCTCAATCGCCACCACCGCCATGGCGATGGTGTGGTACAGCATGATGATGCGGCCCTCGCGCTCGGCGGGGTGGAGTTGCATCCCCAGCGCCCGCACCGTCACATCGCGCACGCCCCACTCGACCATCGGCCCGGAGAGCGTGCCCCAGATGGCCGTGACCAGCGCGATCAGCGCGATGGCGACCAGCACCAGCCCCTTAGTGGAGCGAAAGAGGTAGTTGAAACGCGCAAGCATAATGGAAGGCTCCTTGTGCAGATGACCTATCGCCCGCCATGCGGATCGCCATCTGCTATCCGTCGCTGATCAGGCCATCCGCTGAATATCCCGTACGAACCCATAGGCAAAGGCCAGCATCATCAGCAGGAGCAGCAGCGCCAGGATCGCCAGCACGACGTTGCCGCTAAAGAACAGAAGCTGGCTGCCCGCCGCCAGGAAGGCTAAGGCCATCCCGCCCGCGTCGATCAGGATGCCGCCCAGCGAGACGCTGGTGAACGCCCCGCGCGTCTTGCCCGCTCTGGCTGCCAGGATCGGCACGAGCAGGATCAGCAGCCCAGAGACAGCGTGCACGATCACCAGCACCACCGTGCCGATGGCTGAGCCGGGCGCGACCAGCCGGGTCAGCGCCACCAGGATCAGGAAGATCACCGCGAAGGCCAGGAAGGGATAGTGGTATTGGGGATAGAATTGCGCCACCAGCCCCGCCGCCAGCCCTGCCGGGATCAGCACGCCGACGACCTCGACCAGCGGGTTATCGAGCTGCTCGTAGCCGAAGATGATCAGTAGCAGCCCGGCCACCAGCAGCACCGCAAAGGCGATGACGTAGTAGATGTCGTAGATCGCCCGGTGTGCGCTGTAGCGCCCAAACAGCCGGATGATCACGTAAATGGCGATCAGGCCGGTCAGCAGCAGGAGGGCCTGATCAAAGAGGTTAAACTCAGGCGAAAACATGGGTCGCTCCTTTCACCTCATGGGGGAGCCTGATGCTTCCCCTTACAATGTGAAGTATTGCACAATCAGGCGGAGCGTTCTGTGATCGCCGTCACATAGCGAGCTAAGTAGAGGCAGCTTCTGCGATCTTCTCCAGCGCCGCGCGGTCACGGAGGGTGATGCTGCCCCGGCGCAGCTTCACCAGCCCGCGCTGCTCAAAGTCGGCCAGCGTACGCGAGACGCTCTCCCGCGAGGCCCCGATCAGCGCACCGAGTTCCTGCTGGGTTAGGCGCAGCGTATGGCTGGGGGCGCTCGCGCCCTGCTGGCGGCTCAGGGTCAGCAGGGCATGGGCCACCCGCTCCCGGACGGTGCGAAAGGCGACCACTTCCAGGCGGTGCAGGAGCTGGCGCACTTCGGCCAGGCAGTCCCCCTGCACGATAGATAGCAGCTCCGGGCTGGCCTGGCACTGGCGGCGGAACTCGTCGTCGTCGATCCACAGGATGGTGGTCTCGGTCATGGCGATGGCCGTCCCAAGCTGTGCGCCCCGGTCGAGCAGGGGGACAGGGCAGAAATGGTCACCCGGCCCGCGCACGCACAGGATATTCTCGTAGCCCTCCGGCGTGACGCGCACGATCTTCACGTGCCCGCTGATCACCAGGTAAAAGGCCGACGCCGAATCACCCTGCGCGAACACCTGCTCCCCGGCAGCGTAGGTCTGGGTGCGTAGATGCCCCATCAACCTCGCCCGCACGTCCGGGGGCAGCCGGTTGAGCAGTTCGAGCGCATCGGTTCGGGCCATGTTGGCTCCTGGGAATGGTCAGGGGGGAGGGGGCAATCAGCTCTCGCTGATGCGGCGCAGCGCGTCCATGTCCTTCAGGACGACATACCCTCCCCGCAACGTCCTGAGCAACCCCTGCTGGCTGAAGCGCGACATAGTGCGGATCGCCGTTTCCAGGGTGGTGTCCGCCAAGTCGGCGATGTCCTGGCGGGTGAGGCTGATGTTGAGCAGGCAGCCTTCCTCCGTCTGCGCGCCGCACTTCTCGGCCATTTTGAGCAGGATGTGGGCAATCCGCCGCTCAACCCGTTCGCTTGCCAGCGTCCGCATCCGGATCACCCCCAGCAGTCGCTCGCCGAGGGCTTCAATCACCTGGATGGCGACCAGCGGATACTCCTGGAGGATGCGCCGGTACTGCTCGACGGGGGTGCTGAGGGTGACCACGCGAGAGAGCGCCTGGGCGGTGGCTGGCTGGTGGGTCATCAGCATGGCCGCGCCGCCGAAGATCTCGCCGGGCGGGATCACCTCAATGACGATCTCCTTGCCCCCCGTCCCATACTTGACGATCTTCACCTGGCCGCGCTTCACCACCCAGAAGCGCGCGGCTGGGTCCCCTTCGTGGAAAATCGTCTCATCCACCTCGAAGCGGTCTTCGCGGAACCAGGGGGTCAGCGCGGCAAGCTGCGGGGCAGTCAGATCGCGGAAGAGGTGCACCCGCGCCAGAAGCGCCTCCGTATCGCGCGCAGGGGGCGCGCCCGGCTCGTAGATTGCCATGTGATGCTGCCTTTGAAAACCCTGTGCACCCTCGTTGAAAGCAGACGTCCGGTTGAACACATCCCCAGCCAGGCTGCCTGCCATGTATCCTGGCGTCTATTATTAGAGGATCACTCGCATTTGTGCAAAATCTGTGCCCGCGTCTTGTCGCTCTATGTCTCCAGGCGTAGAACCAGCGAGCCTGAATAGAGCAGGGCAGGCCGGAGCCTCACCCCCTCCCCCGCACTTCGTGCGACCCCTCCCCCTCTCCATCGAATGGAGAGGGGGAGGGG
>DAOTYF010000121.1:0-11412 GCA_034434995.1 Anaerolineae bacterium
GGGGAGGGGGTGAGGCTCCCGGACGGCGGATCGCCGCTTGTCAACGCGCTACAAGCGATGAGTGCATTCGGGGGCAAATAGGTGAATGGGGGTGTAGGTCGAGCATGACGGACCAAACCAACAGGCGGCGGCTGACGGCGTTGCCGGTGATCTGCGAGCAGTGCGGGGGCGGGCCGGTGCGCGTCCTGCGATCCCGGGAGCGGGTGCTGATCCGCTGCGAGGCGTGCGGGGCCAAGATCTTCGCCTACTACACGGACCCCGACCAGCACGAGGCCGACGAAGAGGCCGGGCCGCGGGTGCGCTCGGTGGAGTTGGAGCTGCTCTCGCAGGTCACGCTGCCCGCCCAGGCGCTATATGAATACCTGCGGCGCTACGTCCGCCGCCACGGCTATGCGCCGACCCTGCGCGAGATGCAGGCCGGGATGGGCTTCAGCAGCGTCAACCTGGCCCGGCATTACCTGAAGCAACTGGAGAAGGCCGGGCTGATCGAGCGCGACTTCGCCGCTGCAAGGGGCATTCGCATCATCGGCGCGGCGTGACCGTGCCCACAACGTCACCGATTCGGGGGGGGAACAGGCAGCAAAGGCATCGGGCGGGCGGCCTGCGCCATGACCTCCCGTGCGCCGCTATCCACGAAGCCCACGCTCCAGGCGAGGGCCTGCGACGCCGCCTGATCCTCCGCCGCGCTGTACAGCGGCGTGACGCCCATCGCTAGCAGCTCCCCCACCACGGCGTTGACCACCGAGCTGCCCCAGCCGCGCTGCTGGTATTCCGGCTCGACGTTAACATACACCTCGGCAAAGATCGGCGAACGCCAGTTCACCCCGGCCACGGCGGCCACCTCTGCGCCGCGCCGGATTTCGGCACGTGGGTGGCCCTCCGGTGTGCGGCCCGTGACCACCAGCACATTGACCTCATGGCGGTAGCGTTTGGGGTCGAGGCGGTAGACCACGTTGCGGCTGATAATGTGCAGGTCAAGGTGCGGCATCAGGCTCTCCGCCAGCGGGGGCGGCGCCACCAGCAGGTAGGGGCGTGCGGGCAGCAGACCCTCGTCTATCAACGCAGTCAGGGCCGAGGCACGCCGGGCGCGTAACGTCACCAGCGGGCGGAGCAGGTCGAACCCCGTCTGGCAGCGGGCCAGGAAGCCGCCGACGACGCCATCGGGGTCGTGGTGGATGAACAGAGTGGTGCGCTTTGGATCGTGGTACAGGGCATAGTAGGCAGCCAGCCCGTCCGCCGCGTCGAACTCATTGAGCAGGTCGCGGGCGTGCTCGCGTAGGGTATGTAGCGTAGCCGGGGTCGAGGCGATGGTCATGGCCGTCCGGGTGAATCGGGGGTGTGTGGGCAGGGATTATAACCTCACCCCCTCCGCTCTCCCAGGGGGAGAGCGGGAGATAGCGGCGAGGGGCGGCCCCTCAGCCCCTCCCCCCTCGCTATGAGGTGGCCGGGTCGCAGGGTGGTGGAGCGACGAGCTATGCTATAATCAATAGACCGCAGCGATTCTCGGGCAAAGATAGCCGCAAAGTTTATTCGCGGCGCGGTTCCATTGCGGTCTACTGATAATCGTTCGAGATGAACGGGGCGCTGAGGAACCTTCTTATGACTCAGACACAGGTATCCGATCAGCAGGCCAGAGCACACCTACCCCCTCTCACCGTGGCGGAGTTCTTCGACCGCTACAGTGACGTGCCCGCCGAGGTGGTCAACGGAGAGGTGGTGATCATGAGCCCGAATCAGCGTGACTCGATGACCGTCGCTGAAGATCTGTTCATCGACTTGAGGGGCTTCGTCAAGGAGCACAACCTCGGCGTGGTGTCAATGGAAACCGCGTTCGTGTTGGACGCCGATCCGCGCACAGACTGGGTGCGCGGGGCGCGGCAGCCTGACGTGGCCTTCGTAGCGCGAGAGCGGGCGGCGGCTCATGACGCCGAACATGGCCGCAAAGGCCCCTGGCGGCTGGCCCCCGATCTGGCTGCCGAGGTGGTTTCGCCGACCGATAAGTACAGCGACATCATGGAAAAGGTTGCCGACTACCTGCGCTACGGCGTGCAGTTGGTGTGGCTCATCAGCCCGGAGGCACGCAGCGTGCGCATCTTCACCCCCGACGACCCCGACGGGCACACCCTCCACGCAAGCGATACCCTCTCCGCCGACCCCGTGATCCCTGGCTGGTCGATGCCGGTGGCGCGGCTGTTCGAGGGGGGTTGATCGGGGCCATCGGTTCCGGGCCTCACCCTCACTCCCGGAGCCGGAAGCGCCAAATGCAGTACGCCTCCCCGACCGGGTCGGGCGGGCAGACCACGCACTCCGTTTCGATGCGCGGATCGACCGTCCGGGCGAACTGACTGTATTCCACCATGCCCACCGATTTGCATGGGAAGTCCGGCAGGCCCTTGCGGCGGCGGGTGGCCTGCACCCGGCATTCGACCATGCGGAACTCCAGCGCACCCTCGTCCGTCCAGGCGACCTCCTGCCGGTTGACACGGGCGTACAACCGGTAACCCAGCGCCTTCACCAGCGCCTCCAGCCCGCCGCTCTGGGGGATGTCGAACGCCTCCATGATACGCCGCGCCTCGGCGGGGCTGAAGCGCTCCCAGGAGCGCGCGTCCATCTCGATAGCCTGCTCCATGCCCAGCGCCTCTTCGACGGCCAGGAACCAGCAACCGTCATGGGCCAACCAGTTCCTCGCATAAACGTCCAGCAGCTTGAGCAGGTCTTCGCGGGAAAGATCGTCGAGGTTGATCATGGGGAAATTCTCGTCTGGGTGCGGGGCGGGTCGCCCGCCTGGCTATTATAGCCCACTTGATCTGAACGGGGGGTGCGATAAAATCCCCAGGCAGGGCTGCGCTGCTCCGCTGGCACAGCCCTGCAAACACCCTTCACCAGTTTAAGTGTTATGTCAACCAGATGCATCGTTCGGAATGGCCCCACGCCGGGGGCGCAGCAGGCGTCTCGGCGGGGTCCGGTTCCGGCTCGTAGGGTAGAAAGGAGGGGGATGGGGTGCTGAACACCAACCAACACACAGTAGCAGGTGACCGCGTGACCGCCGGATATACCTGGCAGCCACGCGGTGTCAATATTTGGGTCGGCCTCGGACCGCACAACCCGCTTCAGGAGTACGTGCTTCATCGGCTTCGCCAGCGCCTCGAAGCGCGGGGCTGCTTGTTCGTCGAGCGGCCCGATCAGGCCACCCCGCTTGGCCCCCTCGCCCATGCTGGGATCGTCTTCGGCAGGGACCTGGAGGAGGAGATCAGCCCGCTGGCGGTCCTCGGCCAGATGCCTAAGCCGCGCGGCAGCATAGTCGTCATCACCGCCGTCGAGCAGTTCCCCCACATGAGCACCTTCGACCTGGCGCGTGGTCAGCTCGTCAGGAAGGCGGGACATGTCGGCATCATCGTAGAGGGCGATCTGACCGGCAGCCGCGTCCGGCGGGCGCTGTGGGCCAGCATGGCGGGCAACAACCGCCTCCTCGATGGGGAGGAGGATGCGATCTTCGATAGCCTGGCGCTGCGTATCCAGGCCCACACCGGCGCCTGCAAGATCAACGACCACGAGGCCGACGACGAGCTGCCCCTGACCTGGGATGAGTGGGCCGCCTCGCCGATCCACGCCGAGATCGCCCGCGCGTCGCGGGCGCTGGGCGCAGCCGGCATCATCGAGGACGAAGTGCCGCTGGCCAGCTACGGAACCGGCGAGCAGGTCCAGAGCGTGCTGCGCTTCTTGAAGCGGGCCGCGCTGGGCGAGGGGATGCGCAGCCAGCTTGACCTGCGCCTGCGCCTGATGGGCGTGACCACCTCCGGCGGCAGCAAGGTCCACGTCAGCCCCGACCCGCTGGACGGTCACATCGTGCCGCTGAAGCAGCTCACCCGCGAGGGCTACGTGCGGGCCATCCCGCGCGGCTGCCCGATCAGCTTCAACGCCCCCTCGGTCGAGACTCACGAGAACGGGCTGATCTACCACGCGGGGGCGGTGGTCCACGCTGGGATCGTCGATAGCTTCGATCGCTTTCTGGCCTATCTTGACGATCACTTCGCCCAGCACGACCGGCTGGACATCCTGCCTGATGGCCTGGAGCCGAAGATCACGGCCATCGACCACTTCCACCGCCAGCCGAAGGCGGGCAGCCTGCGCCAGCCGGAGCGGGTGGAGATCGTTCAGCCTGACTTGGCCCGCTTCCCGCCCATTGACTTCCCATGTGGCGTGCGCGAGGCGGAGCTGGCGTTGCTCTCGGCGCTGTTCCAGTCGCAGTGGTTCCTGGAGCCTGGCCCGCTGGGCGACCGATTGATCCTGGCGGTGCTGCCGGGGCATGGCTCGGTGGCCTTCTACGGCGGCCCCAGGGACGAACTGACCGACCTGCTGGTGCATGGAATGGAGATGGAGGAGATCGTCCGGGTGTAGGGGGCGATCTCCGGGTTGGATAGGTGGGGCGGGCGCGGATGCGAAGCATCCGACGGACCCGCCCCTTGTGTTATGGGGTGCAGGGCAGATCGATAGGAAGTCAGGCTACGCGACAGGTGCGGGGCCATTCAATTCGTAGTATGATGCTGGGATGAGGGAGGGATGTCGGCCCGATCAACGGTGCAAACAAAGCCTGGGGAGAGAGATTGATATGGGTCGGAAGAAGATTGCATTCGGCTGGTATGGCGGTAAGTACAGCCATCTTGATTGGTTGCTACCTCTTCTCCCGATGACGAAGCATTACTGCGAGCCTTTTGCCGGTTCCGCGGCGGTGCTGCTGAATCGCCCTCCTGCGCCTGTGGAAACCCTCAACGACATCGACGGCGAGATCGTGAACTTCTTTCGCGTGCTGAGGGATCAACCCGACGAGCTGATCAGAGCCATCGGGCTGACGCCCTTTTCGCGTGAGGAATTCGAGCGTGCCATACAGGAACCCGCCGATGGGTTGTCCCCCGTTGAGCGAGCGCGGCGCTTCTTCGTGCGAGCTAGGCAGGTAAGAACGGGGCTGGCCCAGACGGCCAGCTCAGGCCGCTGGGCCCACTGCCGCCTTACCAGCAGAGCGGGCATGGCTGGCGCAGTCTCAAGATGGCTCGGCAGCGTTGAAGGGCTGCCGGAGATTGCGGCAAGATTATTGCGCGTCCAGATCGAAAACGGCCCGGCTATGGAGATCATCAAGCGCTACGACAGTCCAGAAACCCTGTTTTACTGCGATCCCCCCTATCCGCACGACTCGCGCGGCGACAGCAAGGCATACGGTTACGAGCTCTCGGATGACGAGCATCGTGCACTCGCAGTGACGCTCCACGCCGTACAGGGCATGGTCGCCATCTCTGGCTACCGCAGCCCCTTGATGGACGAGCTGTACGGAGATTGGTACCCCATCGAGGCCCCGGCGAAGACCGCGCACTCCATCAAGACGCCACGACGGGAAGTTCTATGGATAAACTATCACCCCAGCATATTGGCGGACCGAACCCTCGGAACAGCCCGCCCGGTAGCGCCCTCGCCACTCTTCGGAGAAGGGGGCGATGGATAAGGAGTCGCTAGCAAAGGTTCTTGAGGCTGCCTATTGGAGAGCAAACGAGAATCTGGAACGGGGCATCCTCAGTGACGAGGGAGGGGCTGCGGCTGTACGGTACATCTGCCACTACCTGAATAATCGCGCGCCGATCAGGTTCTTGATGGCGTGCTGCCTTGCCAAGATCGACAATCCAGCCCTCGATATTCGTGCGCCGTACACGGAAATCCAGGACGAGGCTTACTCGGACAAGAAGTACTCAGGCAGAGCCTATGATGAGGGTCCTGTCGAGAGCTTCGTGCTGGCCCTTGAGTTACCTGTCCGCGCCACCACTGCCTTCCTGACGCCCGCGTTTCGCACCAAGAACATCCCCCTTCTACCAGGCACTAACCTGGGCGGTCATCCCTGGGAGCGACGGCTGTATGATGCTGCGCTTCAGTTGCTCGACGACATGGAGCATGGCAGGCTATCGGCCCACGATGTACTGGCAGAGATCATCAGGCACCTGTTGCTGCTGAAGCGCGAGAACGTGCAGCGGATACTGTCACTCCTGGAAGAACTGAGCGCAGAAGCAACCGTAGCTTTGTCGTCTGAGGATATCGTAACCCTGATCCAGCAGCATCTCAGCTCGCCGAAAGCCGCTCGGCTCCCAGTTCTGGTGGTTGCGGCGGCCTATCAGGCAGCGTCGGATAGGCTTGGCGAGCGTGTGCTGCCTCTTCGGTCCCATCACGCAGCGGATTCGCAGACAGGGGCGCTCGGAGACGTGGAGGTGACACTCATAGATGATGAGGAAGTCGTGACCAGCTATGAGATGAAGATGAAGCGAGTCACACATGAAGATATCGAGCGCGCTATCCGCAAGTTGGCAACCTCGAAGCGGCGAGTCGATAACTACATCTTCATTACTACGGACGTCGTCGATGACGAGGTCAGCGCCTACGCCAGGAGCCTGTACAGAGAGACAGGCACAGAATTCGCCATTCTCGACTGTATTGGTTTCCTGAGACATTTCTTGCACCTTTTCCATCGGGTGCGGCTGGACTTCCTGAACGCCTACCAAGAGCTATTGCTCGCCGAACCAGATAGCGCCGTCAGGCCCTCTCTGAAAGAGTCATTCCTGGCACTGCGGCGTGCAGCCGAGAGCAGCTACCCGGAGCCAGAGTGAAAGATCGACTCTCTGTGCCCTCCCTGGTTCACGAGGCTGTGGCTATGCATCCGATGATGGGCTGCCGGGGCATGGCTCGGTGGCCTTCTACGGCGGCCCCAGGGACGAACTGACCGACCTGCTGGTGCATGGAATGGAGATGGAGGAGATCGTCCGGGTGTAGGGGGCCTCACCGACCCTCAAACGAGTTTGCTTCGGGCAAGGGTGGTGTTTCGCTCCGCCAGGGCTGCCCGGCAGGTGCAGATCGGGTATCATGGGGCCCATGCAGGCCCATGCAGGTCGCCCCGGCAGGGGATACTGGCTGGCGCTGGCGGCCCTGATCGTTGCCGTGCTGTTGATCTACGCCCCGGCCACCCAAGCCATGGCGGGCACGATGGACTACCAAACCCGCGCCAGGGGGGCGGCGATCCTGGCGCGCACCGGCCAACCGTCGCTGCCGAACGTGCTGCTAGATGGGCTGATGCTGGCGATCACCGGCCTTGTGCCGGGCGTCAGCCTGATCGCCGCTGAGGTGATCGTGACGCTGCTGGCGCAGGTGGCGTCGGCAGCGATCCTGTTCCTGTGCCTTGACCATAATGGAAGAGCGCAGCGCACTGCGCCCCTGCGCCCCTTTTGGACAGCGCTGGCAGCCCTCGGCGTGATGCTGGCCGGGCCAGTGACGCTGTTCAGCCTGCCCTCTCGCAACCTGTACCTCGGTTATCTGACCCCTAGCCCGCTGCACAACCCCACCTACACGCTGATGAAGCCACTGGCGCTGGGAGCGTTTCTGGTGGCGGGGCGGGCCTTGGCTCCCACCCCGCCACGCCGGTGGCGGGGGATCGCTGCCGCAGCATTAGTGATCCTCGGCACGCTCGCCAAGCCAAGCTATACGCTATGCCTGCTGCCGGGGCTGGCGCTGATCGCGGCGATCGGGGTGTGGAAGCGCCAACCCCTCGATTGGCCGTTGCTGATCGGCGGCTTCGCGTTGCCCGGCCTCCTTGTGCTGGGCTGCGAGTACCTTCTGACCTACACGGGCGCAGCGCCGAGGTCGCCACTGATCGTCGCGCCGTTGGCTGCCATTGGGTTCTACGAGACGGGGGGAATCCCCACGCTGCTGGCCAAGCTGGCGATGAGCCTGCTGTTCCCGGTGACGGTAGGGGTGGCCTGTCGGGAGGAGGCCGCGCGCGATGTGTCGCTGCGGCTGGCGTGGTCGGTTTTCCTGTTCGGGGCGCTCTATTCCTACCTGCTGGCCGAATCGCGCTACCCGCATCACATGAACTGGGTGTGGAGCGGCGATAGTGCGCTATTCGTGCTGTACATTGCCTCCATGCGCTGCCTACTGCAGCGGATTCGACAAGACAGCCTGGCGCTCCATGATCTGAGCCAGGGCAGCGGGGTTGCCCTGGGGGTCTTCGCGTTCCACCTGGTCAGCGGGCTGATCTTCTATGCCGTACACCTCTCAGGCTGGACGTGGTTCGCATGGTGGTGAACCTCACCCCCCATCCCCTCTCCCGTCGTCAGCGGATCGCCGATTCCGGGGGTGTAAGGGCTGGGGATGGAGGGCGGTTGGCCGTCTACGGTTCCGCGCCCCTCGTCACGCGGCGGTAGATGTGCAGGTTGCCCTCACCGATAGCCTGCACCGGCCTCTCGACGACCTGCCGGTAATCGCGTTGAAGATGTGCCTGGATCAGGCGATCCAGGTCCGGGACTCCTGCGGCTGCCGCCTCGCGCAGCAGGACACGGTAGGTGGAATCCTCAATCACCACCGCCGAGGCTTCCGACAGCCATTGCTCTAGGTCCTCCTCAGAATAGACCCACAGATCGTTCACGCCCGGCTGGATCAGCGCGGCAGGCCGGAAGCGATACAGCGCCAGCGTCAGATCGGGATAGACGTGTGGTTCCGGCAGGTCGACCAGGGGATGGAACGGAGCGAGGTACACCACCGTGTCATCGGAGTCCAGTTCCGCTGCCAGGACACGCTGGACTTGCTGTATTTCCCCCAGAGCCGGGGGGGAGCGCCAGTGCCACAGTGACGGGGCACGAGGGCCGATTCCGATAAGCGCCAGCACCGCCGCTGCCCAATACAGCAGGGCGGGCTGCCTGAACACCACCGCCGGGAGCATAGGACGCAATCCGGCCAATGCCACCCCAATCGGGAAGATCGCCAGGGGAACAAAATACAGGGCATAGTACAGCAGGTTCCCGGAGGCGGGCATCACGGGGAGCGCCACGAGGAGGAAGAGCGCGTTAGCCAGCATCATGCTCGCTGCCAGAACCGGTATGCGGTAGGCGGATAGCTGCGGGCGGATCGCCTGCCAGCCATGCTTCTGGATCGCCCTGATGACCAGCCAGAGCGCAAGCAGGCCACTCAGGAGCAGGGTGAAACACGAGCCGGCAGCCAGGATGACGGCGTTCATGTGGTCTGCCAGGCCAAGTTGAGGAGCTGTATAGTACGAAGCTAGAAACTGGCCCAGGAAACGCAGGAAATGCGGCACGTCGGGGAATGCCGCATAAACCAGCGCCGCCGCCCCTGCAACAGCCAGCAGCTCTCCCACAAGCCAGTCACGTGGCCGCTCGGTCAGGGCAAAGTAGATCGCCACAACGGGCAGAACGGGCGCGAGTGTGTTGCGGGTAAGAACTGCCAGGGCCGCGCAGACGCACCCTGCGGTAACGCGCAGCGCCGGAGGCCACTGGCTCGCTGCTGCCCACACAATGCCGGTTAGCCACAGTACAGACAGTCCAACCGGGAACGCAGTCACCAGGGCGCGGGCGACCGGTGGTGAGAGGGCCAGCAGGCCGAAACCGACCAGTGCTGCCCAGCGCCCACCTGCCCGATAGGCTGCCACCCATAGAGCGGCCAGGCCAGCCAAGGAACCCATCAGGGAGATGATCCGCACACGCAGGAAGTCCGCGCCGATGAGTCGCAACGCGATTCCCAAGGGGTAGTACATGAGGGGAGGGTAGACCATTGGGATGCCCTGTGGATCGTAAGGGCGGGCGCCGCGCGTCACCAGCCACACGGCCTGATAGGCAATGGAACCTTCGTCGGGAATTGCCGTGTTGAAAAAGAAGCTGACGGCCAGTTCGAAGGCTAGGATAGCCACGATGGTGGACAGGATGGGGCGATAGGATGGCCCATGCAGAGGGCCTTCTTGCCGGGCTGAAAGCCCCCATGCCAGCAGCCCTCCCGATACCAGGACGATCCACAGCGTGACCTCGCGCAGCAGTGTCCGCCATAGGGGGGTGGGGGCGTTCCACAACACGCCCAGAAAGGCCAGGCTGCCCAGGCCGATTAGCCACAGGACGAGGGGATGGGCCAACCTCAGCGCCGCACGGTCGAGAGATCGGCTGCGCCGCTCCGGGTTGCCAGTCAGCAGCCAGACCTCGCCCGCTGCCAATGCCAAGGCGGCCAGGACCATCCCAGCCAGTAGCGCGGCCACTTCCACCGACCAGCGCCCAAACACGGTGGGCGATACGCTGCGATGGGAAGCCACATCGGCCAGGCCGAGCAACGCGGTAGCCAGGGCAAGGCCCACCAGGATGCGGCCCACTGTCAGCCTTGTCACATTTTCCTCCCAGGTTCAGGATGCTCAACTGGCCTACGGTGTCTCCGGCAGGCGGATCGTCTACGGGTTGCCCCACTCGACCGCGATCAGACCCCGCGCTTCCAGCCGGCCTGTCAAGCTGGCATCCATCAGCTCCGTGAGCCGCTGGAAGGTGAGTTCGCCCTGCTCGCCAATCGCCTCCAGCATAGCAGCTTTGACCTGCTCGTACCTGGCCCGGTCGATGTTGACCCCTTTCTTGCTGGGGTCCGGGTGCAGGGTGAGGAAGTTCTCCCCGGCCATGATGGCTCTCCTCTGGCGATGCTGGGTAGGTGCATGGGCGGGGCAGCCGGCAGGCTACAGCCCATAATACTTCACCAGCGCCCACTCAAACAAGGCCGGCGGCACGAGGGGCCGGGCCGCCGCCGCCAGACGCTCCGGCAGCGGCCCGACGCGATACCGCAAGCGCGGGCGGGGGCTATCGAGGATGCGTGCCAGCAGCCGGGCGATCCGAGCCGGGTCGGGGCCGTGCGTCTCATCGCGCTCCATGACCGCCAGCGCCCGCTCGAAGCGCTGACGGTAAGCGGGGTTGACCGCCGAGGCCGCCGTGCGGCGGCGGTTAGCAGTGAACGGGGTGTGGAAATCGCCCGGCTCGATCAGCACCACGCGGATGCCATAGGGCCGAACCTCCATCCTCAGCGCCTCGCTGAAGCCCTCGACCGCGAACTTGCTGGCGGAATACAGGCTCTGGAACGGCACGGCGATCAGCCCAGCCAGGGAGCTGATGTTGACCACGATCCCGCTGCGGCGCTCGCGCATGGAGGGGAGGGCGGCGCGGCACGCCCGCACCACGCTGAAGAAGTTGGCCTCCATCTGCGCCCGCGCCTCGTCGAGGCTGGTATCCTCCACCGCGCCCGCAATGCCCATTCCGGCGTTGTTCACCAGGGCATCGAGGCGCCCCTCGCGGGCCAGCACCGTCTGGACGGCCTCTTCCACCGAGCCAGCCCGAGCGGCGTCCATCGGGATCATCTCGAAGGGGGCGGGGGGCCGCGCTGACCAGTCGCGGCTAGTGCCATAGACGCGCTCGCCACGCGCGTGGAGGTATTCGGCGCAGGCGCGGCCAATGCCCTGCGAGGCTCCCGTGATCAAGACGACGCGGAAGGTGGATGGGGGAGGCATGAGCGTCTCCTTTCAGGTGGTGGCGTCACGGGCGTGGAGGATCAATCCGTGACTGGCCCCTACCATACCAC
>DAOTYF010000122.1:0-9629 GCA_034434995.1 Anaerolineae bacterium
GGCGTCGGCGGGGGGGCGGTCGGCGAGAGCGCGGCAGAGTCGTAGGTTGGCAACGACGGCAGGGCAGCGGTGAGGGTCTGCACCACCGCCGCGTCGATGGTGTCCTGTGCGTCTCCGCCCAGTCCGGGCGCGGCGCAGGCGAGGGTGGCCAGCAGCAGGGCGACCAGCGCAGCCGTGATGGGAGCTTTTTGGAGTCTCATTCGCTCAGGTATCTCTCGATGATGCTCTTGACGAGATCGGGTATTGGAGACTGGTTTCTTCTTGCCGACTCTTTCAACTGTTCATACGCTTCTACTTCACCTTCGTCCCACAGGATATCCGCTCGCCGGATTTCGCGCAGGGCAATATGCGCGTATTCATCAGGGCTGGCCCAGTAGCAGGTCTGGCAAACCTGAGTCCGCTTGTCGTTAAGCCAGTTCTCACAGTGCTCGCACGACCACGACTTGGCGCGGTTGCATGAGCCGCACAGCAGCATGTACGCCGCGGCGTTCCAGTGGGTGTCGGCAGTGTCTCCGGCCACCTGATAAGGAACGCGGTGGTCGATCTGCAAATAGCGCAGCTCAAACCTGCCCGCGCAAATAGCGCACCTGCCACTGCCGATCTGGTACAGCTCGCGCTTGAGTCTTTTGGGAAACATTCTTCTTCCCTGGATGCGCCCCTCCTGTATCTGGCTCAAGTCTCCAAATCGGTAGGCCGCTATAGAGCGGCCCTCCGAGGATCGAACGCGCACCGTTTCCAGCGGAATACCTGCCTCGCGCACGTCCCTGGCTGCCCTGGGTGGGTGATCGTATCCCATCTTCTCCAGGTCTTCCGTGGTGATCTGCCCGTGCTTGAGAATGTGCTCGACGACGATCCGAGCGCGCTTGCTAGGCATGGATTTCAACAGGCGCTTGATGTGCTGAGCTTGGGATCGCGTTGGCATAGAAACGGCTTTAGGGACGGGGAAGTTCCAATTGTACAGGGCGATAGCGAGCCAAGCGATCCACCATTGCCTGCGGGGAGGAGTCCAGGTTGCGCACCAGTTCGGGGGAGAGATACAAGGACTCGTAGGTGATGTCGTTCCCACCCAGGAGTGTTGATTGGGTGGAGCGCCCCGCCCTGATCTCGACCCGGTGCAGGCCAAGCTCAGCGGGCAGCTTGCGCCCGTAGGATTTGTCCCCTGTGCGCCCATCGTAGCTCACGATGAATGGAATCTGCTGGCGGGTGAGACGCTGCAAGGACTGGACGAATTCGTCGAAGTCGATCCCGCTGTAGTAGCGCGGGTCGCCGCTGTTGCACACGCCCTGATAGGGGGGATCCATGTAGACCAGATCGCTTGGCGTCGCCAACTCAAGAATCTCCCAATATTCCTGGCTGGTGATGGCGACGCGGTCCCGGAACAGGTTGGAGACGGCCCAGATGTCCTGTGCCATCTGGGCGGGGTTTCGCCCCAGCCTGCGGTTGTCCGGGCTTTGGTTGAACTCCCCTCTGGCGTTGTATCGAACCGCCGCCTTCACACAGCGAGCCAGCAGGTACAGCAAGTAGTCCGGGCGCTGGGTCCGGTTGAACTCGTCACGCACCCAATCGTAGAATGCCCTCTCCTGGCCGCGCTGCGCTTCCCACAGACGTTGGTAACTGTCCGCCATGCCCTGCGGATCATTGACCATCCCCAGCCACAGTGCCGCCAGGGATTGGTTCAAGTCGTTGAGATGAAAACGTGAGGCCTTGCCATAGCACGCGGCGGCTATCGATACAGCCGCCGAGCCAGCGAAAGGCTCGATCAGGGTATCTATCCCGCGCGGGAAGAACGGCAGGATGTAGCGGGCGATGTGTCGCTTGCTGCCCTGGTACGGGATAGGGTGCGGAATCTTCATGAGTCAGATTGTAATGCAAACTGGGGCGAGGGCAAGGCGACACTAGAACTCAGCTCGCCTGCGCTCCTATCCTATGCCGGCTCCAGTGTCTCCACCGCCTCCATCGCATCCCCCGCTGGATGCCCATCCCCGGCCCGGAACTCATCCACGTCCGGCTCAGGGAGAAGCACCTCCACGGGCGGCGTCGGGGGTCGGGGGCGGGGCGTGAGGTCGTCGGCGGCCAGCCGGAAGCCCACCGAGTTGAACCGGTGGTAGGGGTCATCGCCGGTGCGGAAGTGCACGCGGGCGAAGGTCAGCACCAGGAACCACGATCCGCCGCGCATCACTCGGTGCGCCGGGCTGGTTGGGTCGACTCGCTCGGGGTGGGCGAACTCGTTGGCGCACCATTCCAGCACCGTGCCCGCCATATCCAACGCCCCGACGGGCGACGCACCGTGCGGGTACAGCCCGACGGCAGTCGGGCGGCGCAGCAGGCTCTCGCGCACGTTGGCGTACGACGAATCCCACTCCGACCCCCAGGGGAAGATCGCGTCGGGGCTGTCGCCGGTGGCGGCCTGTTGCCATTCCCACTCGGTGGGCAGCCGCACCTCGTAGCCTAGCTTCTCGCTGAGCCAGCGGCAGTAGGCGACGGCGTCGTACCACGAAACTTCCTGCGCCGGGTGGTTATCGGCCAGATGCGCCTCGCGTGCGTATTCGGCGCGGCGGCGCAGCCCCGCCCACCAGCGCAGGTCGGCGTGGCCGTCCGCCGCGTCGAGGAAAATCCGGTACTGCGCCCAGGTTACCGGGTAGCGGGCGATATAGAAGCTCCGCACAGGGAACGGTTCGGCCAGGTCGCGCAACTGCACCTCGCCGGGCGGCACGGCGCACCACACCACATCGGGTAGGCCATCGGCGGTCAGGCCCACACCGGGGCGCGGGTCGCCGATGCTGTTCAGCCAGTCGCCGATGGCGGCCCGGCGCAGATGGCTGGTGGCCCGGTTATTGAGCAGGCCGATCAGGTGATCGCGGTACAGGCGCAGCAACCGCTCGCCGCCCAGGGCTGGCTCAAAGCCGGTGGATTGCGTGGCGGGCAGCGCACCGCTGAGGGTAGGCTCGCGGCCCGTGAGACTGGCGGACATGCTTCTAAGGGTACACCGATCTGTCCCACCGCGCCATAGCTCCCCGACCAACCAGCGCCACCTTGACAGGGAAGCCCATCCCGGCTATCATATAGAACATAAGTTCTGATGCGTCGCTGAGAGATGAGACGGAAGGTACATTCATGAGCACAACCACCCATAATCGCGCCGCGCTGCTGCGCGGCGGCTTTGCGCCGGGGATCGATGATCAGACGGTGCGGGATAAGACCGGCAAGGGTTGGGACGAATGGCACGCCATCCTGGAGGCGCGCGGGGTGACGGAGGAGAGCTTCACCGAGACGGTGCGCTTCCTCAGCGGTGAGCACGATCTGAGCACGTGGTGGGCCACGACCGTGGCGGCGCACTACCGACGCGAGCGCGGCGGGGCCGGCTGATCCCCTGGCAGGGCGCAACAAAAAGGCGGAAGCGACAGATCGCTGGTCTGTCGCTTCCTGGCTTAGGAGATGAACGGCCTGGTATTTACGTGCGCTGCCACAACTGGAGCAGGGGGGTGTGCAGAGAGCCGAACAGCTTACCGTAGCCGGTGCGGTACTCGATCTCTTCCTCGGTCACCACATTGGCATCCAGGATGAAGCTGCGCTCCGCGAACTTCGGCGAGGGCAGCTCGCGCAGGCTGTCGGTCAAGGCACGATCCACCGAGGCGATGAAACTATCAAGCGCCGCCGAGCGGGCGGTGACCCGCACCAGCAGATGCAAAGTGGCATCCAGGGGGGTGCTATCGGCGATGTCATCGCTGGGGTCAGTGGACTCCTCGTAGAGGTACACCCCCTGCACGTTCTGATCGTTGGCCGCCAGCACCCTAGCAACGCCGCGTGCCAGCTCGTAGTGGAAGTAGCCGAAGAAGTCCGGGCGCTTAAGCAGCGACTCCAGATCGCGGATCTCCAGGATCAGGAACCGGCGTTGGGCGCTCCGCAGGGCGTCCTCGCGGATCGTCTCGGCCACCTCGGCCAGCGGCGATACCGGGCTGAAGGCCAGTTTAGTATCCCTATCATCTAAGGTTGTCATGGTATCCTCCAATATGGTTGATTCCTGATAGCTCACACGAACAAGCCGCGCTGTTGGATGGCTTCTACCACCCGCTGCACGGCCAGCAGATAGACCGCCGAGCGCAGATCGAGTTCCTGCTCGGCAGCCAGCGTCCAGGCTTCGTCGAAAGCCTGGCCCATCTTGCGGGCCAGTTGCTCCCGCACCTCGCTGACATCCCAGAAGTAGAACTGAAGGTCCTGCACCCACTCGAAGTACGAGACGATCACCCCGCCTGCGTTCGCCAGCACGTCGGGGACGATGGCCACCCCCCGGTCGCGGAGGATGGCGTCGGCCTCGAAGGTAGTGGGTCCGTTAGCCCCCTCGACGATCACGCGCGCCTTGACCTGGTCGGCATTGCGCTCCGTGATCTGGCCCTCCAATGCCGCCGGGATGAGCACGTCCACGTCTAGCGTCAGCAGCTCGTCGTTGGTGATGTGCTCAATGCCGCCGTTCCCGCTGAAACCCTCCAGCAGCCGACCGGGGCTGTGCCGCACATGCTCGGTGAGGGCCGCCAGGTCAAGCCCGCCGGGGTGATAGAGGCCGTCGCTCACGTCGCTGACGGCCACGACCTGGCAGCCATATTCGCTGGCGAGGATGTTGGCGGCGTATTGCCCGACGTTGCCAAAGCCCTGCACGGCCACCGTCACGCCGCGCGGGTCGCGCCCCTGCCGCTTGAGCAGCTCTACCGTGGCGATGGCGACGCCGCGACCGGTGGCCTCGGTGCGGCCTTCGCTGCCGCCCAGCGGAATCGGTTTGCCGGTGGTGATCTCCGGCGCGAAGCGCCCCTGCTGGGACGAGAACGTATCCATGAACCAACCCATCGTCTGCTCGTCAGTGTTCACGTCGGGCGCCGGGATGTCGCGCTTGCCGCCGATCAGGGGGAGGATCATGGCCGCGTAGCGACGGGTCAGTCGCTCCAGCTCCCGCACGGATAGCTGGCGTGGATCAACCGCCACCCCGCCCTTGGCCCCGCCATACGGCAGGTTGGCGGCGGCGCACTTGAAGGTCATCAGCATCGCCAGGGCGCGCACCTCCTCGAGGTCAACGCCGGGGTGGTAGCGGATGCCGCCCTTGCACGGCCCGCGCGCCGAGGAGTGCTGCACGCGATAACCGGTGAAGACCGCCAGTTGACCGTCGTCGCACACAATCGGCACCGAGACCGTCAGCTCGCGCTCCGGCTGGCGGATCAGCTCGCGCATGGGATCGCTCAGCCCCAGGCGATCAAAGGCCGTATCGAGCTGTGCCAGGGTGGTAGCCAGCATCACGCCGCGCACCGGAGCCGAGGCGACCGCAGGCTGCGATGAAGAGGTTGTTGAAGTGAGAGACATGGCGTGGCGCTCCTGATTTGTGATTTATTTCACATATAACTTACTACGGCAGGCATGAAAAACGCATTGAAATCGCGCTGGGCGGATGAAAAAAGCATAAAAAAAGCCCGCTGCCTTCCAGGCGCAGCGGGCGCGATCCTCATCGTGAGCAGCGGTGAGGCGATCAGCCAGTGGGTTCGTCGGGGCACTTCAGCATGTAGCCTACCCCGGCGTGGGTGACGATCAGCCGGGGCGTGGCGGGATCGGCTTCCAGCTTGCGGCGCAGATGGCGGATATACGCGCGTAGGTAGTCTATGTCATCCCGGTACTCCGGCCCCCACACCGCTGTGAGAAGCTGCTCGTGGAGCATCACGCGCCCGGCGTGAACAGCCAGCTCGTGCAGGAGGTTGTACTCCGTGCGAGTCAGGCGCACCTCCTGCCCGGCCAGGGTGACACGACGCCGGGCAGCATCGATCCGTAGGTCACCACACACGATCTCGGGCCTGGAGGCCGCCTGCGGCTCGTGGTGGGCGCGCTTCAGCACTGCCTTGACCCGCGCCAGCAATTCCCCGGAACTGAAGGGCTTGACCAAATAGTCGTCCGCCCCGCTCTCGAACCCCCGCAGCAGGTCGGACTCGCGGGCCTTGGCCGTCAGCATGATGATCGGCACTTCGGAGAATTCGCGCACACGGCGGGCGACCTCGTAGCCATCCATCCGGCCTGAGAGCACGATGTCTAGCACGATCAGGTCGGGCTGTTCGATGGCCACCGCCTCGACCGCGCTCTCCCCGTTGGCCGTCGAGCGCACCCGGAAGCCAGCAGCGGTCAGCACCTCGCTGACCAGCCGCACCAGCTTGGGTTCATCGTCCACCACCAGAATGAGCGGCTTATCCATGCCGTGCTATCCGTATCCACTTGGCTGGCGATATATCAACTCTCCGCATCGGCTTCATCCGAGTCGTCGGAGCGCGGCAGCGAGAAGTAAAGGGTGGTTCCCTGGCCTACCGTGCTCTCTGCCCAGATGCGGCCCTTGTGCGCCTCGATGATGGCCCGCGCGACTGGCAGGCCCAGGCCCGTGCCAGGCACGAAGTAACCACCAGGCGACTTGGCGCGGAAGTACTTCTCGAACAGGGGGATCAGGTCCTCCGGGGAGATGCCCACGCCCTGGTCAGCGATGCTGACGACCACATCGTTCGGACGCACCTCGCCGCGCACCACCACCAGGCCGCCGTTCGGCGAATACTTCACGGCGTTGTCGCAGATGTTGCGAAAGACCTGCTTGAGACGGTAGGGATCGGCCTGCACAATCGGGAAGTCCGGCGGGAAATCCACCACAAAGCGGTGGATGTCCGTGCGGTGCTGGATTTCGTCCACCACCTCCTGCGCCAGGCGCACCAGGCGCACTGGCTCCGGGTCGATCGCCAATTGCCCTATGTCGATCAGAGCGGAGTCCAGCACGTTGCTGATCATCACCTGCATGTTATCGCACTCTTCGTCGATCATCCGCAGGAACTCGCGCTGCTTGTGCTCCGGCCAGGCGATATCGTCAATCAGCAGGGCGGTGGAATAACCCTTGATCGCCGCCAGCGGAGTGCGAAGCTCATGGGAGAGGGTCGCCATCACCTCGGAGCGGAGGCGGTCTGTCCGTTGGGCATCGCGGCTTTCCTTGGCTTCCGCTTCCAGCCGCGCTCGGTCAATCGCCAGCGCCACCAGATCGGCCAGCATCTGGATGAAGGGCATGTCCTCCTCGGCGTACTCGATGTCGCGGTGCAGGGTCTCGATCAGTAGCACCCCGAACTTACGCTGGCCCACCTGCAACGGAACTGCCAGCGCGTTGCGGGGCAACAACTCGACGCCCAGCGCGCGGGCCAGCGCGGCCCGGTTGGCGGGCCGCAGGTCGGCCATCGCCTGCTCGATCTGTTCCGGGGTGTTCAGCAGGCGTGCTACCCCCTCATCAAAGACCTTGCCCGTGATCGACTCGCCCGCTTGCAACCCCACACCGTGTAGGTCCTGCGGATCGCAGCCCCAGACCGCCGCCGGGCGGAACACCCCGGCAGCCGCGTCCCACAACATGATCAGGCCGAGGTCGAGTGGCCCCAGCACCTCAGCGAGGGTGTGGATCGCCGCGTTCAGCAGATCGGGCAGCTCGAGGGCGGTGGTCAGGGTGCGAGCTACCTTGTTCAGAGCGGTCAGCTCGTCGGTCAGGCGGGCGATGCGAGGATGGTGGTTGGATGGCAGCATAGGAGCACTCCGTCTGAAGTATACCGTACGCGCGGTGTGCTGCCACGCCGCTCGCCGAAGGGGGTGGCGCAACGCAGGGGCGGGTGCGGATGCCAAGCACCCGTCAAGCCCTGCCCCTTCTGTGGATCATGCGTCCGCGCTCACCGGGGGGTGGATGACCTCGACCCCACCCATGTACGGAACCAGCGCCGCCGGGATCGCCACCGAGCCGTCGGGTTGCTGATAATTCTCCAGGATAGCGATCACCACGCGCGGCAGCGCCAGCCCCGACCCATTCAGCGTGTGGCAGAAACGCGGCTTGGCGCCCGGCTCAGGCCGGTAGCGCAGGTTCATCCGCCGCGCCTGGAAGTCGTGGAAGTTGGAGCACGACGAGACCTCCAGCCACTCCTTCGACCCCGCCGCCCACACCTCGACATCGTACTTCTTGGCGGCGGTGAAGCTCAGGTCGCCGGTGCACATCTGCACAATACGGTGCGGCAGCCCCAGCATCCGGCAGATGTCCTCGGCGTTGTCAAGGAGCGTCTGTAGCTCGCGCTCCGAGACCTCCGGGTCGCCCGCCACCACCTTGACCATCTCCACCTTATCGAACTGGTGGCCGCGCTTGATGCCGCGCACATCGCGCCCGGCGCTCATCTTCTCGCGGCGGAAGCACGGCGTGTAGGCCACATAGTACAACGGCAACGCCTCGCCGTCCAGAATCTCGTCGCGGTGCAGGTTGGTGACTGGGACCTCGGCGGTCGGGATCAGCCACAGGTCGTCCTCGTGGTCTTTGTACAGGTTATCGCCGAACTTGGGCAGATTGCCCGTGCCGACCAGGATCTCCGAGCGCACCAGGGCGGGCGGGTAGACCTCCGTGTAGCCGTGTTGCTGGATGTGCACATCCAGCATGAAGGCGATCAGCGCTCGCTGGAGCCGAGCGCCGAGTCCCTTGAGCACATAGAAGCGCGACCCGGCGATCTTCACCCCGCGCTCGAAGTCGATCACGTCCAGCAACGGGCCGATCTCCCAGTGGGGCAGCGGCTCGAAGTCGAAGACCGGCAGTTCGCCCTCCTGCCGCACCACGACGTTGTGCGCCTCGTCCGGGCCGACGGGCACGCCCTCAGCGGGGAGGTTGGGGATGTACAGCATCTGCTCGTCCAGGTCGGCCTCAATCTGGCGCAGCTCCGCTTCCAGCCGGTCGAGGTTGGTGTTGAGCTTCTTCATCTGCTCGATCTTGGCCTGGCGCTCGGCGGCGTCGCGGGTCACGCCGATGCGCTTGCTGGCGGCGTTCTTCTCCGCGCGCAGCGCCTCGACTTCCAGCAGCAGGGCGCGGCGGCGGGCGTCCAGTTCCACGACCAGATCGACCCGCGAGAGCGCATCCGCGTCATTCAGATCGCGCATGGCCTGGCGGACGCGGTCAGGGTCGTCTCGGATGATGGCAATATCCAGCATGGCAATACCTCCTCCGCAACTTCGCATCGGCGGGGCATATGGAAATCCCCCCTCATCGGACAGGACGAGGGGGGTCTCGTGGTGCCACCTGACTTCACGCACAGGCGAGGTGTGCGCCTCATCACGCGCTGGACCCTTTCAATAACCCTCGCTGCGGGTCGATCAGGTGGCTCCTCCGGGCGGTGTGCTCAGGAAGGCGGGCGGACCCCGGCACGCCGGCTACCTCGCCCCGACCGGCATCTCTCTGACCCTAGCTTCGGGCCGCATCTCCTTTGAGAAGTCGCTGGGTGAGTTCAGTTGCGCGGGTCAGTCTAACAGCCCAGCGCGGTCGTGTCAAGCCCGCTACGGCAGGGGCAGATTTTGCTGCATGGCGAGGATCGCAGGCACGACCACGAACAGCCCAAACAGCGCCAGCCCGACGATTCCGAACAGGATGTACAACAACACATTCCCCCACTCGAAATCGACGACCTTGGGTCGAGCCTTGCGCTCGGCGTCGGATTGCAGCTTGAACGGGATGATGTAGAACAGCGGCATGGTGGTTTCCTCGCTTGGCGGTTCCGCCTTCGGTGGTCTCCCTGTAGGGTGTTGGCCAGCCGCGATGGGCCGTCCGGGAGCCTCACCCCCTCCCC
>DAOTYF010000123.1:0-7145 GCA_034434995.1 Anaerolineae bacterium
CTGTCGCGCCACCAGTCGCCCGACCGACCCCAGAACCGCCACCTGCCCAGCCGACCGCCGCGCCAGTGGGCTTGCCACTGGTAGCAGTGATGGGACTTGCCTCCGGGGTCGGCACCACCACGCTGGCGGTCAACCTAGGGTTGGGGCTGATGCAGATCGGGCGCTCGTGTATTGTGGACCTGCACCAGCAGGCCGGGCAGGTCGCGGTGCAGTTGAAGATGGTCCCCCCGCGCAGCACGTGGGTGGACCTGGTGCGGCTGCTGCCAGGGAGCGACAAACGGCTGATCGGCAGTGCACTGATGCTCGATCAGCGAATCGGCGTGGCTGTTCTCGCCGCGCCACTCGGCGCAACCCTCGACCAGCTTCCTGCTGCCACCATGCACTATGTCTTCAGCGTGCTGGCGGAGGGGTTCAAGCGGATCGTTCTCGACTTACCCTCGCAGATAAACGAGATGGTCGTGGCAGCCCTCCGCATGGCCTCGCATGTGCTGCTGGTCGTGGGCGACGATCCCGCCGATCTGGTCACTGTGCCGGCTATGCTCCAATCCATTGTGGAGCTGCGCCTGCCCGGCACGTTGCACGTGGTGATCAACCGGACCCGGCCTCACGGCGTGACGCACGAAGCCGTGATGCAGGCGATCAACCAGCCTGTGACCGCCGACATCCCCTACGAGCCTGCCCAGGTGGAGGCGCTGACCAACGGCACACCGCTGGTCATGTGGCGGCCCGACTCACTGTTCTCGCGCGCGATCCTGTACCTCGCGCGGCAGCTCTAGGGGGATCGGATCGAACTGCCCCCCTGACTCTCGCCAGGGGGCGCAGCATGTGGGTTTGGAACGATCTACTCGTCAGCAAACCTGCCTGATCCAGCACCACAGGGGTGAAGTGATCCCGTGCCCCTTTCGGAGCGACCGGACCTCTGTAACAACCACACTCACTGGCATGGGTAGGGATGGCATAGCATGAACAAGATACTGGTTGTCGAGGACGAACTGATCACCTCCGATCTATTGCGTCGCTACTTTGAGATGGTGGGGTATGAGGTTGCCAGCGCCCTGACAGGGGCAACGGCGATTGAGTTTGCCATTCAGCAGCAGCCGGAGGTGATCATCCTGGACATCATGCTGCCGGACATGGATGGCTACGAAATATGCAGACGGCTCCGCTCGGATGAGCGCACCAAGCGCATCCCGATCATCTTCCTGACTCAGAAGGATGAGCGCCGCGACCGGCTGGATGGTCTGGGAATGGGAGCGGATGACTACATCACCAAGCCGTTCGACGTGGAGGAGTTGCGGCTGCGGGTGCACAACATCATTGCCCGGATGGGGGGTGTCCCGTTGGTTGATCCGCGCACCAGCCTACCCAACATGGCGTTGATCAAAGAACGGCTGCCCCAGATTCTTGGCGATCCGGACAGCGTGTTCCTCGACGTGCAGATCGAGCATTACGGGCCGTTCACCGAGAAGTATGGGCCGGTGGCGGGCAACCAGGTCATACGCGGCGCGGCGAAGCTGATTGGCGACCTGCTGCATCAGGTTGATCCCACTGGCTCGTTCATTGGCCACCCCCGCGATGAGCACTTCCTGATCGGGTTGAAGAGCGCCGCTGCGTCTCGGGTGGAGCAGGAACTGGCGGGAAGGTTCAAGGATCATGCTCGCCAGTACTATAGCCCAGAAGAGATCGAGCGCGGCGCAATGAAGGTGGGTGACAAAGATGTGCCGCTGATGTCCTTCAAAGTGATCCGCGTCCCCATCGAGGCGTTGAGGTCCCTGGTGCCGATTCCCGAAGACATCAAGGTTCCAGCTCAGGCCATTCCCTCCGCCCCCGCTGCTGGCACGTCAGAGCCGCCAGCGGAGAAGAAGCCCTCTCCAAAGCCACCGACCCCCGGCCCAGCGTCGCCGCCGGAGGAGCAAAAGCAACCGGCTGAACAGAAGCCGTCCTGAACAGCCGGGGCAGCCGCTGCACGGGCTACCTTTAGCGTTCAGACCGGTGGGGCTGAGCGGATGCCTCCCGCCGCAGCCGCTCGAGGAAGGCAGCGGATTTCAGCCGCCGCTCCAGATGGTAAGCCAGGACATCGTGTAGCAGACGCTCGCACTCGGTCTGAACGTCAGGGCCAAGTGCCAACTGTTCCACAACCCGGTAAGGCCGCGTTTGAAGATAGCGCAGCACCTTGAGCGCCCGCAGGGAGAGCCGCCGGGCACGAGGTCGCTCCGGCGCACAGGCAGGGCAAACCACCCCGCCGTCGGGGATGCTGTAGAACTGATCCTGCGGCCTGATCGGCGTGCCACACACCACACAGTGGAACAGCTCCGGGCGATAGCCCGCCAGGTCCAGGATGTGCAGCTCGAAGTAGCGGGCGGCGCGGCGCAGGTCGGAGGCTGCTGCCGCCCATTGCAGGCCGTTGCTGATCAGCTTGTACAGGTCGTGGCTCTCGTCACCCTCCTCGGTAAACGCATCGAGCAACTCCACAAAGTGTGAGGCATAGACCGCGCGCACCAAATCCTGCCGAAGGGGCAGGAAAGCATCGATCATCTCCGCCTGGGAGATGACATCCAGGCTGCGCCCCCGCGAGATCAGGAGGTCGGCGCACATGAACAGTTCTAAGTGCCCGGCCTTGCGGCTGCTGGGCTTACGAACGCCACGTGCCACAACCCGCAGCTTGCCATAGTCGCGGGTGTAGAGGGTCAGGATGCGATCTGCCTCGCCCAAGTCGTGACGACGCAACACAATGGCCTGGGTGCGGTAGAGGCGCTCAGCGGGGGGCATGGTCTTCAGGGGAGTTCATCATCAGCACGCCGGTCGAGCAGACTGGCAGGGCCGAAACCATGCGGCAGCAACTCGCGGAGGCGGTACTCCGCCACGATCTGCCGTTCGTTAACTAGAAGCACAACCATATCCGGGGCGAACTCGAACATCACTTGACGGCACGTGCCGCACGGGGAGCCGCCGTCTCGGGTGGCGACGGCCAGCGCGACGAACTCCCGGCAGCCCTCGGAGATCGCCTTGGTGATCGCCACCCGCTCAGCGCAGATGCAGGCGGGGTAGGCCGCGTTCTCGACATTGCAACCGGTATAGAGAGCGCCGTCGGCAGCCAGCAGGGCGGCGCCGACTGGGTAGTTTGAGTAGGGGGCGTAGGCGTGCTCGCGCGCCCTACGCGCGGCCTCGGCCAGCGCGGCGCGATCAAAGTCCATTGGATTTGCTCACAGGTTGGCCTTTACCCTGTTCGACTTGCCCAGGCGAGGACAGGCCAGCCAGGCGTTTGACCCGCACCTTGCGGATGCGCCGGTCGACAACGCTGGTGACCTCCAAACGCAGAGACGGGGTCTCAACCACTTCGCCTTGCTTAGGCACTCTACCTAACTCTCCGTAGATAAAGCCGCCCAGCGTGTCGCCCAGCTCGTCGGGCAGCTCCACATTGAGCAGGCGATTGAAGTCATCCAGGTTGATGCGAGCATCAAAGAGGAATTCGTCAGGGCCGATGGTTTCGTAGGGGGCTTCTTCAGCGCTATCGTACTCGTCGCGGATTTCGCCAACGATCTCCTCAACGATGTCCTCCATTGTCACCAGACCGGCTGTGCCGCCGTACTCGTCGATCACAATAGCCAGGTGCACTTTGGAATGACGCAATTCCTTTAGCAGGTCGGGCACACGTTTGGATTCGGGAACGAACAGCGCCGGGCGTAGGATCGAGCGCAGTGTCACATCGAACGCGCCCCGCTGCCACACGCTCAGCAGGTCCTTGGCGTACAACAGGCCGCACACGTGGTCCAGCGACTCCTCATAAACCGGGATGCGCGAATGGCCGGCCTGAATGATGATATCCCGCGCCTTATCCAGCGGCGTGTTGACCTCCACGGCCACGATATCAATGCGCGGGACCATGATCTCACGCGCCAGGGTGTCGTCGAGCTGGAAGATGGAGTAGATCATCTCCTTCTCATCGAGATCGATGGCTCCCTCTTCTTCGCCAGCATCCACCAGGGTCATGATTTCCTCTTCGGTGATGGCGGCTTCCTTCTCGCCACGCTGGGCGGGGATCAGGCGGCGGAAACGGGTTGTCAGGAATACCAGCGGCGAGAGCAGGAGGATGACGACCTGTGCGGGGCGGGCCAGGGCCAGCGCCCAGCTATCCGCATCCCGCTGAGCCAGGGTCTCTGGGATAGCGTCAAACAAGAGGTAGATGAGCAGCGCCACCGGGATGACGATCACCAGGTAGCTCAATGCCTGACTAATGCCGATGGGCAGAGAGAGCCATCCAGACAGCCAGGCAGCGGCGGGCGGCAGGTAGAGGCCGATCACCAGCCCGGCCACCAGGAAGTGGGTCAGGATGTTGGCCAGGTGGAAGGTATTCAACACCCGGCTGGAGTCTTCGGCAATGGTTACAGCCAGCAGGGCCTGCCGGCTGCCGCGCTCGGCCAGTTCACGGAGCGCCGGGCGACGAGCGCTGCCCAGCGCGGCGCGCGCCGCCGAAAGGAAGGCGCTGATCAGCAAGAGAAGCGCCAGGCCAAGCAGGCCCGCCAGTAATTCAGGGTCCACTGCTATCTATCCTCAGCTTCTGGTGGCTCAAGCGGGCGGGGGCGGGCGGGCACGCCAACCACCAGGGTCCCCGCCGGTACATCGTGTGTGACAACCGATCCGGCCCCCGTGCGCGCCCCATCGCCGAGCGTCACTGGCGCGACCAGCATGGTGTCGCTGCCGATGAACACGCCCTTGCCCGTGACCGTCTTATGCTTCCGCTTGCCGTCAAAGTTGCAAGTGATCGTGCCCGCGCCGATGTTCGTCTCCTCGCCAATATCCGCGTCGCCGACATAGCTGAAGTGACCCATCTTGACCCCAGCGCGCAGGCGGCTGTTCTTCACCTCGCCGAAGTTGCCCATATGGACGCCGCGCTCCAGGTACGCCCCTGTGCGGAGGTGAGCAAATGGCCCGATATCGACCTGATCCTCGAGGGTGGCTCCTTCCAGCACCGAAGCCCGGATCGTGCAGGCGTCGCCAATGGTGCAGTCCTGGATGATGGTATTGGGGCCGATCAGGCAGCCCTGCCCGATGGTGGTTGTGCCCCAGATGTGCGTATTGGGCAGGATGGTCGTATCCTGCCCGATAGTGACGGTGGGGTGGATGGTGGTGCTGGCCGGGTCAAGGATGGTGACTCCGGAGAGCATCAGCGCCTCATTGACCCGCGCCCGCAATGCCGCCTCGGCTTCCGCCAGGTGAACGCGCGTATTGATGCCCAGCGCCTCGACCGGGTCGTCCATCAGTCGCGCGTGGACGCGCTCGCCAGCGCGGGCCGCGATCTCGACCAGATCGGTAAGATAGTATTCGCCCTTCGCGCTAAGCGGGATCGCCTCCAGATGATCCCACAGCCAAGTGGCGTTGAAGCAGTAGATGCCGGGGTTCACCTCGCGGATGGCGAGCTGTTCAGGCGTGGCGTGGCGCTCTTCGACGATGGCCTGGACCGAACCCTGACCGTCGCGCACGATGCGCCCAAAGCCGCGCGGCTGGTCGGCCAGCACGGTCAGCATACTGAAGGGGCCATCGTGAGACCGCTGGGCTTCGTAGAGCGCCTGCAGCGTTGAGGCTTGCAGCAGCGGCATATCTGCATAGAAGACCATCACGTGGGCGGACTGCCCGCGCAACAGGTCGCGGGTCTGCAGGACGGCGTGACCCGTGCCAAGCTGTTCGGCCTGGACGACATAGCGCGCTCCCTCGCCCACCACCGCCCGCACGTCGTCCGCGCCATGGCCGACTACCAGCACAGGCGGGCGATGGCTCAAGGCAGCAGCCACCTCAACGCTGTACAGCACGAGCGGCCTTCCGGCCAGCGGGTGCAGGATTTTGGGCAGGCGCGACTTCATGCGCGTTCCCTGCCCGGCAGCAAGAATCACCACATCCAGGCTCACACGCTCCTCCCGGAAATCCAATGCCAAGAAGCCGGGCAGATGGCGTGTGCTGGGCCGGCCCGGCGCTGGATCAGCAGCGGTTCAACAGGACTGGGGGGGTCTTCGGATGTACTCACCGGGGCTGCGGATCAACCTTCCCGCGTTCATACAGCTTAATGCAACGATGCCGAATATACCTGCGCTGGCAAGACTATAATCGGCCTGGGGCCAATTTGCAAACGAACCCGCGTAAGATTGCCTCAGCACTTGGCCGAAAACTCTTTGGCCACACACTGAGTCATGTCAACATTCGCGCTCCCGCGACCGAACGTCGCGGCCAGGGATAGCAACATAACCTAGCCCGGGCCCCAGTCTGGGGCATATTCATTGACCGGGCTGGTGGTCAGGCGGACGATCTGAAGCGTAATCAGGTTGATGCGATACAGATCGGAGTTGCCGCCAACCGTGTTGTTGTAATACAGGTGCTGACCATCTCGCGCATAGCACGGGCGGCCATTGCCGGTCCCGGAAACGAGAGCAGTCGAGACGCCAGTTGCCACATTCGCCTCCCAGATTTCGGCCACATTGCCAGCCGAGTCCAGCGTATTATAGGCAATGTATGTGCCATCGGCGGCCCAGGTGGGGAAGCGGCAATCCGGTGCGGGGCAATCGAAGATGCGGATCAACTCCCCCCCAGGGTAGGCCATGATCGCGATCTCCCACTTTCCGCGCCGGTTGGTCATGAAGGCGATCATCGTTCCGTCGGGCGAGAAGACAGGGGCACGGTCGCCGTTGCTGTTGTTGGTCAGGCGGGTGCTGCCAGTTCCATCCACATTGATGGCGTAGATTTCCGCTGTATCCTCACTGCCCGCCTCATAGACAATGGCCTGCCCGTTCGGCGACCAGTCCGGGTGGCGCTCATCGCCGGGGGCGCTGGTCACCTGCCGGACGTTCGTCCCAGTGGCGGACATGATGTAGATGTCCCGATTGCCGGAGGGAGCTGAGTCGAAGGCGATCTGCGATCCATCCGGCGAGAAATCCGGCTCGCCATCGTAGTAGGCGTTGGTGGTCAGACGGCGGCGGTTGCCGCCGTTGGCGTCGATCACCACGATCTCAGCGTTGTTGCCTGAGCCTTCAACCAGGGCCACCAGCCCCGGTGCACCGGGCGGCGGTTCCGTGGTTGCAGTGAAGGTGGGCGAACTGGTCGGTGTGGGGCTGGCGGTGGCCGTAGGGGTCACCGTCGGCGGGAGGGTGGCGGTGGGA
>DAOTYF010000124.1:0-13857 GCA_034434995.1 Anaerolineae bacterium
ACCCACCCCTGAGCCGACCCCCGCGCTGAACCCCAATCACGTGTGGATCGCCGCCGAGGCACAAGCCACCGCGGTGCTGACCGTCTCGCCGGAGGGGGAAACCACGCGGGTGCGGCTGCCGCTCAACGAAGGGCAAACCGCATCCAACGTCGTGGCTTCCAGCGACGGGCGCTACCTGGCCTATCTGGTGTGGAGCGACGGTGGGACTCAGGAGCGTGGGATCGCGGTGTGGCCCCTGATCGAGCCGAACGCCCGGCTGATCGTCCAACCGCTGCCGGGCTACCGGGTGATCAGCCTGACGTTCGCCGCCGACTCCAGCGCCCTGCTGTTCGTGCAGGTTCCGCCGGGGCTGCCCCACGACGTGGCCTGGCGGCTGGAGAGCGTCCCGCCGGTGGGTGGCCCCGCCACCCTGCTGGCCGACCGCGAGTCCGCGCCGGGTATCCTGGGGCCGGAGCCGTTCGCCTGGCCGGAGGGCGGGCCGATCTACCTGAACGCCCTCACCCGCGATGCGGATCGGGCGGCGGACGTGCTTCAAGGCATCTATACCCTCGACCCGGCCACCGGCGCGGTGGCCCTGGCTAGCCCGCCGGAGGATCGGGTCATTACCGATGGGGCGCTCTCGCCAGATGGATCGAAGCTGGCCTATACCACCTATGATGGCCCGCTGCCGGGGGAAGAGGGGGGCACAGCAACGCCCGTTGTGGCGCGAGTGCTCGACCTGGCTAGCGGGGGGGTGACCACGCTGGCCGCGCCGGAAGGCGGCAGCGTGATCAGCGTGGCCTGGCTCCCGGACGGCGATCACGTGCTGCTGGACTTCCTGGCGGCGGCGGGTGAACGCGAGTCACAGACCTTCGCGCTGGTCGAGGTGGGGCGCGCGCCGCCCTGGCCGCACTTGCCCGCCGACGCGGGTCGGGCGCAACTTTTCACCTACCTGCCGCATCGCGGCGGGGTTGCCTATACCGTCTACCCATCGGGGCCGGAGGCTCCCTGGGAACTCACCCTGTTCGCCGAGATCGCCGCCGACGCCACCCCCCAGATCGTCCCGTTGGAGCGCCTGGCCGACGGCGCAGCGCGGGTCATCCGAGCGCCATAGACAGGCGGGCATTAGCCCTGGCCCTTAAACTTCTCTTAACACAGTGCTAATCCAGCCTTAACCCGCGCCCCCTAGAGTTCAGAGCGTAACCTTTTACTCTATCCTGTAAGAATGCAAGAGGAGGAAGCCTTTCATGCTGAAGAGGCGTTTGATGTTGTTGGCCCTGATCGGTGGCGTGGTGTTCGCATTGGTTGCCTGCGCGGGTGGAGCCGCCGCCCCGACGGAAACGGAGGAGCCTGCTCCCACTGAAGAGGCCGCCACTGAAGAGGCCGCCACTGAAGAGGCCCCCGCGACCGAGGAGATGATGGCGCTATCTGGTGAGATTCTCATCGATGGCTCGAGCACCGTCTTCCCCATCACCGAAGCTGTGGCCGAGGAGTTCCAGGCTATCTACCGGGATGTGCGTGTGTCGGTAGGCATCAGCGGCACTGGCGGCGGATTTGAGAAGTTCTGCAATGGCGAGACGGCCATTTCCGATGCTTCGCGCCCGATCAAAGAGAGCGAGCAGGAGGCGTGCGCTGCCAACGGGATCGAGTACATCGAGTTGCCTGTTGCCTACGATGGGTTAGCGGTGATGGTCAACCCGGATAACGACTGGGTGGAGTGCATGACGGTTGAGGAACTGAAGATGATCTGGGAGCCTGCCGCCCAGGACACCATCACCAACTGGAACCAGGTCCGCCCGGACTTCCCGGATGCGCCCCTCAGCCTGTATGGCGCGGGAGTCGACTCCGGCACCTACGACTACTTCACACAGGCCATCGTCGGTGAGGAAGGCGCCAGCCGGGGCGACTTCACCGCCAGCGAGGACGACAATGTGCTTGTTCAGGGCATCGCCGGTGACTTGAACGCGCTGGGCTTCTTTGGCTTGGCCTACTATGAGCAGAACCCGGACAGGTTAAAGCTGGTCGCCATTGACGATGGGGGTGGCGAGTGCGTGCTACCCTCGGCGGAAACCGTCAACAATGGCACCTATCAGCCGCTCTCTCGGCCCCTCTTCATCTATGTGAGCACAGCGGCAGCCGAGCGGCCCGAGGTCGAGGCTTTCGTCCAGTTCTACCTGGAGAACACCCGTGCCCTGTCAGCCGAGGTCGGCTATGTCTCGCTCCCAGAGGAGATCATCCCCCTGGCCCAGGCTCGCTTCAACGAGCGCGTGACGGGCACGCTCTTCCCAGAAGGGTCAACGGTGGGTGTGTCCATCCAGGACCTGCTGGAAGCCGAACGTTAAAGGCCCCCAACCGGCTGGCTGGGAAGAGGTGAACTACATCGTCGGCACGGCTTACTGGATTGATAAGCCGTGCCGACTAGCTTGAGAGGCAGCGATATCGTTTGCCCTGCACCGCCCAACCGCAGATAATAGAGTGGATTCCAAAACTATGGCCTCTCAACAAAGCGAGCTGCTCTTGACCGTCACATCTCCCAGGCCCCTGACCACACGCATCTCGTTCGGGCGCAAGGCATTCGAGCAGGTCATCCGCATGATCCTGCTGCTGTGTGGCCTGGTCAGCGTGGTGACCACCATAGGTATCATCGCCGTCCTCATCGTTGAAACGGTTGAGTTCTTCCAGCAGGTGACGCTGGCGCAGTTCCTCCTCGATACCCAGTGGACGCCCGTTTTCGTTGACAAGCACTTCGGCATCTGGCCGCTCATCACCGGGACGCTGATGACCTCGGCGATTGCGCTGGCCGTATCCCTGCCGCTGGGCCTGATGACGGCAACCTATCTCAGCGAGTATGCTTCTCAGCGCGCACGCGCGGTCATCAAACCCATCCTGGAGATCCTGGCCGGCGTGCCGACGGTGGTGTATGGCTATTTTGCCCTGCTATTCATCACGCCGCTGCTGCAACGGGTGATCCCCGATCTGGCTGGCTTTAACGCGATCAGCCCCGGCGTTGTCATGGGGATCATGATCCTGCCGCTGGTCGCTTCGCTCAGCGAAGACGCCCTTCACGCCGTGCCGGTGGCCCTGCGCGAAGCGGCCTACGGCCTGGGCGCAACCCGCTACGAGGTGACCACCCAAGTGGTCGTCCCGGCGGCGCTATCGGGGATCACTGCTTCGATCATCCTGGCTGTCTCGCGCGCCGTCGGGGAGACGATGATCGTGGCGGTGGCAGCCGGGCAACGCCCTACCCTGACCCTCGACCCGCGCCGCCCGATCCAGACTATGACCGCCTATATCGTCCAGATGAGCCTGGGCGACACACCGGTCTACTCCCTGGATTACCAAACCCTGTTTGCAGTGGGGTTTACCCTGTTCGTGATCACCTTTATCCTGAACCTGATCAGCGACGCTGTGGTGCGCCGCTATCGTGAGACGTACTGAAGCCGAGGTCGACCCATGACGACACCCACTTTATCCCAGGCGCCGTCAGGCGAGCTTCGCTGGCGATACCTCCAGGGGCGGGTCTTTGAGGCACTGGGGTTGCTGTCGATCCTGGTGGGCCTGATCATGCTGGCTCTGCTGTTCTACAGCGTAGCCCGCGACGGGTTGCCACGTCTGATTCCCTGCCAGACCAGCCAAGCCTTCCCGTTCCTGGAATGCGACTTCGCCGCCACTTGGCGCTTCCTGACGAGCTTCCCCTCCCGCAGGCCCGAAGACGCTGGCATTGCCTCGGCACTGGTGGGTTCGGCGTACATGGTGGGGCTGATGGTCATCTTCGCCTTCCCGCTGGGCATCGGGGCAGGCATCTACCTTGAAGAGTACGCCCCGAAGAACTGGCTGACCTCCCTGATCCAGATCAACTTGGCTAACCTGGCAGGCGTTCCCTCGATCATCTATGGGTTGCTGGGGTTGCAGCTCTTTGTGCGCTATCTGTTCGCTATCACGGGCGGGCGATCGGTGCTGAGCGGCGCCCTCACCATGGCGCTACTGGTGATGCCAATTATCGTCATCGCCACGCGGGAGGCCATCCGCGCCGTACCAGATGAGCTACGCCAGGCGTCGCTGGCCCTGGGAGCCACGCGCTGGCAGACGATCCGCTATCACATCTTGCCGTATGCCATGCCTGGCATCCTCACCGGAACGATCCTGGCCGTGGCACGGGCCATCGGCGAGACGGCTCCGCTGATCACCATCGGCGCTCTGACCTATATCGCATTCCTGCCGGATAGCCTGCGCAGCTCGTTCACTGTTCTTCCCATCCAGATTTTCAACTGGGTCTCCCGCCCCCAGCAGGGGTTCTATCAAGCCGCTGCTGCTGCCATCCTGGTGTTGCTGGTCTTCCTGCTCTCCATGAATGGCCTGGCGATCTACCTCCGTAATAGGTTCGAGAGAAAATGGTAAGCCCACTGCGATTCAACCTCCGCACGAGCGACGGCCTACAGGCCGAAACCGCCGAGGTCGCGGTCACCTTCCGTAACGTCAGCGTGTGGTACGGCCATGACCTGGCGATCCGCGACATCTCGCTAGATATCCCCCGCCGCCAGATCACGGCCATCATCGGGCCATCGGGCTGCGGCAAAAGCACGCTGCTGCGCTGCATCAACCGCATGAACGACCTGATCCCCGGTGCGCGCGTGGAGGGCGAGCTGCTGTACGATGGCATCAACGTCTACGCCCCCGGCATTGATCCAGTGGATGTGCGCCGCCGCGTGGGGATGGTCTTTCAGAAGCCCAACCCCTTCCCCAAAAGCATCTACGACAACGTCGCCTTCGGGCCGCGCGTCAACGGGATCAAGGGCAACATGGACGAGATCGTGGAGCGCGCACTCCGGCAGGCGGCGCTGTGGGACGAGGTGAAAGACAAGCTGCGCGAGAGCGGGTTGGCGCTCTCCGGCGGGCAGCAGCAGCGGTTGTGCATCGCCCGCGCGCTGGCCGTCGAGCCAGATGTCATTCTGATGGACGAGCCTGCTTCGGCCCTCGACCCGATTGCTACCCTCAAGATCGAAGACCTGATGCAGGAGCTTAAGAAGGACTACACCATCATCATCGTCACCCACAACATGCAGCAGGCTGCCCGCGTCTCGGATATGACTGCTTTCCTATCCATCGACCGTACCGTTGAGGATCAGCGGGTCGGGGTGCTGGTGGAGTACAGCCCGACGGAGGAGTTGTTCACCACCCCGCGCGAGCGCGAGACGGAGGATTACATCTCCGGGCGCTTCGGGTGATGGCGGACTGCCGGTCGCAACGCAGTAAACTTGTGCTATAATGCGATGAGATAGGTCTATAACATCCCAAGCTCGATGCGGTACGGTCCCTGGAGCAATGTATGGCTACCCCTTCTCATGCCCGCACGACCCTTGATCACGATCTTCAAGTGATCCGGGATGATGTCCTTCGGCTCGGCTCGCTGGTGGAGCAGTCGTTGGAGCGTGCCTTTGCGGCCTTCAAGACCCATGATGCCAGCCTGGCCCAGGATGTGATCAACGATGATCAAGTGATCAACGACCTGCGCTACAAGGCCGAGCACGAGATCACCTCTACGGTGGCCCTTCAGCAACCCATGGCTCACGATCTGCGCCTGCTGGTTGCCAGCCTGATCATCGCCAACGAGCTGGAGCGGATGGGCGATCACATGGAGGGCATCGCCCGCACGGTGCTCCGTCAGCCAGCGGAGCCAGGAGCGGAGATCCCCGCCCAGCTCCTCGACATGCGTCAGGTGGCGCTGAGGATGCTGCGGGAGGCGATGGACGCCTATCTGGCCGAGGATGTGGAGAGGGCCAGCCTGATCGCTGAGACGGATAACCAAGTTGATGCGTTATACCAGGACCTGTTCACCATGCTGGTGAACCAGATGGGTCAGGGTGCGCTATCCGTTGAGCGCGGCACGTACCTGTTGTGGGCGGGCCACAACCTGGAACGCTACGCCGACCGGGTGACCAACATCTGCGAGCGGGTGATCTATCTCGGCACTGGCCGCACAGGCGGGGGCCTGAATCCCAAGCCAGGCGAGTCGTCGGAAGGCTGATCTCCCCCCCAGCCCCCATTCGACGCGGCCACCGATCGGGTAGTGCGCTGAGCGTTGGTCGGAGTGGGCCAACAGCGCCCGCGCTTTCGGCGGCACGACCGCTGCCTGGTAGCCCTCACCAGCGAAATCGCGCCCGTAGCAGCGCCTCATAGGCGTCGGCGTTGTGCGGGGCCGCCCATCGATTGCCTCCGGGGTGTCAGATAGCCCCTCGTCGTATGCCCCTGACCCGATCAGGTCAAATGTCGCGCCGCAAAAATGACAAACGGACTGGATTACCCGGCCCGTTGTAGCTATAATGAGGGCAATCGCATCGCGCATCATTTCGGGGCGGGGTGAAAGTCCCCACCGGCGGTGATGGGCAACCGTCTCTTCGAGCCTGTTGCTCGCAGCCCGCGACCCGCGAGCCGCCAGACGGCCCGCGGTGGACTCCGGTGAGAAGCCGGGGCCGACGGTGACAGTCCGGATGGGAGAAGTGATGCTGTGCCGCACAGGCATCCCAAGACGCGCCTGAGGCTGCATTTGCCACGCACGCCCCGAAGGTGGAGGTTGCTCCTTCTTCGGGGTTTTGCTTGCGGGCAGGGCCGCCTTGCCACGTGGGCTGCTTCTCCCACCCCCGTCTCAACGACATCCGTTCATCTATAACAGGGGCGTTCCAATGGATGCCAACCTCCTCCGATCTGCCGACCCGATCCACGTTGCCCGGCCCCCCACTCGCAGGGGCGCGTCCCCGGCGGTGCGCTGGCGGCATAGCCTGCCGATCCTGGCCCTGGTTCTGTTCGTTACGGGCTGGGAGGCGCTGGTGCGGGTGGGAAATTACCCCGCCTTCCTGCTGCCGACGCCGGAGCGCGTCGCCCGCAAGCTGTTGAGCGTCATCGCCGACGGTACGTTGATTCGCCACACGGGCGTCACACTGGTCGAGGTGCTGGGCGGGCTGGCGCTGGGCCTGATCGTCGCCACCGTCCTGGGCTACGCGCTCGCCAAGTCGGTCGCGTTGGAGCGGGCCATCGCGCCCTATCTGGTGGCCTCGCAGGCTGTGCCGATCATCGCCATCGCTCCCCTGCTGGTGATCTGGTTCGGCCCCGGCCTGTGGAGCAAAATCCTGATCAGCGCCCTGATCGTGTTCTTCCCCATCCTGATCAACACCATCGCCGGGGTGCGGAGCGTTCCCACCGACCTGCGCGACCTGATGCGCTCGCTGCACGCCACCCGCTGGCAGACGTTTGCCAAGCTGGAAGTGCCCGCCGCGCTGCCGGTGCTGCTGGCCGGCCTGAAGGTCGGCGCGACGCTATCGGTGATCGGCGCCGTGGTGGGGGAGTTCGCCGGGTCGGACGCCGGGCTGGGCTTCATGATCAGCGTGGCCGACGGCCAGTATGATACGGCCCGGATGTTCGTCGGCGTGTTAGCGCTGGTGGCCCTGGCGCTGTCGTTGTACGGATCAGTGGCGCTGATCGAGCGCCGGGCGCTGGCGTGGCGCAGTAGTTGATTATGCCATTCGTTCCACTGAGGGAGATACCCATGCCATCTCGAATTGTTCTAGCGAGGCTGGCCGCTCTGCTGGCCGTGCTGCTGCTCTCCGCCTGTGCTGGGCCGACCGCCTCACCCCCCACCGAGGCAGGCCCGATCCCCGTCGATCTGTATCTGGCGTTCCGGCCCGACGTGCAGTTCGCGCCGTTCTACGTGGGGCTGGGGCAGGGTTTCTTTGCGGATCGAGGCTTGGAGGTGACCCTCACCCACCAATCCGAAAGCGACGCGCTGCGGCTGGTGGGCACAGAGACGGCAGGGCCAGGGATTAAGGCCGCCGTGGTCAGCGGGGAGCAGGTGCTGCTGGCCCGCGCCCAGGAACTCCCGGTGGTGTACGTCTTTGCCTGGTACCAGCGCTTCCCGGTGGCGATTGCCTCGAAAGCGGAGCGGGGCATTAGCGTGCCGGCTGACCTGGCCGGACGCAGCGTCGGTGTGCCGATGCTGGAAGGGGCCAGCTACATCGGGCTGGAAGCCCTGCTGGCCTCGGCAGGGCTGACCGATGCGGATATTGACCTCCAGGCGACGGGCTTCACACAGGTCGAGACGCTGCTGGCGGATCGCGTTGATGCGGTGGTGGTCTATGCCGCCAACGAGCCGATCCAGCTTGAGGCGGCGGGCGAGCAGGTGAACCTGATCTACGTCGCTGATTACGCCAACCTGGTGAGCAATGGCCTGGCGGTCAACGAGCAGGTGGCTACCGACCAGCCGGACGTGGTGCGCGCGCTGGTCGCCGCGCTCTCCGAGGCGCTGCAATATACCATCGACCACCCCGACGAGGCGTACCAGCTCAGCCAGGTGTACGTCGAGGGGCTAGACGATCCCGACAACGAGCCGACTCAACGCGAGGTGCTGGCCCGCTCCATCGAGCTGTGGCGTGCCGACCGCCTCGGCCAGAGCGACCTGGCCTCCTGGGTTGCCATGCAGGAGGTGCTGCTGAGCAGCGGTCTGCTCGATGCGCCGCTGGAGGTCGAGGGGGCGTTCAACAACGGGTTCCTGCCATGACCCTCGACACCCCCGTAGCGGCAGATGCGGCTGAGAAGCATCCGGTGGCCCCCTCTCCCCTCCTCTCAGCGCAGCACGTCAGCCACGTCTACCAGAACGGTGGCCTGCTGGTGGCCCTGCACGATGTGAACCTAGCGCTGCACGCCGGCGAGTTCGCGTGCCTGGTGGGGCCGTCGGGGTGCGGCAAGAGCACCCTGCTGCACGCCCTGGCGGGCTTGCTGCTTCCTAGCCAGGGCACAGTGATGCTCGGCGACGAGGTGGTGACGCGCCCCCGCCGCCGCATCGGCTACGTGTTCCAGAATGCCAACCTGATGCCCTGGCGCACGGTGTTGGATAACGTGGCGCTGCCGCTGGAGCTGCGCAGGGTTCCCCGCGCCGAGCGCGAGGCAGCGGCGCGGGAGCAGATCGCGCTGGTGGGGCTGGCGGGCTTTGAGGGGGCGTACCCGGCGGAGCTATCGGGCGGGATGGCACAGCGCGTCGCCATCGCCCGCGCGCTGATCACCCGCCCGGACGTGCTGTTGCTCGATGAGCCATTTGGGGCGCTCGACGCCCTGACACGGGAGCAACTCGGCGAGGAACTTCTGCGCATCTGGGCGGCGGGCGAAACCAGCGCTGTGCTGATGGTTACCCATTCGATCAGCGAAGCGATTCTGCTGGCCGACCGCGTGCTGGTGATGAGTCCGCGCCCTGGCCACATCGACGCCAGCTTCCCGGTGGATATACCCCGCCCGCGCAGCCTGGATATGCTGCACCGCCCGGAGGCTGGAGCACTGGCCAGGGCGATCCGCGCCGCCATCCGAGTCGGAGGGTAATACCCCCTCCTTGCCGGGGCGGCCCGGCCAGCAACTCTCTCCGTCTGGCCGCGTATAAGGATGGTAGGAACTGGGCTGCTGGCGGCAGGGACAAGATGCCTCTGGCGCTGCCTCGTGAACGGTCGGCCCCGCCAGAGCTAACTAACACCATCCTGGACTGCACAAGGAGGTATGGATCATGGAAACCCGTCCCCGGAATCAGGGCAACCGCACCGCCGCCGCCATTGGCGGGCTGCTGATCGTGTTTGGCGTGCTGTCCTTGCTGGGCAATTTCATTCTGGACCTCACCGGCCTGATGTGGGCAGCAGCGCTGGCGGCTGGCGCGGTGGTGGTCTACGGCATTTACCTCAGCGACCGCTCACAGTGGTGGCTCCAGATCCCGGCCTACGTGCTGCTGGCCCTCGCCGGGCTGATCGGGCTGACCGTCTTGAACATCCTTCAGGATGAGTGGATCGCCTCCTACGTGCTGTTTGCCATTGGCTTGCCCTTCCTGTATGTCTACGCGCGCCATCCGCGCGACTGGTGGCCGTTGATCCCGGCCTACACGATGGCCGCCATCGGCACAATGGTGGCGCTAATCAGCCTGGGCATCCTGAACGATCTGCTGATCCCGGCCTACGTGAATCTCGCCATCGCGCTGCCTTTCTTGTTCGTATACCTGCGGAACCGCCGGAACTGGTGGGCGCTGATCCCCGGCGGCATCATGGCAGCCATTGGACTCAGTTTTCTGGCCGGGGCGGGGGCGTTCAACCTGCTGGTTCCGGCGATCCTGATCGCGGGCGGGGTGTTCCTGCTGGCGCGGCAGTTCCTCGGCGGGGCGGCCCCATCTGCGCCTGCCACCGAGCCAATGACCGGCCCGGCAGCCGATAAAGCACCGGAAACAGACAAGGAACGGGAAAAGTAACCGCCGCCCAGGACGGGATCGCTGACCCCCACTCAAGCGGGAGACTACCCAGGGCTGAGGTCCTCACAAAAAGACAGCCCCTCACACGGAGGGGCTGCTGCTATTCAATTGGTGGCAGGGACACCGCATAGCGTCCCTGCCTGCTGTTTCAGGCGCTACAGGCTTACGACCTCCACTGCCTGGGGGCCTTTGGGCGAGTCTTCGACGGTGAACTCCACCCGTTGCCCCTCATCGAGGTTGCGAAAACCCTCACCGACGATGGCGGAGAAGTGGACGAACACGTCATCCATCCCCTCCACATCCGGGCCAATGAAGCCGTAGCCCTTCTGGCGGCTGAACCACTTGACGGTTCCAGTCATACGCTCTGACATGATTGAACTCCTGCTTGCTCCTCACATACCTGGCGGCCCGGCAGCCGGGGGGAAACGAAAGCCGGGGGCATCACACTGTCCCCACGGCCTGGTGAACCGGCTCGACCTGCCAGTCTCGCTACGATCTGCCAGCGTTGCTGGCTGGACTGAAAGATACCATACGCCCGGCGGCGTGTCAACTGCTACGAAACGGCTGTTCGGATTCTGTAACGTTGCCTAAACGTTGTCTATGGCCCCCACTGGTACAGCGGCACAACGATCCCCTGCTGGGCCAGCACCGGGTCGAGCAGGGGCAGCACCTCGCCCGTGAAGTGATCGTACACCACCAGCTCGGCGTGGGCGGCGGCGGTCGAGGCATCGGGGGGGATGGCGAGACGGTGGCGGTCTTCGACGCGCCAGCCCCACAACCACTTGAGCGTTGGCAACGCGCCCGTCGCCGGGATGTGATCGGATTGGCTCCGCCATGCATAGCCCTCACCGATCAGATCGACCTTCGCCACGTTGTCGGTTAGCAGAGGCCGCGCACCGAGCAAGGTCAGGTCAACTGTCACCGGCTGGCCGGACGTAAGCGGCCCGCTCGGCGTCACCACGACGCGGCTCACGATCATCTGGCCGCCCAGCGGGACGTAGCGCTCGCCGGGGCGGGGCAGCGCCAGCCGCAGCGACCCCGGCAGTGGAATCCCCCATGGGCCAAGCCGGGGAGTCCCGCCGCCGATCTGGGCCACGATGGCAGCCTGCGCCCCTTCTGCCGCCGCGCTGACGGTGCGGAACGAGCCATCCGGCAGCGCGGCGTGCAGGTACAGCGTTGATCCCTCCCAGTCAAAGCCGGTGATCCGCGCCCCGTTGGCAAATCGCACATTCAGGGGATGCGCCGTTGGCGAGGGCCACTCCGCTGGATCGACCGCCACCACCCCCGCTGACACTTCGTACGTGGGGAAGCGCACGTCGTGATCGGCAGCATAGAGAACGCGCATCCCGGGCGCAGGGCCGGTCGCGGTGCTGTACACCCCAGCCCATACCTGGTACGTATCCAGCGGCGAGGGCAGGCCGTAGGGTGGCATCCCGACCGTGTAGCGCTCCACCAGCACATCCCCGACTCGCGCGCGGCCCGTCGGCAGCAGGCGCTCGCTGACCGAGATAACCACGCCGCTGGCGTTATTGAAGTGCACGTAGCTGTGCACGTCCTCGCCGGGCAGGGCATCGACGCGCCAGGCCAGCCGCACCTCGAAGGTCTCCCCGACGTGAGCCTCGTCCGGCAGATCGACGCCGATCAGCGTGAGCGATGCAACGCTGCCATCCAGGGCCGCACCCGTGAGCGGAGGCAGTTCGACCGGGGCCATGTTGGACGGCAAATCCCGGCGCGGCGCTGTCCGAACGAGCCAGCCAACGGGCAGGGACTCGAAGAAGTACGGCGTGGCGGCGAACTCGGCGGGGTAGAAGCTGGTGATCACCACTGGGCGCTGGCCGATCTTGGCCTCGATCCGCCGCACCCAGGTCTGGGCCAGCGGCTCCGACCCCTCCGGATAAACGTAGATCACCTCCACGTCAGGCCGCTGGCCCTCGATCCGTTGGAGGGCCAGCAGCGGGGTGGCCCAGTGCCACGAGGCCAGCACCACGGCGTCGGGCGGCGCGGCATCGAGGATCGCCTCGGCGGTGGCGCGGGTCGAATCGTCGCGGGCCAGCCAGGCGAAGCTCGGCCACTGGGCGGCAAGGTGAGCAAGGCTGGCGACGATCCCTATGGCAGGCAGGAGAGTCCACAGCTTGGTCTCACCCCCCTTGCCGCGCGACTCCTCCCTCCCCAGACGAAGTTTCGCATCGCTTGCCAAGCGGGGGCCGGGAGGGGAGGTCAGCCCCACGCCGAGCAGGATCGTCAGCGCCACGTAGGCCGGGATCAGGTACTCGACGGTCTGCGGGGCGCGGTAGGTCATCGAGACGAAACTGTGCAGCAGGAAAGCCCCGCCGAGCAGGATCAGCGTCCGCCCGTCGCGCCGCGCTAGCCGGATCGCCGCCAGCGCCGCCGCCCCCCCGATCACGGGATTCCACTGCAAGGCCAGGATGTTGATCCACACCCGCGCCCGGTCGGCCAGCTCGGCGGGGGTATGGAAGCTGAACAGGTCGCCCGCGAAGCCCCGCGCCAGGACGTGATCCCAAAAGCCGCCCCAGGTGGCGATCCCCTCCGGCGCGAACGGCGCGCCGCCGATGGCCCCCCGGATTGGGAGGTACAGCCAGGGCAGGAGTCCGAGCGCGAACGCGCCGAGGGGCAGGGGCCAGCGGCGCGGCTGGCGAATCAAGGCAGGATCGATCAGCAGCAGGTAGGCTAAGAAAAAGATGCCAGGGAAAGCCAGCGACGGATGATGCGTCAGGCCGAGGCCAAGGGCCAACGTGAACCCGGCCAACGGCCTCCTCCTCTCCGCAAGCGAAGAGGGAAGGGTAGGTTGCCAGGTAAGTGATCGATACGTCGCCAGCCGCTCGACGCATAGGGCAGTGAAAAAGGCTGTCAGCGGGCGGATGCTGGCCTGTGTCGCCGTCGACCACACACTGGCGGCGACCATCAGCGCCAGCGAGGCCGCGATGCCGCCCCACACGCCCCCGCCGAAGCGCCGCGCCGCCCGCCCAGCGAGCATCACGGCCAGCGCGGCGGTGACGGCGGAAAACAGGCTCACCGCACGCAGCGGGTTGCCGGGCATCAGCCAAGTAAACAGCCAACCGATCAGCGTGTAGAGCGGGTAGCCTGGTGGATGGGCGATCCCCAGCCGGGCGGCGACGAGCTGGAACTCGCCCGCGTCGGCGGGCAGGAGGCCTGGCGAGAGCGTCCGCCAGTATAGGATCAGCGCGGCGGCGAAGACCGCCCCATCGACCGCGCGGTAGGTCCGTGCCGCGGGGGCCGCCCCAACGGGCCGCCCTACCAGCCACGCTAGAAGCGCCACCAATCCGACCCCCAGCGCGGCACGGGGATCGTAGGCCGGGTAGAGGACATCGGCCCATAGGATCAGGAGGGGCCAGGCGGACCTCATCCCCTCTCCCCCAGAGGGAAGAGGGGGGCCATGCCGCAGGATCGCGTCGGCTAGGAGCACGCCGATCCCTAATCCGGCCAGCCCACCCAGGATCGCGCCGAGGGGCCAGACGACCCCCGCTCCGATCTCCGCCAGCGTGCGGCTGGCGTACAGGATGAGGCCCAGCGCGGCAAGCCATGCCAGCGGCGAAAGGGATGCCAGTCGGTTGATCATGCGGCCAGGTATAGCC
>DAOTYF010000125.1:0-4222 GCA_034434995.1 Anaerolineae bacterium
GGTTGATATCATGCCCTCTGAATCCATACGCGAAAACGACGAGCGAGATTGCGACCAGCCCAAACAGCGCCAGATAGAGGTCGCCGAAATCGACATTGCGGGTAGACCCGACCCCAGAGGTGCCGGGCTGCGGCGTCGGTGTCGAATGAAGGGCATCCTCCGTTTCTGGTTCATCCGTCTCTGTAGGCACTGGGGTCTCGGTGGGAGTCACCTCTGGTCTGACCACCGTGACGCTCCCCGGTCCGGTATCCGGGATGGAGAGCTGAACCGTATCCGAATTGCTTGCGGGTGGGCTGGTAGCCGTGATGTGCAGTTCACCAGGCCGCACCAGGACAAGATTGGTGCTAGCAACACCGGCAACTGTCGTCACAGCTTGAGTATCTCTAAGACCCTCATTAATATAGCTCAGCACAAACTCGACTGGTGTGCCGTCTGGGACGGGATTCCCATTCTGGTCAAGGATAACGCCAGTGGTCAGCCAAAGCGTATCCTGAAGCTGCGGTTGCGGCTCATCAGTGGGTGTGATCGAGTTCTCTGGAACACCCGCGCGCTCCACACGGTAGGAGATGCTAATAACCTGGTTTCGATCAGGCGAGGTTGCTGCCAGGATCTCGTAATCGATGGCACTGATCGACACGGGGGAGGCTCCAGGAAGTGAGGCCCCTTGAAACAGGGCGCGGGCAGCCACATCGATGAAGGGCCGGGTATAGCCATACAAGGCATAATAGGCCGTGAGCTTGCTGACCTCGGTAGCGTCTAGGTAGTAAGGCGCCCCCATAGCCATCACCACAATTTGCGTATTTGACCGAACGGGCGGATTGGCCAGGAAACGCTTCACCGCATCGGACGCAGGCACACTGGCTGTCACATCCAGCATCACAAACACAACCCAATCGGCTGAATCAAGGGCAATCGCAAGTTCATTGGGTGGAGCAGTCGCTTCAGCAGGGGGCGAAGGCTGTGCCCCGAATTCCAGATAGTTGACCAACTGCTCAAAGCTAAAGCTCTGAACATTCGCCAGGCTCACCAGCCCTACAGCCTCGGGGCCATACTGGCGCAGAATGGCGGATTGGAGCGCATCTATCGGCACGAGTGCTTGGGGAGGGCAGGTGGAGCATTGGCGAGTGGTGCGAGCATCCGTGAAGATCACGATCCGATCTCCCGCCTGCGGGGCCAGAGAGGCAGCAAGTTGATCCGGGGACAAAAGAGTAAGAGCGCTCTGGGCAATGCTAAGTGCCACATCAGACTGCTGAGCGATCAACGGCAACTGATCTGACGGGGGTAGCACCTCAGTCAAGGTGAATCCGCCGTACAAGTCCAGTTTCAACCGGAGAATACGGCGCACCACCGCGTCAACCTGAGACTGAAAGGCAGGTTCTTCTTTGTACTGCTGCACAAAGAAACTGATGGTATCGACAATCGTTGCCATTTGATCGACGGGTGGGTTGCTTCCAAAGTTTCCCAGATACAGAAGATCGTTCCCGGCCAGGAAGGCATCCAGCGCAATTCGTCGATTATAGAAGAATGCTTCCTGCGGATCGTAGAAACGTCTCACACCACGCTGCCCCAAGGCGTCTGTCACGATCAGCCCCCCCTCCGCCCGCCAGCGTGCAATGGTGTCCTGCCGCAGCAACACCTGCAACGCCTGCGGGTCGAGGCTGACAGGGAGCGTCGCCAGACGTGGGTTGTCCCCCTGGAAGCCCAGGTATCGGATATGGCCTGTCATAACCCCGTCAGCCTGGGCTAATGGATCAGAGGCATCCCCTGTGACGGCAAAGAACGGCTTCAGATCGACCTGGGTTAACTGATCCAGAGAGCGCCGAACAGTCGGAATCTCTACCGCTGCGAGCCGATCAGCACCTCCATGTCCGGGAAAGTGCCCAGGGATCACAGCGACCCGCCCATTGCTCCCCACATGAACGCCACGCACATAGGCTGCCGTCATCTGGGAAACCCAGAATGGCTCCCCACCAAATACCCTGGTTCCAAGATCGCCTGTCGTGAATGGTTGGGGAACCTCTGCCACATCAGCGGGCGGACCTAGCAACAGATTGACCCCCATGGCAGCCAGTTCACGCCCGACAACCTCCCCTATAGCCTCAGCGTTTGCTGGATTCCAGGTAGCGCCGACGGCCATATTGCTTGGGAGGGGCGTAATACCCGCGTTCAACGGCACATATGAACCACCAACCCCTTCATGTTCTATTCCAATAAGCAGAGGTATGTACGGAGTGGCATTCAGGGGTGGGCCAGATACATCTTCCAACGGAGGCTGCTGGCGGCCTGCTGCCAGACTTTGGAGATGGGTGGTAAGCTGATAAACTTGCTCTGGCAGACTCGGCTCACTGGTGAAGTTATCATTGCCCGCCATGAGCACCACCCCGCCAATCCGGTAGCGGGTGATGAGCGTAGCAATATCACTGCCTGGGCCAATCTCGTGCCCATAGAATGTCACGATGAACAGTTGGCCGATCCGGTCCTCAGGACTCATCTGGCGGAGAATAGCTTCGACCTCCGGATCGACGACAGTCTGTACCTCTAGCGTACTCAAAGCAACGCCTTGAGGGATCAAGAGCGACACCACCACCCCAACGCCCAGCAGGCGGCGTATCGTATCAGATGTTCGATGTCTACGAGCCATTGGGCACAGTATACCGTGTGGCTAGAATGACCTGCAATCGGAGGTTGGCCAGCCTCTCGCGTAGTCCTTGCGTAGGGGAAGCGCAGCCCTGGCGTCAATGCCCCCGTAAGAGCCTATGCTATCCTGAGAGTGCGGACGCCTTCTTCTCCTCCTCAATGAAAGATGTCGCCATCCTCAGGCGACATTTTTCACTTATAGACATCGGACCACCGTACGCTGCGCCCGCTATCACTATAGCCCATTAACGCCAGCACCGTTAGGGTCAGGACGGCTCCTGCACTCAGTGCGATCCACGGAGCAACCCCAAGATAGGCCCGCCCCTCGTTCAACATTCGGCCCCATGAAGGGACCGAGGGCGAACCTGCAAGCCCAAGATATTCCAGAGCGGCCACGTTAAGCAGGGACCATGCATAGGTGACAACCACAAAGGCCACCACCTGCTCTGTGACGTTCGGCATCAGGTGCCGGCGGATAATATGCCAGCGCCCTGCCCCAAGGGCACGGGCTGACTCAATAAAGACTTCACCCCGCACAGACAGCACTGCGGCTCGCGTCACGCGACACAAGAGCGGAGCAAGTGACAAGCCTACCCCCAGAGCCACCGGAGCTATTCCAATCCCAAACATCGCCACCAATACCATTGCCAATAATACCGAAGGGAGTGCGAGAAGAATATCAACGCCGCGCATCAGAACCCAATCCAGAGTGTTTCCAACCCCACCAGCAGTAACACCTATGCCAATGCCCACACTTAGCGCAACAACGGTAGCGAAGGTGGCACTCAGCAAGCTCTGGCGGCTCCCCCACACCAACTGGCTCAGCACATCGCGCCCAAAGTGATCAGTACCGAGCCAATGGGCTGCATCAGGGGGCGTGAATGGATGAGCTAGATCGGTTTGCCGGGGATCATAGGGAGAGAGCCATGGTGCGAGCACCGCACAGAAAGCAATCCCCACTAACAATGCCCCCCAGACAATACGACCCAGCCGTGACTTGTTCATCCTTCTAAACGCACGCGGGGATCGAGCCAGGCATGGGCCAGATCGGCGAGAATATTCAGCAGCGTGTAGGAAGCGGCTGCCAGCACTACGATGGCCTGTACAACAGGCAGATCTTGATTCAGCACGCTCCATAGAAGGAGCCGCCCCAGACCTTGCCGCGCGAACACGCTCTCCGTGACCACAGCGCCACTAAGCAAAAACCCAAATTGCACTGCCAGCACATCCAAGACGGGCAACAACCCCACCCGCATCCCATGCCGCAGAAGGGTTCGCTGGCGGCTGGCACCTTTGGCACGTGCAGCCAGCACGAAGGGCCGGTCCATAGCACTGGACAAACCAGCATCTACGGCTCGCCCCACCCCTCCGGAACTGCCCACTCCCACAGCCAAGGCCGGGAGCACCAGGTGCATCAGAGTCCCCTGGCCCGTAGCTGGAAACCAGCCAAGCCCCAGGGCGAAAAACGCTACCAGCACCGTTCCAGAATACATGACAGGTACAGCCAGTGTCATTCCCAACATTGCCCGACCGATCATGGCGATCCACCGCCGCCGGGCTACAGCGGCAACACCCAGCACAAGCC
>DAOTYF010000126.1:0-7791 GCA_034434995.1 Anaerolineae bacterium
TCCTGATCGGCTACACCAGCCGCGCCACCGGCGACATCATCGCGCTGGCCGATCTGGCCGCCCACACCCCCTCGGCCCTCTTGCTCGGCGACTTCAACGCCAGCGACCTGTCGCGCGATTACGCCCTGCTGCGCGACGCGGGGCTGACCGATGCCTACCGGCAGGTGGGCTGGGGCCTGGGGGTGACCTTCCCCGCCCGCCTCGGCGTCCAGGAAGCCTTCCCACCGCTGGTGCGGATCGACTACATCTGGCTCACCCCGGAGTTCCGCGCCGTGCGGGCCTGGGTCGGGCCGGATGCCGGCTCGGATCATCTGCCCGTCCTGGCCGATCTCGAGTGGACGCCCGCAACCGGGCAGCGGTAGCAGGGAGCAAATCCCACAAACAAAACTCCACGGTGCCCAGCCACGCCCTTGCTTTCGGAGTATCGCTAGAAGGGCTAGAATAGGGCGTTGCTCACCAACATTACCCAGGTAGAAGGTGTGGGGATACCGACTTGGATGACTCAATACAATTGCCGCTTGCGTGGCCCTTAAGCCCTGCTGAGAGCGGATCAGCAAACACAACCCCTTATTCGGGACGCGAGATCGGCACATTCAAGGACAGTCTACGTGCGCCGATTCATCGCTGGTTCCGCTACCCTGCTGGCTATTCCTACCAGTTTGTCTATGAGAGTTTCGACCTGTTCGAGGTTGCCCCTGGCGACTGGGTCTACGACCCCTTCTCTGGCAGTGGGACCACCCTGGTCTGCGCCAAACAGCGTGGAATTAACGCATTCGGCGTGGAAGCGCACTCGTTCGTTCACTGGGTAGCCAATGTTAAGCTGTACTGGGACTTCCAGATCGACCGCTTGGGCCGCCGGCTTGAGGAGCTGCTCTCCCAATGCCGAGCCGCCGTCGCCGGGCATATCGATACGGTTGAAGTGGACGGGGTTTTCCCTGAGCTTGTCTACAAATGTTACCACCCTCACGATCTAAAAGCCCTTTATCTGATCCGCGAGTTTATTCTGACAGAGGTTGACGATCCGCACATCCATGATCTCTTGTCGCTCGCTCTAACAGACACATTGCGCGGGGCGGCTGCCGCTGGAACAGGTTGGCCGTATATTTCGCCGCGCAAGAACAGGGGCGATCATCCACCCAAAAACGCGCTGGCTGTTTTCGAGGCCACGCTGCGCCTGATGGTTCGTGATCTCCGCACCGTGGTGGGGCGCACCCCAGTGTGCCACATATGCAACGTGTTGGGAGACTCCCGCCAGCCACAGAACCTGGAGGAGGGGCAAGTCAAACTGGCATTGACCTCTCCCCCTTACCTGAACAACTACGATTACGCAGACCGGACACGCCTTGAAACCTACTTCTGGGGGATCGCGCGTTCGTGGGGCGAGATCACTCAGCAGTTCCGCAGCAGGTTGATGGTCGCCGCGACCACTCAGATCGTGCGCTCTGATTACGAGGTGCAGACTGCTTTAAGCCCTCAGATACGCGATATAGCGCCGCGCGTGTATGACACTGTACAAGCCGCGGTGTTGAAGCTGGCAGAACTGAGGCTAAAGAAGGGGGGGAAGAAGGACTACGACCTGATGGTCGCCTTGTATTTCAGCGACATCGTCCCGGTGTTAAGGGAGGTTTTCCGCGTCCTTCAACCAGGAGCGCGTTTCTGTCTGGTCTTGGGAGACTCAGCGCCATACGGTGTTCACATCCCAACGGATGACTTGATTGGGGAGCTTGGCCTCGGCATGGGTTTCAGCCGGTACGAGTACCACGCGCTCCGCAAGCGCGGCGACAAATGGAAGGCAAACCCCCAGCGGCATTCCGTCAAGCTGCGCGAGGGGATTGTCATTTTGACCAAATAGCTGCAATGATGCTGGCTCCATTTCCACCCCCAAGGAGAGAAAGTGAGCGGCGTCCCAGACGACATTGCTAATCCGGGGAGCGCGCTGGGTGAAGCCATCGGCAACTTGATGGAGTCAGCCATCCACGAGTTGCTGAGGCCGGTAGCTGAGGAGAACGGCTGTATCTATATCTCAACCGGCCCCCTTGATGCTCGAACCCAGAAGCGCAGAAAATTGCTCCTGACGGATAGTGACGGGAACTCCTATGAGTTGGATGCGGTTATCATTAATCGTCGCTTCCAGCCTCTGGTCCTGTTTGAGTCCAAATACATCCGGTACAAGAAGCATAATCGCGACAAGGCCAGCTGGATATGCACGGCGCACACCAGGTTGAGGCAGCGCTATACCACCGTGCGGAAATCCATTGCCGTGCTGATGGGGAGCTGGAGTCAACCTTCGAAGCGATTGTTGCGCAGTTTCGAGGTTGAGCTGTTCGAGATTCCGTTTCAGGCGATCAGCCAGGTCCTTCTCCGACACGGGATAGACTTCACATGGGGTGAAAAAGACCGTCAGAAGGCATCCGCGGGTTGGCGGAGGTATAGCGCGCTGACCTCTCAGCAGAAGACGGCCATGGCTTCGGAACTGCTTTCTGGAATCGCAGATGATCTACAGGAGGCCCTGGCAACCGCTCTTGACGAAAGCGTGCCGCGACATGTCGTTGCGGTGGCAGTGGTGATCCGGAGCAGCCTGGGCGAGACCTTCACCTATCGCTTCGCCGACCTTCGGCAAGCGCTTGAGTTTATGCGGGAGTTTGACGAAGGGCGGGACATGGATACGGAGGGAGCGGAGGATTTGCTGGATAAACTGGGCGACGGGCCATCCCCAAGCTCCTGACCCCATGCCCTGCGCTGGAAGGTTGCCCTATGACCACCATTTTGATCGTTGAAGATGAAGAAACCCTCCGCGAGACGCTGGCCTACAACCTTCAGGAGGAGGGCTACGAAGTCCTCAGCGCCGAGGACGGCGAGCGCGGCCTGGAGCTGATCCGCACCCGCCGCCCCGACCTCGTCGTGCTGGATATCATGCTGCCCCGCCTGGACGGGCTGGCGGTGTGCCGCCTGGTCCGCCGGGATGCGGAGGTGGCGCACACCCCGATCATCATCCTGACCGCGCGCGGTACACAGGGCGATAAGATGGTCGGCCTGGATAGCGGCGCGGACGACTACATCACCAAGCCGTTCGGCCTGGGGGAGTTCCTGGCACGGGTTCGCGCGGTGCTGCGCCGGGCGCCCAGCGCGGCTTCCCCGGTAACCACCGTCAGCCCCTCGCTCGAAGCGGGGAATCTGCGGATAGACCTAGCAGGCCGCCGGGCCTATCGCGGCGCGGAGGAGCTCCAGCTTTCACACAAGGAGTTTGACCTGCTAGTGGAATTGATGCGTAACCAGGGCGCGGTGCTCTCCCGCGACCTGATCCTGGCCCGCGTGTGGGGCTACGATTACTACGGCGACAGCCGCACGGTGGACGTGCACATCCGCTGGCTGCGGACGAAGATCGAGGAGGACCCCTCCAACCCGCAGCGGATCGTCACCGTGCGGGGGGTGGGTTACCGCTTCGAGGCGTGATAGGCCGCCGTCCGCCCCATCACCCCAGGTTGGGGATCACGTAGCGCAGCAGCGCCCATACCGCGTAGGGCGGCATCCACGCCACCGCTGCGACAGGCAGCCAGGCCAGCCGCCGTTCCCACACTTCCCCACCTAACCAGCGGCGCAAGGTCGCGCTCCATCCCCACCCACCGATCCCCACCACCAGCGCAATAGAGATCATGGCCGGGAACAGGTAGCGCCCCTGGAACTGCACAAAGGTCAAGTTGTAGTACCCATACTCCAGCAGGGTAGCCAGGCTGGCCCAGGCGAGAATCCACACCGCGCCGCGCTGCTGGCCCACCATGCTCAGCACGCCGCGCCCACGCGCCAGCAGCACCGCGCCAGCCAGCGCCCACAGCGAAAACAGGCCGAGCAGCAGGTAGTCGCGGGCCGGCATCGGCACGCCCATCCAGCCGAACTGCCCCCAGAAGCTCTGATACGTCACCCTGGCAAACTGGCGCAGGTACTCGCCGAACCCATTGGCGGCGATGAACTCCCCCGTGTGGAGCTGCCCGACCACGACCGCCTGGTGCGCGGATTGCCCCAGGAGGTCCGGGAAGCCATACACAAGGGCGTTGCGAACCCACCACAGCGCGCCCAGCGGCAGGGCCAGCGCCCCGATCCAGGCCAGTTGGGAGGCCAGCCAGCGTGCCGGACGGCCCTCCAGCCGCCAGCGCCAGGCCACTGCCAGCAACGCGATAACGACCCCCGGCAGGTAGATGGTGAGCTTGGTCAGGAAGATCAGGCCCAGGAAGCCACCCAACGCCGCCGCGTGGGGACGGTGCGATTCATCCCATGGCTGGGGTTTGCCGTCGTAACCGGGCGTGACCGGGTTGCCCAGGTAGCCGACCGCCACCACCGTCAGCACGCCCAGCAGCAGCCCGGCTAGGCTATCGTTGTTGACGCTGGCCAGGATCGCCACATGTTGCGGCACGAACCCAGCGAAGATCGCCGCCGCCAGCGCCAGGGTGGGCCAGCGCGGGAACAGCCGCGCCGCCGTGTAGAACGCCGCTAGCACGATCCCCGCCCCGCAGGTCACCGACAGCAGCCGCAACGCGATCAGGTCGCCGCCTGTGAGATCGAAGACGACGGAGGCGATCAGGTAGTACAGCGGCGGCTGGTGATCCTCGTACTCGATGCCCGATAGGTCGGCGTTCTCAGGAAACTGGGCGGCCTTGAGCGCCTCCAGCTCTGCGGCGTCCCAGTCGCCGGGGGCGATCACCGGGCAGCAGCCCTGCCCCGCCACCTGCGCCACGTAGTTGTAGTGCGCTGGCTCGTCGGGGGCCTGCCAGGGCGGTGTGCGGATCGCATACAGCGCACCGATGGCGATAAAGAGCGCGGTGACCAGCGCGATCAGCGCGGCATACAACAGCGACCGGTACGGCAGATTCTCAAGACGCATGACACCCTCTGAGGCCCGCCCTACGCTGCGCCTGGTCCAACGTCGGCACGCCCGGCCAGCCGGATTGTCAGGAAGACCCACGGCGCACCAACCGCCGCCCACAGCCCGATCAGCGCGTAGCGCAGGATGCGCCACGCCAGGGCCGGTTCCAATCCAGCGAAGGCCACGCCTAACCCAAAGCGCAGCGCAAAAACGATCACCCCACCCAGGGCGAAGCGCAGAAGGCGCTTCCACCACGCGCCGCCCGCATCGAACGGCGCGACGCGGGCCGCCAGCGCCAATCCGATCCCCAAGCCGAGCAGTGTACCCAGGGCCGTCCCCGCGCTCTCCATCGCCCCCACGTTGCGCGGCGGGATCAGGCCGGGGGAGATGGCGCCCATAACCAGCACGGCGGTGACCACCACGCCGATCTGTGCCGCCAGCGATTGGCGCTTCAGCCACGCGCTGATCGTCGGCTCCAGCCAGGCGTACAGGCCGAGCAGCACCAGGCCGACCAGCAACCCGCCCCCCACGTCCTGCGGGAAGTGCACGCCCAGCACCATCCGCGAGAGCGCCATCAGCAGCGCATACCAGATCGCCAGCAGGGTGGCCCACCAACGCCGGGCTTCCAGCGCCAGCGCGCCCGCGATGAGGGTGGCATTCTGGGCATGCCCGCTGGGGATGCCGTAGCTGGTCTCCACCAACACGTTGCGTACCTGGAGCGAGACTTCATAGGGGCGGGGGCGCTTCCACCCATCCTTGAGCGCCCCGTTGAGCCACGCATTCAGCACAAACAGCGCCGTCAGGCGGCGGCCCAGCGACGCATCCACGCACCAGTAGATGAACGGTAGCAGGATCAGGAAGAATTCCTGTGACCCCAGGGTGTGGAAGACCAGCCCCAGGCTCTCCACCAGCGGCGTGCGCCACGACTGGAACCACAGGATCACCTGCAAGCCCCAACCCGTCTCAATCCCACCCACAGCGTCCTCCTTGTAGGTCGTCTGCCGGGCCGCCCCGGCTGCGCCTCACCTCGAGTGTCCCCCCACCACCACCGCCCGCCGATCCGCGATGATCTCATCCCCCTGCACCACCGGCAGCCGCTCCAGCGATGGGAAGCTATACCAGCCCGCGTACAGCGTGTATGGCCCGCTCGACTCGGCGGGCGGCGTGAGGGGATGCGTCGTCGCTACGATCTCGCCCGGCTCCCAGATGCCAGTGGGATACTGGCCGCCCTCCGGCTGGAGGTCGCTCTGCGCGGCGATGTTCCCCGCTGGGTCGACGGCGTGCAGGAAGACGGTGTAATCCGCGTCGGGCTGGCGGATCGCCCGCCAGTACAGCGTCACGATGGCAGGCTGGCCCGGCGAGAGCGCGTCGAGCGGCGTTCCCGCCGCATCGGTGATGCGGTAGCCGAGCAGCGCGATCTGCCCGCCGAACTCCGCGCTGGCTCCCCGCATCCCGGCGGTGGAGATGGGCTGGGCGCGCGGAACCTTCATCGCCCCGGCGATGGCCGCATCCGCCACCGGCGACCCATCCGCGCCAAGCACAGGCAGGTTGCGCGCGCGGTAATCGCGCAGGCCGACGGCCAAGTAGTAAGCCCCCGGCGGCAGTTCCTCCGGCACTGGCTGGCTGATCGACACCGGCACGATGTCGCCCGGCCCCCAGTGATCGGGCGGGTAGACCCAGCGTAGCAACACGCCCTCCTGGCTGGAGGATACCCGTTCCAGGCTAACCGTCCAGAGCTGGGTGAAGATCAGCACATCGCGGTCTATCTCCGGGCCGGGGGCGAAGTACAGCGTCACCTCCACCTGGCCCCGGTGTTGCTGCGGCAGACGGAGCGGCCCGGCCCAGCCCACCAGCCGGAATTGACTGGCATAATTCACCTCCACCGGATGTTGGATGGGCCGCGCCAGCACGATCTCGCCTCCATCGGGGGGAAAGTCTACCACCGTGGCCGCGATCTCGCCGTAGGGATCGACGATCTGCGCGTCGCTGGCTTCCAGCGCGGCGCGGAGCTGGGCCAGCGTCGCGTCATCGAAACGGGGTAGCAGCACCAGCGTGCCGTCGGGCATGAAGGCCGCAAAGGCCGCCGACCCGCGCGCCCAGGGCGCGATCAGAAAGCGGCCAGCGGGCAGGCGCAGCGGCCCCTCCGCACCGAAGACGGTGGCCCAGGTCGCCACGCGGGGGTGGCTCCGCAGGGTGAAGTAGCGGAACGAGGGATGGTTAGCCTCGGCCAACGGAACGTAGATCACCCCCTCGCTGGCGGCAATGGCCTCGGCGATGGCCTGGCGTTGCGTCTCGAAGAACCACGAGAAGGCCGAGACCGGGCCGCCATCCCCCCAGCGGATGTCTTGCTGGTAGTAGCCGTAATAAATCTGGGCGGCCCGCACCCCGCCGAAGATCAGCACGCTCGCCAGCGCCGCCGAGGCTGTCCCCCACAACCACGCCCGCCCCGGCGATCTCAGCCGACCAGCCAGCCAGGCCAGCGGGTCGGCGCTGGCCGCGATCACCAGGGGGACGGCAGCGTACTCGCCGCTGATCCGCAGCCCGTGCGGAATCTCATCGGCCAGGGCCACCGGCAGCAGCAGGCAGAACAGCAGGCTCAGCGCCAACCAGCTTGCCAGCCGACGCCAGCGCAGCAGACACGCCCCGACCCCGATCAGCAGCAGCCAGTACAGAGGCCGGACGTGCAACAGCGCCGTCTGGGCGACGTTGTACTGGGGGTTGATATCGCCCTCCAGGTACAGCGTCTTCCACGTCCCGGCCAGGTACGGCCAGCGGGCGCGGGCCAGCTCGACCAGTGATGCGGCCTGCCCCCCCTGAACCTCCGCCGCCCGGCTGTATAGCTCCGGTTGGATGATCCGCAGCGCGATCAGCGGGCTGGCGGCGATCAGGAACGCCAGCGCGAACCACGCCAGGCCGCGCAGGAAGCCCTCACC
>DAOTYF010000127.1:0-24623 GCA_034434995.1 Anaerolineae bacterium
CCGCTGGGGCGACCGCCGCCCGTGCGGTCGCGTGCTTGGGCCTCTTCGAGCGTCCAGCCTTCCAGCACCGCCTGGCGGCTGAGCCGGATTTTGCCATTGGGGTCAATGCCCGTGACCATCACCATGATCTCGTCGCCCACCTTGACCACATCGCTGGCAGCGTTGATGCGGTAAGTATCAAGCTGGCTGACGTGCACCATGCCATCCGTGCCGGGCAGGATCTCCACGAACGCGCCAAACGGCTCGACGCGCACCACCCTCCCGGTGTAAATGCGCCCTAACTCGGCGCTCTCGGTCAAGGTCATGATTCGCTCGATGGCTGCGTTGGCGCTCTCGCTGCTGGTGGCCGCAACATAGATCGTGCCATCCTCTTCGATGTCGATCCGCGCGCCGCTCTGCTCGGTGATGTTGCGGATGGTCTCACCGCCTTTGCCGATCACCGCACCGATCTTCTCTGGGCTGATGTGGATCACGGTGATGCGCGGCGCATAGGGGCTGAGCGCTGGGCGCGGCCTCGGGATGGCGCTCTGCATCACATCGAGCACCTGCAAGCGCGCCTCGCGGGCCTGCTGGAGCGCCTGGGCCATGATCGCGTCGGACAGTCCATGAATCTTGATGTCCATTTGCAGAGCTGTGATGCCCTGGGCGCTGCCTGCTACCTTGAAGTCCATATCACCCAGATGATCTTCCATGCCCTGGATGTCAGTCAGCACGGCATAGCGGTCGCCATCGCTGATCAGGCCCATCGCAATACCAGCGATGGCGGCCTTGATCGGCACGCCCGCATCCATCAGGGCCAGGGTGCTGCCGCACACGGAGGCCATCGAGGTGGAGCCATTGGAGCCGAGCACCTCGCTCACCACGCGGACGGTGTAGGGGAAAGCGTCCTTAGCAGGGATGACGTTCCGCAGCGCGGCCTCCACCAGCGCACCGTGACCGATCTCGCGGCGCTTGGGGCCGCGCAACACCGCCGTCTCGCCCGTGCTGAAGGGCGGGAAGTTGTAGTGATGCATGAAGCGCCGCTCCTCTTCGGGTTCCAGCCCATCCATCTCCTGGGCATCATGGGGCATGCCGAGCGTGGCTATGCTGAGCACCTGCGTCTCGCCGCGCTGGAAAAGCCCGGACCCATGCACGCGCGGGATCAGGCCGACTTCCGCGCTGAGCGGGCGGATATCGCTCAGGCCGCGCCCGTCGGGGCGGACGCCATCCATAAGAATGCGCCGCCGCACCTGCTCCTTGATCACGTCGCTGATGACCTCGCGCACCTCTCTCATCTTGAGGATGTTGGCAACTTCGTCCTCGACCGTGTATTCGGCCATGACCTGTTCGCGCAGGTCTTCCAGCACGGCATTGCGCTCATCGCGGTCATAGTAGTCACGCAGGATGCGCGCGATCTCAGGCTCGACACGGCTGATCACCGATCGACGCAGCTCCTGATCAACCGTGGCGACCTGATAGGCCCGCTTCTCCTTACCGATCTCCGCCTGCATCCGCTTCTGCAGCTCGATCAACGGCTGCATGGCGTCGTGGCCGAAGCGCAGCGCACGGATCATGGTTTCCTCATCCACTTCCAATGCGCTGCATTCAACCATCAAGATCGCGTCATCGGTCCCAGCCATCCGCAGGTCGAGCAGGCTGTGGGCCATCTGACTGTGTGTGGGATTGACGACGAACTGGCCGTCGATCAGGCCCACGCGCAGTGCACCAATCGGGCCATCCCAGGGAATATCCGAGATGGTGAGGGCGGCGCTGGCCCCCACCACGCTCAATACATCGGCCTGATGCTCCTGGTCGGCGGCGAAGGGGGTGACGATGACCTGCACTTCGTTCCGCAGATCGGGGGGGAAGAGGGGGCGCAGCGGTCGATCCGTGAGGCGGGCGATCAGGATCGCGCGCTCCGGTGGGCGTCCTTCACGACGGAACCAGTTGCCCGGGATGCGCCCTGCACCGTACAACCGCTCTTCAAAATCCACGCTGAGGGGGAAGAAATCCACCCCCTCGCGGACGTGGGCGCTCATGGTGGCGGTGGCGAGCAGCAGGGTATCGCCCTCGCGGATGGTCACCGCGCCGCCGGCCTGCTGCGCCAGGCGCCCCGTCTCGATCACGATCTCCCGCTCGCCGACCCGCGTGGAGTAGGTTCTAACGTCTGACATGTGGATGCCTCCTGTGCAGGGGAGCTACGCGGGGGAGCCGGGTTTGCCCTGCTAATGCCCTCGGCTTCAGCGATTGGAGCGCCAAAGCGGGGCGGATTGTAGGCGGAGGTAGCGGCTCCGAATTGCCGCTGCGTTGCTCCCGATTAGCTGTTCCCCCCGAGGCCAGGGACTGGAAACTGGCATCAAAGAGCGGGTGACTCTTTGGCAGGCCACCCAACAGGGTCGCTGACTGCCTGTCCGGTCTTTGATAGCACTTTCCAATTCCTGCTCCTCTGGAGGGTGGATCTCCTTCTGCCCCTTCCTCTTACTGCGTGGGGGCAGGTGTGTGCGATCAGCCTTGTTCTAACCCGGTAACCCAAACAGCCCCTCCAACAGGGGAGGGACAGAACAGAGCGGTTTGACGGGCGTGACGAAAGCGAGTAGAGGGGCCGATCTCACTTCTCTACTCGCCAGACACGGTGGGAGCGCTAACGGCGCAGGCCGAGGCGCTCGATCAGCCTCCGATACTCGTCAGGGTCGGTGCGCCGGAGATAGGCCAGCAATCGCCGCCTGCGCCCGACGAGCTTTAACAACCCACGCCGCGAATGCTCGTCGTGCTTGTGAACGTTCATGTGCCCGATGAGCTGGTTGATCCGCCGGGTCAGCATCGCCACTTGCACCTGCGTGGAGCCGGTATCCCCTTCGTGGGTGCTGAAGTCGGCCATGATCTCCTGCTTTTGCGCTTTATCCAATGGCATGACCCGATAGTCTCCTGTATGCTGTCACCAGGCGGGCCGGAGCGTGGCCCGCCGGTCGAGATTGAGCGGGGTGAGTATAACCTGCGTACCATTCCGCCGCAAACCGATTGGAGTATAATGAAGCAGCGGTGTGGATGCGGATTGCGCGGGCCAACAGGACTGATGGGACATGACCGATCAACCCAATAATCAGACTCCACCGCCCCCGCCCAAAGACGAATCGACGGCCTTCATCACCCGAGCGGATGGCAGCGTGACACCGGATATCATCTATAGCCGCTTTCTGGCACAGCACATGCCGTTTGGATTCCAGCGCCGCGATGACCAGGAACTGGCTTTCCACCCGATGCCCTACCGTCCCGATCCAGATGATGAGCTGTTGTTGGCCGAGCCGTGGCGTGTGATGCTGGAACTGTATGAGGATGACCAGCGGCGGGTGCTGGGCCTGGAACTGTACGGCGATGTGATGCTGGGGCGCGGCCAGAGCCGCCCCGGCTCCATCCTCCTGAACCTGGAACCGTACAACGCTCAGGAGTTAGGCGTCTCGCGCGAGCACGCCCTGCTGCGCCCCTCCAGGGTCAACCTGTTCGTGATCGATCAGGGCAGCACCAACGGGACGACCGTCAATGGCACGCCGGTGGGTCGGGGTGTGGCAACCCCCCTGAGACACGAGGACCTACTGCGGCTGGGCAACCTGGTGCTGATGGTCCATATTCTGGCGCGCCCATCGCGAGCCGGTTGACGATACCTCCATTCGCGTCACGATTTTCCCTACGCGCGCCTGAGTCCACGATCCACTGAGCGTCAATAGGCCCGCGCGAAGTAGGCCAGACCCTGAGCGGGCTTGCCGCATACTGTGCACGTGTGGCTATCGGCGCTTTCCTTCGCATTCAGGTCAAGCGGGAAGCAGCGTGAGCTGGCCTTGGTATCCGCCTTGATGCGATCTTCGCACTCTGCCGTGCCGCAGTGCCAGATCAGCGCCCAGCCATCGGCGACGACCTCCTTGAGCTGCTCGTAGCTATCCACGCGGTGCAGGTGAGCGTCGCGGAACTCGGTAGCTTGGCGGAGCAGGTTGCGCTGAATATCGTTCAGCAAGTGGGTCACTTCCGGGACAAGCTGATCCTGGGGGATGACGCCCTTGCCCTGCTTGCTGGGCAGATCGCGCCGGGCGTAGGAGATGACGCCCTTTTCGAGGTCCTTTGGCCCTACCTCCAGCCGTAGCGGGACGCCGCGCATCTCCCAGTCGTGAAACTTGTAGCCCGGCGTGACCTCCTCCCGGTCGTCCACGTGGGCGCGGATTCCCACGGTCAGCAGCGTCTCGCACAGGTTCCATAGGCGGTTCATGATGGCAGTGCGCTCGGCCTCGGTCTTGAAGATCGGGATCGCCACCACCTGGATGGGGGCGAGCCGCGGCGGCAGCCGCAGGCCCACATCGTCACCGTGCGCCATGACCACTGCCCCCACCATCCGTGTGCTGACGCCCCACGAAGTCGTCCAGCAAAACTGAAGCTCGTTGTTCTTGTCCAAGTACTTGATATCAAAGGCTTTGGCGAAGTTTTGCCCCAGATTATGGGATGTGCCGGATTGCAGCGCCCACTTGTTGCGCATCATGGCTTCGATGGAGTAAGAAGCAACCGCCCCGGCGAACTTCTCTTGATTGCTCTTGCGGCCCCGGATGACCGGGATAGCGGCATCGTTGGTGGCAAAGTCGGTATACACGTCCAACATGCGGATCGTCTCTTCCTGCGCCTCCTCCTGAGTGGCATGGGCGGTATGCCCCTCCTGCCACAGGAACTCGGTGGTACGCAGGAACAGCCGGGTGCGAAGTTCCCAGCGCACGACATTGGCCCACTGGTTGATCAGCAGCGGCAGGTCACGGTAGCTGTGAATCCATTGTGCAAAGGCGTGGCCGATCACGGTCTCCGAGGTGGGGCGGACGACCAGCGGCTCCTCCAACTGCTCGCCGCCACCGATGGTCACCACTGCCAGCTCCGGGGCGAACCCCTCAACGTGCTCAGCCTCGCGTTTGAGGAAGCTCATCGGGATGAACAGGGGGAAATAGGCGTTGCGGTGACCCGTCGCCTTGAAGCGTCGGTCCAATCCGCCTTTGATCGCTTCCCACAGATCGTACCCGTAGGGCTTGATGATCATGCAGCCGCGTACGGGGGCGTAATCGGCCAGGTCGGCCTTCTGCACGACCTCCGTGTACCAGCGAGCGAAGTCCTCACTCTGGGGAGTCACGCGCTCCGATGCCATGAAATCTCTTCTCCTCGGTGTGCCTGATGCACGAGTTGCGTAAGTGTAGCGCGTTTGTGCTGCCAGCAAAAGCCTCCGCCGTGCCGTTGCACGGTGGAGGGGCATTGATCGCTGCCCAGATGGGAGTATACTAGCAGCGTCTGCCTGCTGGAAGCTTGTCCACATCCTGACCTGCGCTTTTCACTGCACGGGAGATAAAGACAATGGACATCGGGAAGCACTCGTATCTTTTGGTGGGGTTGGCAGTTATTCTGCTTCTGGCAGCTTGCCAGCAAGCCGCCGATGAGCAGCCGCCAGTTGGGGTTGCCAACCCGGCATCGGAGTACTGTATCGGCGTTGGCTATAGCGAGGAAACGCGGGAGAGCGACAGCGGCCAGTACGGAGTGTGCATTTTCCCCGACGGAACGGAGTGCGATAGCTGGGCGCTGTTCCGGGGCGAGTGCGGCTTGGATAAAACCTACTGCGCGCAGCAGGGCTACACGCCAGAAGTCCGGGAGGGGGTGCTGACCTGCGTCTTCCCGGATGGTTCGTCCTGCCCGGAGTTCGAGTATTTCCAGGGAATCTGCGCCCCGTCAAGCTGATCGCGGCCCGTGCCTGATTTCCTCTGCGCTCAGGAAGCCCGCGACGCGGGTGCTCCCCTGATCACGTCTGCGCCGCATGTCGAGGCGCGGTTCCTGGTAGAGCACTCCGGTCTCTGAGGGGCGCAGGCCCTGGAAGAGGGCACGCCTCTTTCACCGGCAAAGGGGTATCTGGCCGTGCAGGCGGTGACGATCCCTATTCCAGCCAGTCCAGCGGGTTGATCCCCCGCCGCTTGCCGGATCGGCGCTCTGAGCGCGCTCGGCGGACGCCAAGCTGTCTGCCAGGGAGGAGCAACTCGATCAGGACCAGCAGGATCACTGCGCCCAGCGTGGCGTTGATGATGGTATCCAGCGGCCCCCAGCCAGTGACACCCTGCGGCAGCAGGATATTGTGCATCACAAATCCGCCGACAAACGCCCCGGCGATGCCCAGGACGATGTTCACCAGGCAGCCCTGCCGTTCGGCACGCAGCAGCACGCTGGCGAGGTACCCCGCAATCGCCCCGGTGATGATCCAGCCCAGGATGCTGAAGAACGTTCCGACTGTCATTTATCTCTCCTCCTCTGTCATCTGAATCGCTGATCAGATATCCGCCGGCCTGGGCTTGCCTAGAGCAGTGTCGCCTATCCGCTGCCCGGTGGCTGGCTCTGCTGACGCTGCAGGAGCGTGGCCGTCAAGCGGGTGTTCTCCTCCAGGGAGATTGCCAGATCGATTCCCTCGCCGAAGGCAAATAACGTCAGGCCGAGGCCACCGCCGTACAGGATGGCGATGATGCTGCCAATGATGGCTCCCACAACCCCTCTGGCCAGGATGCCCGTCCATGGGCGCATTCCAAACTCCCGCACAAAGCCCAGAGGTAAAACGTTGCCCAGCAGAGCCGTCGCGCAGATTCCGATCACCGTCATCACAGTGAGAGCAAGAATAATGCCCCCTAGAATCTTGTAGATCAAGCCTATCGTTCGCAGGGCGCCGTATCGCTTTTCCATGTTTGCTCCTTTCCAACATGGGTCTTATCGCGGCTGAGTAGGGGTGATCCGTCTGCAACCATCAGCCGTTGGCCCGCTACTCGTTGAACAACGCCCCTACGGATACTCCTATGTGCGCCCGCCAGATCACCTCCGCCAGCAGCGGCGCAACCGAGCACACTGTCATGTTGGGCATCCGGTTCGCGGGGCGCAGGGGGATGGTGTTGGTGAAGATCATCTGGCGCACTTTGTCCTGGAGTTGAAGCAGATTCGGACGCGCTCTGGGCGGTGAGAAGACCGGATGGGTGAAGCAAATAGTGATATCCAGCGCGCCCTCGGCCTTGAGCAGGTTGACGGCTTGAACCAGCGAGCTGGCCGTATCCACCTCGTCATCCACCAGCAGCACGTTATGTCCCCTGACGCTGCCCACAATGCCAAGCGCAGTGACCTCCTCGTCTGCGCGATCCTTCTCGATCAGAGCCAGCGGGAGCTGTAGCTCACGGGACCATTTGCGCCCGCCTTTAGCAAAGCCCAAATCCACAGTGGAGACAACCAGATTGTCGAGCGGCACATTGGCCAGGACGTAATCGTGCAGCAGGTGGAAGGCAGTCAACACGTCACCGGGGATGCGGAAGAAGCCCTGAATCTGCCCAGCGTGGAGGTCAATGGTCATATAGCGGTCGGCCCCGGCCACCTCGATCATCTCGGCCACCAGCCGGGCGGTGATCGGGGTGCGCGGCACGTCTTTCTTGTCGGTGCGCCCATAGGCCATATAAGGGATAACGGCGGTGATGCGCCCCGCCGAGTCGCGCCGCACCGCGTCCAGCATGATCAGCAGCTCCATGATGTTGTCGTTGACCGGGCGATTGAGCGTCTGGATGATGTACACATCCTGCCCACGCACGCTTTCGCTGAGTTTGACATAGGTGTTGTCGTTGGGGAACTTCTTGATCTGCCGCTTGGCAAGCCCCACCTTCTTGCCGGTTTTGTGTCTCAGGTAGGCTGCGATCTCCCTGGCAAGCCCAGGACAGGCTGTGCCTGCAATCAGCTTGATATCCCCATACTGACCAGTCGGGTCACATCTGGGATCGGGATCAGGCATTCTCAACCTCTCCTCAGCAGAGCGCACTCAGGTGGAATCAACCTGGACGGGCGGGCCGGGCAAGTGGGCGGCGTCGATCAGCCGGGCTACGGCAGCACGCGGAGCCAGTTCGCGGGCGGCGATGCGATCCACCAGCTCGTCCAGTTCTGCGCCATCGATCCTGTCCAGCAGCCGCGCCAGCAGCGCCTCTCGCAGGTCGTTTTCCAGCTCGGCGACCAGGCGTGCTCGCTCCCGGCGCACCATCTCACCCGATTCCCGCAGGTAGGCCCGGTGGGCATCCAGGGCTTCCACCAGCGCGCCAATCCCCTCACCGGTCAGGGCGTTGGTGGTCAGGATCGGGATCGACCAACCAGGGCGGTTCGGAGGGGCTACCTCCTGTGGGGCGGTGACCTCCACCAACCGGCCATGGTGCATAACCCGGCGGGCATCACTGCCGGGCTGGCCCAGGTCGAGCATGGCTCGCAACGCCTTGACCGTGTTCTGGGCGCGAGGGTCATCAGACTTGTTGACGACCAGCAGGTCGGCGATCTCCAGGATGCCCGCCTTGATGGCCTGGACATCATCGCCCATGCCGGGCGCTTCGACCACCAGCACGGTCTGGGCGTGGCGGGCGATATCCACCTCCGCCTGCCCCGCACCGACCGTCTCGATCAACACCACGTCGAAGCCTGCCGCATCCAGCGCCTTGACCACATCAGCAGTGGCGCGGGCCAGCCCGCCGAGGCTGCCGCGCGTGGCCATACTGCGGATGAATACCCCCGGATCGCCCGCCAGGTCGCGCATACGGATGCGATCCCCCAGGATCGCCCCACCGGAGAACGGGCTGGTCGGATCGACTGCGCAGATGGCCACCGTGCGGCCACCCTGGCGCAGGTTCAGAGCCAGTTGGTTGACCAGCGAGCTTTTGCCCGTGCCCGGAGCGCCAGTCACGCCGACCAGGTGCGCGCGGCCTGTGCGGGGAAACAACGTTGCGAGTGCCTCTGAGGCGCTCATTGCGCCATTTTCAATGCCGGTGATGAGGCGCGCCAGCGCGCGGCGATCTCCCCTCAACACCTCGTCCGCCAGGTTGTTTCCAGTATGTTTCATGGGGCTGCGCTTGCTCCCAGAGCCTCGCGGATGACGCGCACAATGTCGTGGGTGTTTGCGCCCGGCCCGAAGACCTCACAGACGCCCTGCTTCTTCAGCTCAGGCACGTCTTCATCGGGGATGATCCCACCAACGATGACCACGACATCGGCCATGCCCTGCGCACGCAGCAACTCGATGACGCGAGGCACGAGCGCCATGTGCGCGCCGGAGAGGATGCTCAGACCGACCACATCCACGTCCTCCTGGAGCGCGGCCTCGGCGATCATCTCCGGCGTCTGGCGCAGGCCAGTGTAGATGACTTCCATGCCTGCATCGCGCAGGGCGCGGGCGATGACCTTGGCGCCTCGGTCATGGCCATCCAGGCCGGGCTTGGCGACGAGCACGCGGATCTTTCGTTCGCTCATCATGGGAGGGGTGCGATCTCCTGGTGACGGATTCCCTGATCTGAGCGTCATTATAGCGGTAGGAATGGAGATCGGACAAGGCGACCTGTGCGACAAAGCGGTGTATACTGGGGTGGGTCAGCCTGGATGAGTTGAGGGACGAGGGTTAAGATGTCCGAGCAGGATGAGGTCAAGCAAGCGCTACGGGCTAACCGAGAAGCTCTTCTGTCCCGCCCCAATGTGGTGGGGGTTGGCATCGGTCATAAGGTGGTGCGGTCGCGGCGCACCAGCCAGCTTGGGATCGTGGTGCTGGATTGTCTGGAGGTGGCGATATGAGCAAAACAGGCAGTCGCCGGACTGGTCGCTCGTCTGCGTACGAGAAGGCGCAGGCAGTCAAGCGCGCTCACCAGGACGATCTGATGGCCAAAGCCCATGTGGTCGGGGTGGGGATCGGGCTGCGGCAGCGGGGTGAAAGCCACACGGATGAGGTGGCACTGGTGGTCATGGTCACCCATAAAGTGGCGGTGGAAGACCTCGCGCCGGAGGATATCGTTCCCACCGAGATTGACGGCGTTCCGGTTGAGGTGCAGGAGGTGGGTGAGATCAAGGCGTTGTGAGGCCACAAGATGCGTCAGCGTGCTTGGACGCGCTCCTACTCCGACGCTATACTTGACCTCCGGGCCAGGATACGGCCCTGGCGCCTGTGCGAGGCTGCATGTGGAAAGCGATCTGATTGGCCGCAGGCTAGGCCCCTACGAGTTCACTGAGCTGGTGGCCCGCGATGGGCAGGTGGAAGTCTATCGCGGCTTCGATGCCCGCCTGGAGCGGCTGGTGACGATCTGGATCGTGGGGCGCGAACGGGGCGACGATCCCGTGTTCAATGCGCGTTTCCGCCGCGAGATGCGGGCCATTACCAGCTTGCACCATCCGAATGTGGTGGAGCTGCTGGACTTCGGCCAGGTGGAGGGCGGGCACTACATGGTGACCGCCTATGCAGAGGGGTTGACTCTGGCAACCCTGCTGGACGAGGTACGCGCCGGGCAGCGTGCCCTAGAACCAGACGATATCACGTTCATGATCCGGCAGGTGGCGGCGGCGCTCGACCACGCGCACCGGCGCGGTGTGACGCATGGCAGTGTGTCGCCCGATCAGATCGTCCTGACTCGCAGTGGGCAGGCAGTGGTGATGGGCTTTGGGGCGGCGCTGCTGCGGAGCCGGGCTGCCCGTAGCGGTGAAAACGCGCCGACAGGCCCGGTGGATTACCTGGCCCCGGAGCAACTGGCTGACCCGCGCGCTGCCGGGCCGGCCAGCGATGTCTACTCGTTGGGGGTGATCCTGTACCAGCTTGTCACCGGCGAACTGCCCTTCGAGACGGCCTCCGATATCGACGCCGCGTTGCGTTTCCTATACGAGACGGCCCCCGATCCACGCCGGCTCAACCCGGCTGTGCCGTCGTCAGTGGCGGCGGTGGTGCTTAAGGCGCTGGCAAAGTCCCCCGCCGACCGCTTTCCTGGGGCGATGCGGCTGGCCGAGGCGCTGGAACGGGCCTACGCAGCCCCGGAGGCTGGGGAGGCTATTCTGGAACCGCGCAAACCGCGCCCGGCTCGCGTTGGGGTGGCGGACGCGCCAGATGGTGCAACCCATCCTGCCGCGGCGACGGTTCCCATTGCTCCTCGAGGGCTGTCCAGGCAGGAGGAACGGCGGGAAAAGCGCCGCCTCGAAGCTGAGTTGAAACGCATTAGGAAGGCGGAAGAAGCCGAACGCAGGCGCATTCGGCGAGCCGAGCGGGCGGCCCGCCGGGCGGAATTTCTTGCTCGCTGGGGCCGCACGATCCTGGCAGTAACCATTGTGGTGCTGCTGTTGATCGCCCTGTTGTACCTGCTCCAGTCGGTTGGCATCCTGGCGATCTCCGTTGAACTGCCTACACTGCCCCCGCGCCAGGCCGCCGAGACCCTGGAAGAGACCCCGACACCGACCCCGACGCTCACGCCGCCCCCCTCGCCAACGCCCCTGCCCAGCCCGACCCCGCTGCGGGCCGCCAGCGCCACGCCCGTCCCGCCGTTGGAGTTCGTGCCGCTGACCGTCGGCTCGACGAGCTATCGCATCCCCGATGGGCAGGTGATGGTCTATGTGCCCGCTGGGCCGTTCCTGATGGGCACGGACGACCCGGATCGCAGCGAGAGCAGCCGTCCCCAGCACACGGTATCCCTCAGCGCCTATTGGATCGACCGCACCGAGATCACCAATGAGCAGTACCGTCTGTGCGTCGAGGCGGGAGGCTGCCCGCTGCCGACGGAACGGGTGTACCTGGACAGCCCGGTGTACGCCGATTACCCGGCCATGTACGTGACCTACGAGATGGCGGTCGCGTACTGCTTCTACGCCGCCGCCCAGTCAGGGCAGGTGATCGGCCTACCTACCGAAGCGCAGTGGGAAAAAGCGGCTGGATGGGACCCAGTGGCTCAGGCACAGCGGCTTTATCCCTGGGGCAACGACCGGGCCACCCCGGAGCGGCTGCGCTATATCGAGAGCAACCTCAACCGGCCTGCCGCGCCGGTTGGATCATACCCGGCAGGGGCCAGCGCCTACGGGGCGCTGGATATGGCGGGCAATGTGTGGGAGTGGGTAGCGGACTGGTTTGACCCGAATTACTACAAACGCACCGGGGTCTCACTCAACCCGGCAGGCCCGCTAACCGGCAGTGCCCGCGTGACGCGCGGTGGCTCGTGGGGTGTGGAGGCTCATCTCACGGTGACCACTGTCCGCAACCCGGTGCGACCCAGCACGGCCAGCCGCGAGATTGGCTTCCGCTGCGCCATGCAGGCGGATCGCCCTTCCAGCAGGAGCATCGTGTTGACCCCGCTCGACCTGATTCGCGCTGACTTGGGGGTGCTGGATGCGGCCCGCGCGGAACCTGCCAATGATGGCCCCACCCTCGATGAGTGGGTTCAAGCGCTATCCGCGATGGAAGAAGCGCTGATCAACGTGGATCATGCGACCGCCACCGCGCTGACTCAGCAGCGTCTGGAGCGGCTCTCGGCGCAGCGTCAGAACGGCCTGATCACGGCGTCGCTGGCCCTCCGACTGGGAAACGGCCTGCGGTGGATTCTGGGCGAGATCGAAGGGCCGCCAGAACTGGCAGGCCCCACCCCGTCTGCGCCCACTCCAACCCCCTGAACTCTTTGCTACTCGATGCTCGTGAGGCAGCCACAACGTAAGTTCGACCAGTCGCGTGCCGCCATCTATACGAGGTTCATATGCACAACACCGTTCTCTCGACTCTCTCCCAGCGCACTGGCCTGGCACTTGATCCTGCCCGCCTCCAACTGAGCGGCGAATTCAGGGGGCGCTGGCTGAGCGTGACGCTCCTGGAACAAGGCCCTGCCCCCGGCAACGACTCTTTTGCCTCGCTGCTGACCTGGATTGAAGTTGCCATTGACAACCCGGACAACCTCCAATTGAGTGTGTGGCCTGCAGGCTGCTACGCCTACCTGGTGAATGTGCTGTTGGGCGCGCCCGAGGCCAGCTCCGGCGACCCCGACTTCGACCGCCGATTCATCATCAAGAGCGCCCCCCGCCAGGCAGCGCTGTACTTGCTGGATAGCCCGGCAGTGCGCGCAGCGCTGGTTGGCGTGGAAGGCATCTTCCACGTGGAGCTAGAGGGTCCGGAATTGAGGCTGGTTTACTATCAGGAGCCGGACGACGCAGGCGTGGTGGAGGGGTGGCTGCACGCGCTCAGCGACATCGCTGACGCGGTGGGCAGGTGCTGAGGCGGAGGTGCGTGGTTTCCGCAAAGCCTGCTATAATGTTCCCGGACTTGCCTGATCCCCCCTCCTTCGCGCGTTGAAGGGCGTGATCCGGGGCTGCACATGGCCAACGACGACACGATCATTTCCTCGTCCCATGCGGGGCGACAGCCCGCCACGGATGCTACCCTGTACCATCTGGAGCGCGTCGATAACCAGACCCTGATGCGGCTCTCGATGCTGTCCCTGCCTGAGATCGACCAGCTCAAGCACGAGATAGCCAGCATCTTCCCCGCCGGAAACCTGCCAGGCATGATTCTGGCCGGCCTTGTCACTCTCAATGGGCGACACGTCAGCCGCAAACGAGCGGAAGAAGACATCGGCACGCTCATCCAGGGCGCCAAGTTGCTGCCGCATGGGTTGTACAGCGTGTTCTTTGCCGGTCCAGCGGTAGTTCTGGCTGTATACCAGAAGATGCTGGCTCTATCGGGCAAGGACCTGAGTGACGCCTACCCGGAAGGCATGTGGCAGTTCTATCTTCAGTTTGCGCTGCGCGAGGATACGGGCCGCCACACCAATGAGACCATCGGTTACCACCGCGACCGTCCTGGCAATGCTACCCTAGTGGACGATATCGCGGCGTGGATCATGACCGCGATCCACGCCCTGTTTGACACAGATGGGCTGACCGGCGCGATCTGGACGGAGTGGACAACCCTGCGCCTGCTGGTGGAGGCGATGGTCGAAGCGGGCCTGGCGGAGACCTCACCGTATACAACCTTGCTGCGCAACTGGCAGCACGCACGTCCCTACCGCACCCCGGCAGGCGTCTCCTACGCCGACCGCCGCCGTATGGCCTTCGATACGTTCGCCCAGAAGTACTATGAACAGCTTCCAACCGGGGTGCTGGCCGCGCTGGGCGAAAAGCTCCACAAGCTGGCCGAAGAGCAGCGTGAAGCCTATCAGGATCAGATGAGCCTGCTGGCGACCCTCAAGCCGGGCCGCTTCCGTGACGAGCGCATCCCAATCCCCCTGTGGAATGCCAAGGTCGGGCTGATCTGGCGGGGCCACACGTATCTGTTCGATGTCTGCGCCCGCGACGAGCAGTGCCGCCCCATTGCCTACGGCGATGGCGGCGAGGGCTGGCCGTTGGTGTTTGACCGCAACGGCAACCCGCTGGATCGGCATGGCAAGCCACTGGTGATCCAGGGGGGCTGGCTGTACCGCTTCGATAAGAAGCGTGGTGCGGAGCCAGTGGCCTATCTCTCACCGCCTGATGCGGGTCTGATCAAGGGAATGGTGAGACAGATCGTCGAGGCTCCGCGCCCCCCTTCGGCGTCGGTGGTGGATCTGCGGCTGGTCAGCGCGCCGCGCAGCGAACAGGAGAAACTGCGGAGCTTGCTCCCGCGGGAGACGCAGGAGGCGCTGGCGCTGCTTAGCCTCACCCCGATCCTAGTGAACTGGGATATGGAGGATCGATCCCTGCCGTTGGGCCGGATGCGCCGCCGCGCTCGGCGGGGCGTCGGCGACCACTGTCTGACCATTCTACGCACTGCCGACAGCATCGTGTTTGACCAGTCCCACATTTTCTTTGATGGCACATGGGGAATGGCGATGGCCGAGGTGCTGACCAACCAGGCCGTCTCGTGGTGCCATCATATGGTCAGTGTGCTGCCCATTGAGGTGCCGCCTGTGGAGCCGCTGAAACTGGTCAGCTCCGTGCCCTTTGAGGAGAAGGTAGCGGCCATCGCCGAGCAGGAATTTGCTATCACAGCGGAGGCCGACGCCGAATCCGAGGCGGTCGACCTGTCCATTGTGCACGAGGCGCGGGTGTGGCTCAAACAGCGCGGCGTCTCGCTGACGGTCAATGATCTGCTGATCCTGGCGCGCATTTTCCATGCCGTCGAGTACAAGCCGACGCGCGGAGTAGCTCAGGCTGTGGCTGCCCTGCCCGACGCCCTGCGTAAGGTGGTTGTCGACTCGCTGGAAGGCTCGCGCGGGATCAACCCGGCCCTGCTGATCCCGATGGATGCGTCGTTCGTCGCGCCACGTGAGCGCATCTTCCCTATCACCTTCCGCAACCCGCTCAGCGGCATTTTCGATGTCTATGACGAGACGCTGGAGGTCCTCAAGAGCTACCGCACCCAATTGGGCAACGACCGGGTATTTGCCGTCTTCGACGAGCGCCGACGCGAACTATTCTCCTATCTGCGCGCCTTCGGGGAGATCCTGGATAGCATCAAGGCCATCGCCATGCGAGGCGAGAGCATCAACCTAGCCACGCTCAAGATGATCGCGCATCTTCCCCTGCCGATGCAGGCTCTGCTGAACCAGATACCGGAGCGTGTTGGCATCCTGAACGAGATCATCAAGGGCGAGGAGGTCTTCTCCAACGTAGGGCGCGTGGCAGCCGACTCGTCACTGGTGCGCTTCCTGAGCGCCAAGGACGATGGCCGGGCCAAGCTGCTGGTGTGGGGCATCCTGACCGATGATCAGGGCCGGATGCACATTACCCTGCGCGATTTCCGCCCGCATGTGGCTCCGCTTATCCAAGCGGGCCATGCTGACTTGGCAAACCGGCTAGCTGAGGATTATGTAGAAAGCTATGCCGCTACCCTCAGCGACCTGGCGGGCCATCTGGCCGAGATCGCCCTGGCTGAGGATGAGATGATGTGGGGCCGCCCGCGCTGACATCCCCGCCCGGGGCGAGGCCCTGAGCAGATACCCAAGGGGATGGCGCACGGGCCGCCCCAGCGATTGTGACCGAACACCGGAACGCTGCCCTATCCCCGGCAGGGCAACCGCACCTCCCATGCTCAACGTTGTTCGACAGGCACATAGGCGCGCTCCGTCGCGCCGGTGTAAATCTGCCGGGGCCGGTTGAGGCGTGAGGCGGGGTCGTCACGCATCTCCTTCCATTGCGCGATCCAGCCCGGCAGGCGTCCCATGGCGAACATCACCGTGAACATGTCCGTCGGGATGCCCATCGCCCGGTAGATAATGCCGCTGTAGAAATCCACGTTGGGGTACAGCTTGCGCTCGATGAAGTACTCATCGTGCAGCGCAACCTCTTCCAGGTTCCTGGCAATCTCCAACAGCGGGTCGTGAACGCCCAGCTCGGCCAATACCTGATCGGCTGCCTCTTTGAGGATGCGGGCGCGTGGGTCGAAGTTCCTGTAGACGCGATGCCCAAAACCGAACAACCGGAAGCCGCTGTCCTTATTCTTGGCCATATCCACGTACTTGCGGTAGTTGCTGCCGTCGGCGCGGATCAGTTGCAACATCTGGATCACTTCGGAGTTGGCGCCGCCGTGCAGAGGCCCCCACAGGGCGCACACTCCCGCGCCGATGGAGGCGAACAGGCTGGCTTGGCTGCTACCGACCATCCGCACCGTTGATGTAGAGCAGTTCTGCTCATGGTCGGCGTGAAGTATCAGTAGGAGGTTGAGCGCGCGCTCCAGGGTGGGGGAGACGATGTACGGCTCGGAAGGGACGGCAAACATCATGTGCAGGAAGTCGGCGGTATAAGAGAGGTCGTTGCGAGGGTAGATATAAGGCTGGCCGATGGATTTCTTGTACGAGAACGCCGCAATCGTCTTGGCTTTGGCGATCAACCGGATGATGTTCAGGTCAACCAGGTCGGGTGTATCGGGGTAGTAGGTGGATAGGGATATGATCATTGCCGCCATGATAGCCATGGGGTGAGCGCTGCGCGGGTAACCCTCGAAGAACTTCTTCATATCTTCGTGGATCAGGGTGTGGTAGGTCAACTTGTGCTGGAAGTCGGCCAGTTCCGTTTGGCTGGGCAGGTGGCCGTAGATCAAGAGGTAGCATACTTCGACGAAGCTGGCGCCCTGGGCAAGCTGCTCAATGGGATAGCCCCGGTAGCGCAGAATGCCGCGCTCACCATCCACAAAGGTGATGGCGCTCTGGCAGCCCCCGGTGTTGGCATAGCCGGGGTCGTAGGTGATCGCACCGGTCTTGGCGCGGAGTTGAGAGATGTCGATCCCGACTTCGTTCTCGCTGCCGATGATGAGCGGAAACTCGTATTCCTTATCGTCAAGAACCATTCTGGCCGTTTTCATGGCGGGCGTGCCTCCAGGGGGGCAGGTGATTGTGGGTCGAATTCGTCCTGGTGAGTTTAGCGGAATAGTATAACCTGCGACAACTGTGTCGGGGGAAGAGTGTGGCAGAGTTTGCACGGGCATGGATTCAGGGGGTGTGCAGGCGAGGTAGGCGCTGCAGGCGGGTGTAAGTTCCAATATTTTAATATCATGACTTTACGTGGATGGCCAAGCGTTCTATCTTGTCAAGAATGAGGCAGGCCCCCTATCGAGACCTGCCTCATCGCACCCGGCAGACGCGGTCTGCCCGGCTGTCGCCTCGCCTATCCACCTGGCCTGGTTTAGCGGTTGACCAGCAGCGTGCCGATCATCCCGTTTTCCAGATGGGTGGGCGTGCCGCACACGATCTGATATTCACCTGGCTCAGAGGGGGCGGTGAAGGTGAAGGTCTCGCTTTCACCCGGTTCCACCTCGCCCTCCCAGTAGATGTTACCTTCGTCGTCCTCGTCAAACGGGGCTGTGGCCTCGGTGCCGAGGTTCATGATGACCCATTCGTGTTCCAGCGTACCGTCATTGGTCATGGTGATGGTGACCTCGGCGCCTGCCGGGACTTCCCACGAGCTAGGTGTGAATTCAAAATCGGTCATCGTGACCGTGAGGTTGGCGGTCCTGGGGCCACACGCGGCCAAGATCAGGGCCAGCGCTGCCACCAGTCCGATCAACCCTACCCATTTCACCCATCGACGCCTCATCTTGGATGCCTCCTCTAGCTGAAGGATGGAACGAGGGCGATTTGCGGCGACGGTGCGATGAAAGCGGCGCTCCCATTCGCCCATGAGTCTAAGCGAATAGCTCTGACTTTACAAGTCCGAATTATCCGAGAACCTGAGTGTGCGGCTGGTTGACAGCCAGGGAGCATATTGCGGCTATCGGTTTACGCCGCTGCCGCTACCGTCCTCCGCTGCTGGATGATGGCTGGATGGCAGGTTTCAGCACGCCGGCGCGGATCAGCTTCGCCTCCAGGGATTCCCGTGTCTCCCTCATGCTGTCCTCAATGTAGGGAAAAGCCAGCCAGGCGTTGCCCAGGCCGAACAGGCTGCCCGTGACGGCGCGCAACAAGGGGGTGCTCTCGCGGATCGGGTACAGCGCCAGCCCGAAGCCATTAAAGGGGGGGTTGGCAAAGAGCTGGCTGAAGCCATCCAGGCCCATCGGCGCCACGGCGAAGATCAGATACGCCCAGAAGGGCAAGTAAGGCAGCTTCACCCCGGCACGGGTGAGCGCCCAGAAGGCGAAGCCGAATGCAGCAATTGAAGCGTAGATCGCCACGTCACGCTGGCAGAGGGCCACCTTCCAGCCCATAAGCTCGCTGCCCCGGAAGGCTTTGGCTGCGATGGTCAGGTTGCCATCCAGAGTAGCCGGGTCAAGGTTCTGGAAAAAAGGCTCCTGTGCGGCGGCTTCCTCGAAGCTGAGGGCGCCAGGCACGGCAGCCCGCTGGCGCGGGTAGACGGTCTGTGGACCAAACAAGAACCAGGAACGAAAGGCGAACTGGTGACAGACCGGGCTATAGAGGGTGTAGACGGCGTTGGCAAGCCCCGTCCAGCCGTTGTGCATGGCGAGGGGGGCGAGGAAGGGCAAACCGGCATATAGGGCCGCCAGCAGCCCGATCAGTGCTGCCCAGCGGCGGCTGAAGCCAAGGAAAAACCGGTCGAAGGCGATCACCGCCTCTCGCTTGCGGCCAGTTACAGGTGGGGTGAGGGATGGGGGCTGCACTGTCTTCTCCTTGGCATGGCCTGCCCGGCGGGCGGCGGTTCGCACCGCGCGGCGCAAAACAGTTGGATGAATGGGCGCTTCGAGCCTCGTACCGCCGACCTCGATCACCGGGATGCGGTCGAACAGGGCCTGCTCCAGCGCCGGGTCGCGGGCGATATCGACCTCGTCAATGGTCAACGGAACCGTTTGTGACAGGGATACCAGTTCGGCATGAACTTCCTCGCACAAACCGCACCCCTGGCGAGTATATAGGGTGACGTGAAGGATCGCCATACGCTCGGCAAGCCACCTCGCGCTGCCTGACGCGAGGTGACTTAGCGTTCTCCGCCAACCAGGTTGACCAACCACTCGTCCAGGCGGATGGATAGCTCCGTGCCTGCCGGGCCGAAGAAAGCCGAGATTCGCTGCACCAGGCCGAAGAACACCAGCACGCCGATCCCGATCAACAGGATGCCGCTGGCGATCTCGACCTTGCGCATGTGCTTCTGGATGTGGCGCAGACCTACCGAAGCGCGGTCCAGGAGCAGGGCGGCCAGCAGAAAGGGGATGCCCAACCCGGCTGCGTAGGCGGCCAGCAACGCCGCCGCCTTCCCAACCGACCCAGAGGTCGCGCCGAGGGTGAGCATGGCTGCTAGGAACGGCCCGATGCACGGCGACCAGCCTGCCGAGAACGTCACGCCCATCAGGGCGGAGCCAAGCAGACCCAGTTCCTGGTTGGGGGGCTGCTGGCTCCGAGTATCGTAGTACAGGAACGGGATGCGGATCACGCCGAGCACGTGCAGGCCGAGGACGATGATCAGAATGCCCCCGATGCGGGTGATCCAGTCGGAGCTTTGCAGGAAGGCAATGCGCAGTTGCCCGATGGCCCCGGCGCTGATCCCCAACAAGACGAAGATGGCCGCAAAGCCCAGGACAAATGACAGCCCGTGCAGCAGGACGATCCAACGCGACGGGGTCACTGGCACGGAGCTGCTCGTGCCAGCGCTGCCCGCGCCTGCCGCCGCGAGATGGCTGCTGGCGGTCGCCGCCGCCTGAGCGGTCAGGTAGCCCACGTAGGCCGGGACAAGCGGCAATACACACGGCGAGACGAACGAGACCAGGCCCGCCAGCACAGCCAGCGGAATCGTGACACTCTGGGGATCAACGTACATGCATCACAGTCCTCTGTTGAAGGGTTGTCCTGTCTCCTGATGGAGCAGCGCTCTGCATTCTTACTGCCCGGAGTCCTTCGTGCGCTCGTCGAGCTTCGCTTCGAGGCGCGTGGCCTGCTCTTCGAGGTGGCCGTTCTGGCGCATCATGTACAGCAGTAGCCCCGTGATCACGCCGCTCCACAGGATAGCATTAAGGATGGCGATCAAGGTCAGAGTCAAGGGAAGGCCCTTTCGTAGCTAGCTGGTCATACATCCCAGTGGCGAGTATCCGCCTGCAATCATACCTCAAATCAGTGTTCAACGATGATCCGGGTGGCAGAAGGGCGCTCGTATGCCGATGTGATGTGGTGCTCCTCCCAGGGTGGCACAGGGGGGTTGGCCCAGCGATAGATCCATCGGGCGGCATCAGCGGTGACGTTGACGCAGCCATGACTGCGCGGATGGCCGTAATCGTTGTGCCAGTATGTGCCATGAATTGCCGCGCCCGTGCGGCTGAAGAACAGGCACCAGGGCACACCAGGCAGATCGTATTCGTCGTTGATGTCCTCGCCACCGACCATGTGGCGGGAGGGTGTTTTGCGCTGGACCCGGTGTTCACCGTAAGGCGTATTGAAGGGATGAGCCGTGCCTTCCGCATCAAAGAAGGTCGTGCCGGAGGCAATCCGCGTTGCGAAGACGGGCACATCCCCCTCGTAGCAGACCAAGGACTGGGTGCTGATCGTCACCGTGATGCGCTTCTGATCCGGGGGCACATCGGGGGAGATAGGGCGCAACTCATCCCAACCGATGCGGCGGACGTGCGTTGCCTGCACCCACCACTGGTGGCCCGGCGCGAGGTCGTTGAGGATGCGATACCAGGCGCGGCCATCCTCCTCGTCCTGACGGTCAATCACTTTGAACACCGCCCCATAAGCCATATCGTAGTAACGGCGGCTGCGCAGCACCGGCTGCCAGTGCTGCCACGAGGTCGGGACGGTGATCTCGCCCCAGAAGCCCCGCCCGATTATCTCCTCCGGCTCATTGAACACCTCGCGCACCGGCACGATCCATGACGAGTGGATGAACCCATCACCCAGGTCGAACCACACATCGTTGTGCTCGTAGCCGTGCGGCGGTGTTGCGTGCAGGGCAGCATAGATCGGCACGACCTGATCGTAGTGGACAGTGCGGATCACATCGTGGGGCTGTTCTGGGTGGGAGACCACGCGCAGATTCCATGCCTCGGCGCGGCCCAACATCGGGGGGTTGCCGTACAACTCATTGAACGAGACGGTCTCATCGTAGTCCACCGGGATGCGCCCGCCAGGGTCGAAATCACCGTCCTGGGCGAGGGCGCGGTGCAGGAGCGCGGGGGTGGCGAGGGCCGCGCCAGTGGCAGTCAGGGCGGCGCGGAGAAAAGCACGACGGGTGCTCATCGGCCTTAGAAGACGCGCACAGGCGTGCCGGGCTGGGACGAGGAGCCGGTCGCCACGGCGCTGTACGGGGCAGCGGGATCGACCCAGCGGAACAGCCAGCGCGCTGCCTCCGGTGTGACGTTCAGGCAGCCATGGCTGCGCGGACGACCAAAGTCACCATGCCAGTAGGTTCCGTGAATAGCATGGCCGAGCGTGGTGATGAAGATGTTGAACGGCACGCCGGGCAGGTCAAAGTAGTTGGGATCGCTGAATGCTTCCTGTTCCGGGTCGGAGTACATATGCCGCGACGGCTGCTTGTATACGACCGCGTGATCGCCAATGGGCGTGCCGAACCCCTCGCCGCCGGAGGAGGTGAGCGTCGTAAAGACAGGTCGGTCGTCCTCGAAGCAGGTGATCCGCTGAGCGGTGAGATCGACCTCGATGCGCTTGTTCACGCCGGGGCGGATCGGCTCCAGCTCGCGCGGGTCGATGCGGCGCAGGTGGCGTGCCAGTGCGTAGACCGGCTCTGCCTGCTTCTTGTCATCGTAGACCTTGTACCACAGGTAGCCCGCGTTGTCCGGCTCGGCGGCGATCACCCGGAAGACCGTCCCGTAGAAGAAGGTCACCGCGCTGCCATCTTCTAACTGGGCTACCGCGCCACTTGGCTCGGTGCGGGCGACGGTGAAGGGGACGATAGTCTCTGCCCAAAAGCCAGGCCGTTCCTCGCCGCGCTCGTCTGTGAGGGTGGTGTCTATCTCGTGGATTTCGGTCGGCATGTGATAGGGGCGGATCTGCTGGACGTTGGCGGTATATACCCAGCCGATTGCGAAGCGATACCATAGCGGGTTGTTCGGATTCTTGCCCACCCCCTCGGCCATTTCCAGCACTGGCATAACCTCATGCTGGCGGACATAACCGATCACATCGCCGGGTCGGGGGTTGGCATGGACAGGTGTACCGGGGTCCGTGATGCGCCCCCACAGGTCAAGGCGAACAGGGCGAGGCTGGATGAACGTCCATTCGGGGTCAGGGGGGCGTGGCTGAAGCTGTGACCCCGATCCGGCACTGGCCGCCAGACCTCGATGGGCTGCGCGGGGCAGGATCAGCCCGGCGGCGGCAGTGGCAGCAGCGGTCAAGAAGGCGCGGCGCGTGATGGGGCGCCAGGGCGTTGGCATCAGTGCTGAGTCCTCACCTGAGCATGGTAGCCCGATTATAGCGTAGGGGAGATGCGCGAACGATCTCGCCCGGCGCGCTCTTTGGCGGGGCGTGGTTCGGGCGGATCGGCGCACTGGGGCCTCTCCCTGTCCCGATGGGGTTTGTGCCGAGGCGGGGATGGCCGAGGAATCTAGCGTTGTAGGAAGCCATCGCGGGAACGACTCACGGATGCGCTCCCGCGACGCGCTGCAAGGCGTCCACCAGCATCGAGTAGGTGGGGTAATCGAGCATGCCCTCTTCGGTGAAGTACGACCGCAACTTCATGCCCGCTGGCACGCCTTCCACCGGGAACAGGTCGTTACCCTCCACGCGGATGGTCGGTGAGCCGATGAAACCGGTCTCGACGGCCTGCCGGTCGCTTTCGATCAACCAGTAGTCGATGTCTGCCTCGATGCCCAGGTCGGCAAGAGCCTGGCGGAGCAGCGAGTCGGCGGTCTGCCAACCAGTGCAATCAGGGGTGTAAAGGATATCAATATGCATGGGCAAGTCCTCGGAACATGAAATAGGCAATGGTGAGCCATACCGGTCAGCGTGCAGTCAGAATCTCCCAGGAGTTGGCGGTGCGGGCAAGGGTGACCGTTTCGAGGTTGGGCCACTCGCGGATGGCGAGGACCACCGCCTGCGAGCCGAGGAGGTCGATCTGCTGGGCTTCGTAGCCCGAACTGGCAAGGGTGGATGCCACAGCCAAATAGTCGCCGATGGGGTGGCGGGTGAAATCGCCATCGTCGAGTGTGGTGTTGACCGCATCGATCAGCCCCTCGGACGCAGCGAAACGTCCCTCCTCGAGCGCAAGCCGGGCTGCGATCAGCGCCGTTTCCAGCGCCACGTTCTCCGGCGAGGCTGGCTCACGGAGGAACTCAGCAGTGATCCCGCGCGCTCGCGCCTCCTGCAACGACGGCAGCGCCTCCTGATAGGGCGCATAGAGAGCCTGGTAGCGACGGATCGTCTCGAACAGGGCCACAGTCAGCCGCAGATCGTCGGCCTGATCGCCGGGGTCGCGCTGCCCCAACCAGGCGAGATAGCCCTGCTCAATTTCCGCCAGCCCCACCCCATACACCTGCTTGAAGGCTTGGTCGAGCCATTGCGAGGGGCTGCCGTCCGGCCCTGTCAGCGCGTACAGGTTGAGGAACTCCTGCCAGCCGTAGGTCTCGACCAGATAGGCGATCAGCCCTGCCGCTTCGAGGTAGGCGATCTCATGCTGACGGTCCCGGAAGTGGTCGGCCAGATCGGCCAGCGGAATGTACGCTTCCAGGGCCAGCAGCGCTGCCGCCCGCTCCGGGATTGGCTCCGGCTTGTAATGCCCACCTGCCAGATAGACGGCGACGCCTTCGACCAGCAGGGTAGGTGCTTCGCCGCCGATGGCGCGAGCAGCATAATGCACCGCTTCGTGACGGATCACGCTGTCCAGGTCGAGGCTGACATAGGCCCGATCCACATAGCTGATCACGATCTCGTCGTCCGCATAAGCTCCGTTGCCCCACACGTTGTCTATCAGGATGATGGGGAATGGCTGGTTGAGACGAACACCAAGCCGCCCCTCTACTGCGGCGACGGCGTCCTCAACGCGCTGCGTGATCAGGTCTATGTCGCGTGCCGCTGCCGTGCCGCTGAGGTAAGCAATGCGGCAGCAAGCGGTGGTCCGTTCCTGCCACTCGGCACGAGCCTCGTGTTCAGGCCGGTCGCTGGCGCGCAAAATCTCAACGTGGAAGGTCAGTGTCTGAGAGTCACCTGAGCTGGTAGGCACTTCAGCAGTCAACTGATGAAGGCCAGCCTGGCCGGAGGTATTCCAGACCCAACGGAAAACCAGCACCGGATCGCGCAGAGGGCTTCCCACATAGAAAGGGTCGGCTTCCAGGAGGCGGTCGCCATCCAGAATCAGACGAGGCTCGCGGTCGGTGGGGAGCCGATCAGGGTTGTGGACGACGATCTCGATGGACAGGATATCGCCAGCGTAGTGCAGCGGGCCGGGATAGACGTTGACTTCGCCCGGCAACCAGGCGGTATCAGGGGTGGGCGTGG
>DAOTYF010000128.1:0-10616 GCA_034434995.1 Anaerolineae bacterium
GCTCGCTGCTTGCCAACACTTTACAGGGAGACTACCAAGTGTTTCATGGGAAGTCTTTCGCCCAAACACTTTGTGGCGATCATGCTGGCAGGCTCATGACAAGCCCAGCCTCTTAGCCAGGGCAGCCGGGGGCGGACTCAATCGACCAGATGTCGATAGGTTCCCTCAGCCAGCTTGGCTCTGACCTGAGCCAACATCTCCGGCGGCATGACCCTATAAGTATTGCCCTCTGCGGGCTGCGGAGTCCGGGTGAGTGTTCCTGCCTGGTACTGCTGGAGCGCCTCGACCATCAGCTCACCCGCCAGCGTGAGAGTCGCGCGAACCAGCTTCTCGTAGGTGTCGCCACGATGCACGGGAATGGTTCGCTGGCTGACGATGTCACCGGTATCAATGCCCGGATCGATAAAGTGGCAGGTGCAACCAACGGGGATGTCGTAATAGATTGACCACGCTACAGATGCCGATCCACGCACCTGAGGCAGCAGCCCAGGATGCGAGTTCAGCACGCCGTCCCGCGCGGTGGCGATGATGTTTGGGCGGATGATGCGCGTCCCACCCAGGACGATGAGATGAGGCCGGACTTCCTTCAACAGCGCCTCGCAATCCTCCCTGTTGTGGTGGGGTACTTCGACACGCCGGATGTCCCACCCTGCCAACATCTCAGTGAAGGTTGGTGGGATGGGTTGCCCAGCAATCCGGTCAAGGAATTTCTGCCGTTCCTCGTCGGCGACAGGGGAGTTTTCCTCTATTAGGATCGCTGGGGCATAGCCCGCCGCAAGAAGTTGCCGCAACATCTCGCGGCCATAGGGGTGCTCTTTGAGGACCAGGAAGGCATAGTGCACAGACACAACTAGCTCTCCCGATGGCGAAACAAGGCAATGTCAAGAGTGCAATATCAAGAGTCAAAGTTGCCCGCCTGTTTGGGGCGGGCAACAGATGAGGTGGAGCCGGCGGTATCGAAACCGCGTCCAAAGAGTTCGATCACCCACATCTACGAGTGTAGCCGTTCCTTTGATGTCCCCATGCGAACGCCGACCGGCGGGCTTGGGCATGGGCAAGCCGTCGCTTGTGATCTTTGACCCGATCCAACGACACGACCAGGCCGCACCAAGGTCTTTTTTATGCCCGGCACTGCTCCCGACCTCGGCTGGGTCAGGCGGACACGATCCCTCGTGGGGATCGGCTCTGGCTCAGGCTGGGTTAGGCAGCCAGGGCGAGAGCGGGTCTCTGCGCAGTGGCAGATATTGGTTTGCCCATTGTTGACGGGGGTTAGGCGCCCCGACTCGCAGTGAGGTCACATCCCTCCCTGTCGAAACCATTTCGGCCCCGTGTTTCTATTATATCACCCCTGCCCCAACCATGTCGAGATGCCCCCCTGAGGGGCAGCATAAAAAGCAAGGGTGGCTGTTTGCCACCCTGCTACGGTCACTCGACACGCTCTTTCTCACCCTCGCGCGGGCTGGGCCTGGCTAACTCAGTCAGGCCAAAAGGGAGCTGCAACTGGCGCGTCTTCTCCTCTTCTTTGCCAAAGCGGATGATCTCACCCGTGTCAGTGATCGCCTCGACGGCTATCGCCAAGCTCTGGAGTTCCTTCACCAGCACGCGGAAGCTGGCCGGGATGCCTGGCTCCTCGATGGCCTCGCCCTTCACGATGGACTCGTAGGTACGGACACGCCCCTGCACGTCATCGCTCTTGACCGTCAGCATCTCCTGCAGGGTGTGCGCCGCGCCGTACGCTTCAAGCGCCCACACCTCCATCTCGCCAAAGCGCTGGCCGCCGAATTGAGCCTTGCCGCCCAGCGGCTGCTGCGTCACCAACGAGTAGGGGCCGGTCGAGCGAGCGTGGACTTTGTCCTCCACCAAATGGGATAGTTTTAACATGTGGATGATGCCCACCGTGACGGGGCGGTCAAACGGCTCGCCAGTGCGACCGTCATACAGGATGTATTTGCCGATGATCGGCATAGGCCGCCCGATCTCAAGCTGGGCCTGCTTGGCTCGTTCGCGGACCTCGGCGGGTGACCAACTGTCCTGCACCTCCATCCCGTACTTGGCCATCCACAGACGGAGGCACGCGACCACCGCCGCCTCATCCGCTGCCTGCCGCGCAGAGAGCGAGCGGGTATCATCCTCAAACACCAGCAGGCTATCCGGGTCAAAACCGCGCTCGCGCAACCATTCGCGCAATACAGCCCGCCGGGCATAGATTTCGTCGATTGCCAGCCGCTCGCGGTCATAGGCTGGCTCGGCGCCGAGCCAGGCATCGATATATAAGCGGCGGGCTGCGCGGTCGTCTTCCAGATCGTCAGGACTATAGCCTGCCTCCCTGAGCCACGCCCAGGCGTCTTCAGTGATCTGATTCCAGGCTTCATCGATCAGCCAGGCACGAGCCAGCTCCGCTTCGATCTCGCTCTCCTTGGCGCCATCGAACACGGGTGTGAGCGCCCGGAAGCCCAGACGCGCCGCTGCCCAGCCCAGATGCGTTTCGAGAATCTGCCCGATGTTCATACGGCCTGGCACACCCAGTGGGTTGAGGATGATATCCACGGGCGTCCCGTCTTCCAGGAAAGGCATATCCTCAATGGGTACGACCTTGGAGATCACGCCTTTGTTCCCATGGCGCCCAGCCATCTTGTCGCCTTCGGTGAGCTTACGACGCTGCGCAACTGAGACGCGCACCATCTGCTCGACTCCGGCGGGCAGGTCGCGGTGCTCCTCGCGGTTGAACACACGCACATCCACCACTTTGCCGCGCTCGCCGTGCGGCAGACGCAAGGAGCTATCTTTCACCTCCCGCGCCTTCTCGCCGAAGATCGCCCGCAGCAGCTTTTCCTCCGGGCTGAGTTCTTTCTCACCCTTGGGCGTGATCTTGCCCACTAGGATATCGTTCGGGCCAACCTCTGCGCCGATGCGGACGATCCCCCGCTCGTCGAGGTCCTTCAGGGCATCCTCACCGACGTTAGGGATGTCGAAGGTGATCTCTTCTGGACCGAGCTTGGTATCGCGCGCCTCGATCTCGTGCTTCTCGATGTGGATACTGGTGAACTTGTCCTCCCGCACCAGCCGCTCTGAGATCAGGATCGCGTCCTCATAGTTGCCGCCATCCCATGAGATGAACGCAGCCAACACATCATGGCCGAGCGCCAGTTCACCCTCATAGGTGGATGAGCTATCGGCCACCACTTGGCCGCGCCGGACAATCTGGCCCTTGGCTACGATGGGACGCTGGTCAATGTTGGTGCTCTGGTTGGAACGCTGATATTTCCGCAGCCGGATGACGCGCTCGACTCCATCTGCCCGGCGGATGACGATCCGGTCGCCCGTAACGCTGATCACCTCACCGTCGTCGTCCGCGGTGATCACCTGCCCGGAATCGCGGGCCGCCAGCCGCTCCATCCCGGTGCTGACAATCGGCACGTCAGGATCGAGCAACGGCACGGCTTGGCGTTGCATATTCGATCCCATCAGGGCGCGGTTGGCGTCGTCATGCTCCAGGAACGGGATCAGCGCCGCGCTGATGCCCACGATCTGACGCGGGGCTACATCCACAAAGTCCACCCGTTCCACAGGCACGAAGCGGAAGCGCTGGTTTTCGCGTGCGGATACCCGCTCACGGGTGAAGTTCCCGTACTCATCAAGGCGGGCGTTGGCCTGGGCAATGGTATGGCGGTCTTCTTCATCTGCCGACAGATGCAGAATCTCGTCAGTTACAAACGGCATCACCCGGATCGACTCGACCTTCAACTTGGCGAGTCTCTTGAGCATGGCCTCATCCACATACTCCCCGGCGCTGGCGATCTTCTCATCGCCATCCATCACATCTTCACGCAGGATGCGGTTCAGCAGGCGCGGATCGGTGGGGGCCAGCGTGTTCAGGACGCGCCGGTAGGGTGTCTCGATGAAGCCATACTCGTTGACCCTGGCATAGGTCGCCAGACGACCGATCAGGCCGATGTTCGGGCCTTCCGGCGTCTCGATAGGACAGATACGCCCATAGTGACTGTGGTGCACGTCACGCACGTCGAAGCCAGCCCGCTCACGGCGCAGACCGCCAGGGCCGAGCGCAGAGAGGGTGCGCTTATGCGTCAGCTCAGCCAGCGGGTTGGTCTGATCCATAAACTGCGAAAGCTGGGACGAGCCAAAGAACTCCCGGATGGCGGTCACAATCGGGCGGATGTTGACCAACGTAACTGGCGTCAAGCTATCGCTCTCACGGATCGACATGCGCTCGCGCACCACGCGCTCAGTCCGGCGCAGGCCCACCCGTAGCTTGTTCTGGATCAATTCACCAACGGTCTTGACGCGGCGGTTGCCCAGGTGATCGATGTCATCCGGCCCGGCCAGCCCGTTGTTGATCATGATCATCCGCTCGACCAGCTTGACCACATCCAGCTTGGTGATCGTGCGGTGGGTGCGGGGGATGTCGCTATCCAGGGCCAGCCGCTGGTTCAGTTTGTAGCGCCCGACACGCTCCAGGTCGTAGCGGCGACGGTCGAAGAGCTGGCTTTCCAGATACTCACGGGCGTTATCCAGCGTCGGCGGATCGCCGGGGCGCATGCGCTTGTAGAATTCGATCAGGGCTGCCTCAGCCACCGTCTGGCCGGGTTTGAGGTCCCAGGCAGGCTCCTGTTTGATGGTGCCAGGGATATAATGATGATCTGGATCGGTATCCACATGGGCAAACAGCGACAGCAATTCGTCGTCCTCACCGGTTTTGATCGGTGAAAGAGCATCCATCCCATCAGTGGTAGCCGCCAGGGCGCGGAGCAAGATGGTCACCGGGATGGTGCGCTTGCGGTTGAACTTGATGGTCAGGTAATCGCTGCGGCGGGTCTCAAACTCCATCCAGGCGCCCCGATCCGGGATCAGTTTGGCCGCTGCTAAGGGGCGGCCTGTTACCGGGTCCTTCTCCGCATCGAAGTACACCCCCGGCGACCGGATCAACTGGCTGACTACCACACGCTCGGTCCCGTTGATGATGAAGGTACCGTTGGTGGTCATGATCGGGAAATCGCCCAGGAAGATATCGGAGACGATCACCTCGCCCGTCTCGCTGTTCACCAGCGCAACCCGCACATACATCGGGGAAGCAAAGGTCAGGTCGCGCTCCAGGCACTCGTCCTCATCGTACTTCGGGTCTTCGAACCAGTATTTCAGATCGAACTGTCGTGCCTCGTCGCTATTGCCGGGAAAGTACAGCTTCAACGCCCCGTTGAAGCTCTCAATTGGGGATATCTCGTCGAATAGTTCCTTCAGTCCTTCGTTGATGAACCAGTTGAATGACTCGATCTGAACTTCAATCAGCGTGGGAAGATCAAGAACGTCGGCGATGCGCGCGTAGGATTTGCGGGCCAGGTTACGTGCCATAAATGCTCAACTCCTCCACATAGGTCCGCCCCGCAGCCGAAACGACCCATAATGTGAGACAACGCAAAGCAAGGCCCAGCCTACGCGGACCTCTCGGTGCGTTGTCCCTTCCCTGCATGTGCTTGATGTAGCACCTCTTAAAATGCCAGCGAACCCTTATTCTATCAGAAATCCTGGCCCGAATCAAGCGTTTGGGGCTAACTTTTTGCCGGGACGCCGCGTTGAGGATAATTACTGACGGAGGGATTCCAGGGCCTGGTCAATGGCCCGCTGCAGACCGGACACAATCTGGCCGATTTGGTTCTCATTTACAACGAACGGGGGTGCAACCATCACGTGGTCGCCGCTTGTGCCATCGGCACAGCCGCCCATCGCGTAGACGATCACACCTTCCTCGAAGGCCAGGTCGAAGACTCTGCTGTTGAATCCGGCATTGGCCGGGAAGGGCTGCCGGGTGGCGCGGTCGGCCACAAACTCAATCCCCCACATCAACCCCTTACCCCGGATGTCGCCGACGTGAGGATGATCGCCAAGCGCCTCGCGCAGCCGCTGGCCCAGCACCTCGCCCATGCGGGCGGCGCGGCTGACCAGGTCGTGTTGTTCCAGATACGCCAGCGTAGCCAGCCCCGCCGCTGCCGCCACCGGCTGATGCGAGAACGTCCCGCCGTGATTGAAGTCGCCGGTTTTCTCGAGCAGGAAATCGACCAGATCGCCTCTTACGGCGGTGATGCTCAGCGGCAGGTAGCCGCCAGAGACACCCTTCCCCAGGCACATCACATCGGGGGTGACGCCCCAGTGCTCGATGCCAAACCAGCGCCCGGTGCGCCCCATCCCGGTCATGACCTCATCGTCGATCAACAGGATGCGGTACTGATCGCAGATTTCGCGGATGCGCGGCCAGTAATCGTCGGGGGGGACGACCGCGCCGAGTGTTGCCCCGGAGATCGGCTCGGCGATAAATGCGGCGACCGTCTCCGGCCCCTGTCGTTCGATCTCCTCCGCCAGCAGGTTGGCGAACCGCACACCGCAATCCGGCCCACACTCGTCGAACGGGCAACGATAGCAGTAGGGGGCCGCGATCTTGGGCATGTCCGTGAACATGGGGCTGTAGATGTCGCGCATCGACGGCTTGCCGGTGATACTCAGCGCACCGAGTGTCGCGCCGTGATACGACCCCCAACGGCTGATGATCTTCCAGCGGGAGGGTTCGCCACGCGCGATCTGGTATTGCCGGGCGAACTTCATCGCCGTCTCGGTCGCCTCTGAGCCAGAACACATATAGAACAGTCGTGCGTCCGGCATCGGCATATGCCTCGCTAGCCGGGCGGCGTGCTCTTCGAGCGTCGCGCTGGTGAACATCGAGGCATGGGCGTAGGCAACGGATGCCGCCTGTCTTCCGATGGCGTCGGCGATCTCCCGGACGCCATGTCCGACGTTCACTACGATGGGGCCGCCGGAGGCATCGATGTAGCGCCTGCCATTGGCATCCCACAGGTACACGCCTTCACCGCGCACGATGGTGGGCTTAGGGTGTTTGAACTTGCGATGGAAGACCTGCGAGTGCCTGGTAGTGATTTCCATGGATTGGCTTCATCCTGAAGTAAGAGAGAACAGGTATGCCTTCCCCTGCTGGCCGGCGCGCCGGATCGCGCCCATGCGGCTCAGGCAGTAGGTCATCTTCCCGGCAAGGTAAGTGGGATGGCCTGAAGCGCGGGCCAAGTCACGGTTGGTGAAGGGATCGGGCAGATCAGGCGGGAGCAGGGCGCGGAAGTCCTCCGGCGTGGAGAACGCTACCCGATCCACCACTTCCACCAGCCGTCGGTCAATGATGCTCCAACCCTGGCGACGCCAGCTACCCTGATCGTCATCGCGGCGGATTTCTTCCTCGCGGGTCAGCAGCACCTCCAGCGAGAAGGTCTCGCGTGCGATCAGGTCGGGGATGCTGACCAGCTCAACGAACACGTGCTCGATGCGTCCGCGCCGAGGCGATCGGCGGCGCTCGACCAGGGTCTCGCCGTCGGCAGCCAGCTTGACGATCCACCGCTCCGCCGCGATGGGGTAGACGAGCCGCAGCGGGTGAGCCTGGGTCAACCGGGCCAGCTTGCGGCGGATCGCCGCGAAGCCCGCCGTCTGGACCTCGATCAGCAGGTTACCCCGCACCAGGTCGATCACGTAGCCATCGACCTTCACCTCGCGCCGGTCGCCTGGCTGCGCGTACCAGTCCTTGAGCGCGGCGTGCAGCGACCGCTCGGCGAGCGTGCCGATGTGGGGATCGGTCATAGCTGGGCGCTATAAGTTCCTAGACCGCAGGCGTCGTTGGGCTAACCAGCCCCGTCTCGCGGGCCACCTGCCCGTAGAGATGCCCGCTCAGCAGAATGGCGAAGAACGCCATCCCCAACGAGATCGCCATGCTGATCAGCGGCCCGCAGATCGGGATGAGGCTCAACACGGCTCCGACGCAGAAGATCACCGTTCCGATCACCAATCCGACCAGAAACAGGTACAGGATTGCCAGCAGGATCGTGCCGATGTTGTCTCGCAGATACCCGAAGTTGCCCCGGAAGTCGAATAGCTCGCCAAGCTCCTGCCGTCCCACGCTGAAGCGAATGATCCCTGCCAGCAGAAGCAACGATAAGGCAACCGCCACTACCAGCGCGATCAGCCCCACGCAGACCAGACCCATCAGGGCCACGCCGCCCAGTGCGGCCATGACATCCTCATCCCCACCCCCCAGCAGGGGCAGGATGGCGAGCGGCGTCATCACAGCAGCGAGCAGCAGCATCGGAACGGAGAAGTAGGCGAGCTGCGCGATAATCAGGTACAACCCCTTGAGCAGGAGGTCGCCGAGGTTCTCCCACCGCGGCAGGGGGCGCGGCTCGTTGTGAGCCACGTTGCGGATGATGGTAACCAGATAGCCGGTGGCGGCGAAGTTGAGGATGGGAACCATCGAGATCAGAATGCCGACCGCTACCTTGCTCGTCCATTCCTCGTCTTCAAACGGGTACTGCACTGCCGCCATGATGTCCATCTTCGTCTCCTCCCTGGGGTGGTGTGTTGTGGGCTGCGTACGCTATAGCAGCTCGAAGATCGTCGCCTCGCCCTGGCCCACGCCGACGCACAAGGTTGCCAGACCGTAGCGCATCCGCTGGCCAGCGGCCCTGCGGCGCTTCATCTCATGCAGCAGCGTGGCCGTCAGCCGCGCCCCAGAGCAGCCCAGTGGATGGCCCAGCGCAATCGCTCCACCGTTGACGTTGGTGATCTCGTGGCGAAAGCCCGCCAGCTCCATCACCGCCAGCGCTTGCACCGCAAATGCCTCGTTCAACTCGATCAGGTCGAGGTCATCAATGGTCAAGCCCACCCGTTTGAGCACCTTCTCCGTGGCCGGGACGGGGCCGAGGCCCATCGTGCGCGGGTTGACGCCCGCCGCCGCGCTGCCCACCCATCGCGCGATGGGCGTCAGGCCGAGGGCGCGGGCGCGGTCAGCGCTCATCAACAGCAGTGCCGCCGCCCCGTCGTTGAGGCCGCTAGAATTGCCCGCCGTCACAGTGCCGCCCTTGCGGAACACAGGTTGGAGTTTGCTAAGCTGCTCCATGCTCGTGTCCAGCACGTAGCTCCCATTCTCAATGCGATAGCGTGGGTGCTCATCCACCTCGACGCAGAGCGGATCGCCCTTCTTCTGCGGAATCTCTACGGGCACGATCTCGTCCCGGAAACGTCCCGCGTTGATGGCCTCGACGGCGCGGCGCTGGCTTTCCAGCGCGAAGGCATCCTGCCGCTCGCGGGTCAGGTGGGGGTACATCTCGTAGATGTTCTCCGCCGTCTCGCCCATTGCTTCCAGTGGGAACATCGCCTCCATCTTCGGGTTGGGGTAGCGCCAGCCGAGGGTCGTATCGTAGAGGGTGACGTTGCCATTGGCGAAGGCGCGCTCCTGCTTGGGCAGGGAAAACGGGGCACGGGTCATCTGCTCGACACCGCCCGCGATGTACACGTCCCCCTCCCCCACGGCGATAGCACGCGCCGCCTGGTTGATGGCGTTCAGCCCCGACGCGCACAGCCGGTTGAACGTCACCCCCCCGACCGAGTGCGGGAATCCGGCCAGCAGCAGCGCCATGCGAGCCACGTTGCGGTTATCCTCGCCCGCCTGGTTGGCACAGCCCATGTACACTTCCTCGACCAGCGCCGGATCAAGGCCGGTGCGCTGGAGGAGGGCCTTCAGAGGAACGGCGGCCAGGTCGTCGGCGCGGACGGGGGATAACACCCCCCCGCTGCGCCCAACCGGCGTGCGGACGGCATCGATAATCACGACTTCGTGCATGGGATCATCCTCGCTGGGAAGAGAAGCCGCTCATTCAGGGTGTCCTATCCGACGGGGCACACGCTTCGTATGCCAGCCCTCGGATTGGGATCATAACCTTGCGCGGTGCGCCGACCAGTGACGTTCGTCAGCAATCTATCACGGCCCGAAGCTGTAGCCCAGCCAATCCGAGATGCTGTTCGGGCGGCTTGGCGGGCCGGGCGAGATGGCCTGCGGGGTCAGCAGATAGCCTCCGTTGACCCCATCCGCGCGGATGGCATACAGGTACAACCGCCCGTCCCCCGGTGCGACCTCGTAGACGATCAGATCGCTGCCCGCCGACCAAACTGGGAATCCCTTGGTGGTTGGATCGCTGGTCAGCGCGACATCGTTTGCGCCGTCGATGTCCACCACATGAAGCTGGCGGTTCTGGATCGTGGCGATCCTTGTCCCATCTGGCGAAACGCGACCGATCACCGGCAACGTGCCCGTGATCTGAGCCTCCAAATCGATCCGGGTCTGGCCCAGCACCAGTTCATCGTCACCCAGCCAGTATGGATAGGGGATGCCTGTGCCGTACACGATCTCCGGTGTCAAGTTGTGCACCAATCCAGTCTCGGTGTCGATCAGGCATACATCATGTTGTCCATAGGGCATGCAATCGGCAACCAGGGTGATCGAATCGGAGTTCCAGGCTGGGGCGCTGAGGCTCGCATAAGCGTGGGTGATCTGCGTCGGCTGGGAGCCATCGGCGTTGGCGACCCATAACTCGCCGCCCCGGATGTAGGCAAAGCGGTCAAAGCCACGCTCCCAGGCGGGGAAGATACCTTCCAGCGAAAGGCGGGTCAGGTTAGCGCCGTCGAAGCCCACCATATACAGGCCGCTCTGCAGGCAGCCCTCGCAGTTGAATGAGTTGGTGGCAAACAGCACCATGTTGGTCACCGGAATCGAGCCG
>DAOTYF010000129.1:0-3176 GCA_034434995.1 Anaerolineae bacterium
AGGGCGGCTTCGAGCACGGCCGAGCGCTCGAGGAAGGCGACCCCACGGCGGCTAAGCGCTCAGTATCAGCGGGTGACTGTTTTCGTGACAGCCCGGCAGCGTTAGCATGCAGACGAGCCCAAGCGCACGCGCGACACGCCCCCACGGGCGGCGGCGACACCGGCTATTTCGATCGGGCAACGTTGCTGTAGACATGGCAGCATGCCTCCCTGATCCGAACATGGCTCGCATAGTAAAATCGCGCGTGACGTATCTCGCAAGCGATCGTCAAGGAGGAGCGCGCCCGCTTTTGGGGCAGACACGCCAGATCTCCGCCCCGTAAGCCGTTGAAGATGTCTGGCTTGGCCACCGGGGCAGCCCATGCGAGACGTGGGCTGAGCGCTCGCGAAGGAAGCGAGGGCGATGCACGCAAGGAAAAACTCCTGCAAACGAGTGGAGGTCAGCGCACGTGCATCCGGGCAGCCGACGTCCTCCCGGCTACGCGCCGCTCTCTGCCCCGACTCAGCACGATCCCCTGCGCCGGCTCGGGTAGGGCTGTTCAATCCGGCAGTTCAAGACCCGCCAAGACCGGGAAATGATCCGACGGCCAGACCCGGCCCCGCTTGAGCCGTTGAATACCTACCCAGCGCACAACGGTAGAGGGTGTCACGAGAATCCAGTCGATCTTGTCCCAGGAAGGGTTTAGGCCGTTCCAGACGCCCGAGGTCGCCATCTGGGTGTCGTTCGGTAGCAACCGGACATAACTGTCCGACAGCTGGAGCTCGGGACAGAGAATATCGTCCTCCAAATATCGGTATTCATGCGTGAGCGACCCAAACTGATTTTTCTCGTGGACGCCGGCGTTGAAGTCGCCCAGCACGATCACCGGATCCTCGGGATGCTCACGTGCTCGGATCTTGTCGCACAGCAAGATGAGGCTGCGCAGCCGTGCGCACCGGCTCAGGCAGCCCTTTGTCGGCTTCGCCCCGCACCAAGGGTAGCACACCTCACTCTTCCGACCGTCGGTGGGCAGGTGAACGTTGTACACGTAGAAGTGCTTCTGCGTCACTTGATCTTCGAACCGAGCCCAGGTGCAAATCCGGCGATGCTTGGCATCGAAACCCTGCCCGCCACCCGGCGTCTCAGGGTCATCACTGAACCAGAAGGTATTGTCGCCGCGTGGGCCTGTGTCGGTGAGATCACGACTGAGCCGATCGCGGCGATAGAAGATCGCCGCGAACTCTGCCGGAGCGAAGCAATACAGGTCCCCTCCTTCGCAGGCGGGGCCCCGCTCGCCATTCCAGCGATTGACGCCCACCCACTCGTAATCCGGCAGGGCCTTGGCCATCGTCTGGAGCTGGTCCCAGTCCGGCTCCTGGGTTCCGAGCACGTCGGGATACTCGGCACGGACCAGTGCCATGGTGTGTTGTTTCCGATTACCCCACTGCCGGTTCGAATTGAATTTATCATGGCTCGCTTTGCGCACGTTGTAGGTCATCACGGTGAGCGTCTGATCCTCGACCGCGGCTCTGCTGACCCGCAGCGCCTCCCAGGCAACACTGAGCGGCGGCCCAACGTCTACGGGCCGTCGCCGGTCCGACGACGGCCGCGAATCCGGCACCTCGCAGTCACCGGGCCCTTCGGGCTTGGGTGGGTTCACTCGGCGGAAGCGGGCACAATACCGCTCGATTCTCGCGTTGGTGAAGTTACGCCCTTGGCGCGTTGGATTGAGGTACCCGTCATGGTCGACGTTAGCGCCCCTTTCGTAGGTAACCTTCACTTCCGCATCCAGGTCGAGGGCGCTCGTCAGGGATACCCACCGATCGTTCTCGGATCCGATCACGGTCCACTCAGTCCCCCGCGCTCCTTGCGGGTATCGGCCCTCCCGCAGGTTATTCCCGGTCGGAGGATTGGGGTTCAGCACGTCCCCATCGAGCGCCCGAAGGATGGCACTGCCCGGTTGCAGCTCGTCGACCTGCTTCTGCTTCGGGCAAGCGAAGCACCGAGCGGCGGCATCGGCGCCCCCATGGGGGGTACCCAGCGTCACCACATCGGACACGAACAGCCGCGGCGGGAACATGGGTGTGCCCTGCTGGGTACGGAGCAGCGCCAGCCGGACGATGAGACCGCCCATGGAGTGCGCCAGGATGCGGACATTCCTCCCTCGGCTGTTGTGGTCGTTGTAGATGCCCCACGCCAGATGGAAGGCAAGGTGCTCGATGCTGGTGTTGCGCGTATGGGCGAGGGGCTCTTGGCACGCATCCTCTCGGTGGTGGTCGTTGTCCGTCTCGGTGCAGTCCTCGTCATCTGGGCTGTTCCAGCACCGGTGCGGGCAGTTGACGCTGGGGGGCCCTTCGTTCAGATGCATTGGGAAGACGCCCTCGGACGGCTGGAAGAAGTCATCGACGGTGCCCTCGTAGTACACGACGGGCCGGATCTGCTGCGTCCATCCCCGTCGCCGCAGGTAATTCACCGCCGGCGTCCATTTCGCCCGGAGGTCCGGAGCCGAGGCGCCAGCCGGGAAGCCCTCGAGCCCCCCGATCAGCAGCAGGGCGTCGTCCGTATCACCGCCACACGCTGGAAATCCCGGAATGCGGATGTTACCCCAGCACTCCACCGTCCCACCCGTCCGCACCCCGCAGGTGTGATTCTCGCCCGCGCTCACCTGCGCGAAGCCACACAGCTCTCCGGCCGTCGCCTCGGCGGCCAGCACAGACACCAGCAGCGACAGCCCGACGAACACTACGCGCGCGACTACTATTGTTATCTCCCCTCTTGCGCTGGCCTGGCCAGCAGTGACAGGCCCGTAGCAGAGGTTTTGTTCGGCAGTCGACAAGCAACACACCATAGCAGGATGCTGTGTTGCCATGTCTCGGCCGCTGATATCGAAATTTCACGTATCCTCCGCTGCCCGCGACCCGATCGGATCGATGCGCAGCGGCCGCCCCACCCGCGCTTCGCGCCGCGATGCTCGCGTCGCCGCGCGCGAGCGAAGGGCCCAACGGAGAATGCCTAGAGGTAGAGCGCCTCGCAGAGCACCGTCGGCGCGCCGTCGTCGTCGAACAGCTCCAAGGTGGTGCCAACGATCCGCCAGCGCCGCGTGCGGGCGAGCATCGCGCCGAGTCGCCGCTCGAGCTCGGCGAGGGGCGGCGGACAGGCCATCCGCGTCGCGGCAGGCCGCCCGAAGTCGATGGTGT
>DAOTYF010000130.1:0-10400 GCA_034434995.1 Anaerolineae bacterium
GGTGAGGCCAGCCCGTACCCCTCCCCCTCCCTCTAACCGAGTACTCCCTTGCATTTCCTCGGTCAGTCACTACAATCGCCATTGCACAGCAGAGTCATCGCCGTCCTCTTGTCCATCTACCGTTTTCTGAGGTTCAGGCTCTGGCCCACCACCTAGTCCAGCACTGCTTTCAGGAGGGAATCATGACCAGCGATAAGCCCACCGTCCGCGATCTGGTGATGCGCCAGCAGAGTGGCGGCCTGTTCTACGTCACCCCCGCCGTCTCCGTGCAAGAAGCGGCCCGCTCCATGCAGTCTCACGGCGTCTCGGCCATCTGTGTCATGGCGGAGGGCGGTGGGGGGTTCCGGCTGGCAGGCATCCTCTCTGAAAAGGATATCTCGCACCTGGTGGCGCGCGGCGGCGACCCGGCCCGCACCCGCGTGCAGGACATCATGACTGTCGATGTGCATACGGTGGACATTGACACGCCCCTATGGGAGACAGCCACCTTTATGCTGCATCACAACGTCCGCCATCTGCCGGTGCTTCAGGATGGACAGCCCTTCTCCACCATCTCCATGCGCGATGTGCTGGGCCTGGTGGTCGAGCGGCTGGCCGCCGAGGTAGATAGCCTGCGTGCGCATATTGACTGGATCGGATTCATGAGCGGGCAGAGCAGTGGCCCCGGCTAGGAATCCAGGGGACGCAGCCGGATGTGCCCGCGCCCTTTTTCGTTTGACCTTCCTGCCCGGCTGGCGTACAATCAGACGTAGCGCCGTCGATCCGCAGTGCGCGGACGGCGAGCATGAACCGTTGCTTCCCAACCTCCATCCGCCCGACGTGACTGCCTGGATTGGGCCAGGGCAGAACACTCGTTGAGTGGGCTGCTTCGCCGACCGGGACAGGGAAGTCGCCGCGACTGAACGCTCACAGGCTTGCGCCTAGTGTTCCGATCTGCCCCGCGCCCTCCCGACCCGGAGGGCGCGTTCTATTCGAGGCCGGGCTAGCGGTCTCCGGCTCGGCCCTCGGCACTCGGTACTCGGTACTGTTGAAGGGAGCTTGCCTGTGGATACGAAAGTCACCATTCACACCGTGCAGGGCATGAAGGAGCGCGGCGAGCGCATCACCATGCTGACGGCCTACGATTACCCCACCGCCCTGCTGATCGATCAAGCCGGGGTGGATGTGATCCTGATCGGGGATTCGCTCGGCATGGTGGTGCACGGACTGGAAACCACCCTGCCGGTCACGATGGACATGATGTTATTGCATTGCCGGGCGGTGAAGCGCGGCGTACAGCGGGCGTTGGTGATCGGTGATATGCCGTTCATGAGCTACCAGATCAGCATCGAGGAGGCCAAGCGCAACGCCGCCCGCTTCCTGGCTGAGGGCGGCGTGGATGCAGTCAAGCTGGAAGGCGGGCGGCGCATGGCCGAGACGGTGCGGGCGCTGGTCGAGACGGGGATCGCGGTGCAAGGGCACATCGGCCTGACCCCGCAGAGCGTCAGCGCGTTCGGCGGCTTCAAGACGCAGGGCAAGAGCGTCGAGGCAGCGCGGGCGCTGATCGAGGACGCACGGGCGCTGGAGGAGGCGGGCGCATTCAGCCTGGTGCTGGAGGCGATCCCGGCGCGGCTGGCAGCCTTGATCACCCGCGCCGTCCGCATCCCGACCATCGGCATCGGCGCGGGGGCAGGCTGCGACGGGCAGGTGTTGGTCACTCACGACCTGCTGGGCCTGTTCGACCGCTTCACGCCCAAGTTCGTCAAGAAGTACGCCGACCTGGCCGGAACCATGCGCCAGGCATTCGCCGCTTACTGCGCCGACGTGCGGGAGGGGCGCTTCCCGGAGCCGGCGCACGAGTTCGGCATGGACGAGGACACCTGGCGGGCGATCCACCGCGAGTTCGGTGGGGGGGCGAGCCAGGCGGCGGATTGAGCAGCACGGGGACGAAGACTCCTCAGCTAATCAACGGGGGGCGGTCGAGGAGGGCAAGGGAGGTGATCGCCGGGCGGCGATGTATAATCGGGCAGACCGGCGGCGCGACTCTCAATACCGGGCGGTGGCGGAGCGCCTGGGGTGTGAATGCTGGACGGCAGATGAGCTGAACGACCACGCCGATGTGGCCCTGAATCGGACACCCTCTACCTGGGCAGGATGAAAGCGAGGTACGGCGGCTATGGCCAACACATCTATCGAGCAAGAAATCATGAGCAAGCTCCAATGCCTCGACCAAGCACAAAAGGAGCGCGTGCTCGCGTATGTGGATAGCGAGTTACAGGCCACAAGGCCCGCCTTGCGGGAGTGGTTGAGACAGGCGACGGCCCTGCGCGAGGAGCTGCGCAACAAGTATGGCCGCGGACACTTCTTCGGCGTTCAGGCCATGCTAAACCATATCCGTGAGGAAGGCTCGTGGCCGCGCAGGTCGTAGTTGATTCCGGAATCGTGCTGGCAACGGTGCTGGAAGAGGCTCACAGCGACCGGGCGAAAGGGCTGATGGAAATCTGGATCGAACAGAATGTCCAGCTTGCCGCACCGATGCTATTTCGCTACGAGGTGGTAGCGGTAATCAGGCGCGCTCTGTATCAGAACCGATTAACCCCCCAAGAAGCGATGAGAGGGCGGGATGTGCTATTAGCCCTGCCGGTTCGATACTACCTTGATGATGAGCTACTGAAGCGTGCCTACGAACTGGCAACCCACTTCAACCGTTCGACTGCCTACGACTCTCAATACCGGGCGGTGGCGGAGCGCCTGGGGTGTGAATGCTGGACGGCAGATGAGCGGCTGTTGAATGCTGTCGGACACGAGCTTCGATGGGTCAAGTGGCTGGGCCACTTCGCTGGGTCGCCGCCCTCCCAGCCACCACTGAGGTAAAGAACGGACCTGTATGCGTATCGCCATCTTCGGCATCGGGGCGATGGGCTGCCTGTTCGGGGCGCGGCTGAGCGATCACGCCGAGGTGACCCTGATCGGGCGCTGGCCGGAGCAACTGGCCGCGCTCCGCGCGGGGCCGCTGCGCGTGATCGAGCCGGATGGCCGCGAGGACGCCGTGCCGCTGCGGGTGTTGGATTCAGGGGAGATAGGAGCGCAGCGTGCTGTGCCCCTCCACGACGTGAACGTGGCGCTTATCCTCACCAAATCGTCCGGCACGCAGGAGGCGGCAAGCCGCGCGGCGCGGGTGCTCGCCCCGGACGGCCTCGCCGTCACGCTTCAGAACGGCATCGGCAACCTGGAGATCATCGCCAGCCATGTAGGCGAGGATCGGGCCGCCCTGGGAGTCACCACTCAAGGCGGGGCGATGGACGGCCCCGGCGTGCTGCGCGTCGGCGGGACGGGCAAGACGACCCTGGCCGCACGCCCGCCGATCCGCCCGCGCGTCGAGGCGCTGGCCGCGCTGCTGAACCAGTCCGGGCTGCCCGCCGAGGTCGCCGGGGACGTAGCGGGGCTGGTGTGGGGCAAGCTGGCGATCAATTGCGCCATCAACCCGCTGACGGCCCTGCTGCGAGTCCGCAATGGCGCGTTGGTCGGGTCGGAGGCAGCCCGTCAGGTGATGGCCGACGCTGCCCGCGAGGCCGATGCCGTGGCCGCCGCGCAGGGGATCGCCCTGCCCTTCCCCGATCCTGCCGCGCGCGCCGAGGAGGTGGCCCGGCTGACTGGCCCCAACCGCTCGTCGATGCTCCAGGACGCGCTGCGCGGTGCGCCCACCGAGATCGAGACGATCTGCGGAGCGGTGGTGCGCGAAGGGGCGCGGCTCGGCGTGCCGACCCCGGTCAACGAGACGCTGTACCGGCTGGTGAAGGCGATGGAGGAGACAGCCGGCCAGCGGATAGAGATGCAAGAGAACACGGCGCTGATGCCGACCCACCCCGAGGCCCCTTGATGTACATCGTCACCGCCGTCGAACAAGTCCGCGCGTTGCGTTGGGACGATCCCTCCCTGACGTGGGGCCTCGTGCCGACAATGGGCGCGCTGCACGAGGGGCATCTTTCGTTGGTGCGGCTGGCCCGCGCCCAGAACAACCGCGTCGGGGTCAGCATCTTCGTCAACCCGATCCAGTTCAACAACCCAGACGACCTCGCTGCCTACCCCCGCACGCTCGAAGCCGATGCGGCGCTGCTGGAGAAAGAGGGCGTCGATCTGCTGTGGGCGCCCACCGTCGAGGAGATGTACCCGCCGGGCTTCCAGACCTACGTCAGCGTGGAGGAGATCGCGCAGCCGCTGGAAGGCGCGGCCCGGCCCGGCCACTTCCGGGGCGTGGCGACAGTGGTTGCCAAGCTGTTCAACGTTTTCCAACCGACCCGCGCCTACTTCGGCCAGAAGGACGCTCAACAGGTGGCGGTGATCCGCCAGATGGCCCGCGACCTGGCCTTTAACCTGGAGATCGTGGTGGGGCCGACGGTGCGCGAGCCGGACGGACTGGCCATGTCCAGCCGCAACGTCCGCCTCAACCCGCAGCAGCGGATCGCGGCGCGGGTCTTGTTTGGGGCGCTGTTTGGCGCATCAGAGGCGTGGCAGCACGGCGAGCGCGACGCCGACGCCCTGCGCGACCTGATGACCCGCTTCGTCGAGGCCGAGCCGCTGGCCCGCATCGACTACGTAAGCGTCGCCGATCCGGCGACGCTTCAGGAACTGCACGGCCCGGCGGATCGGGCGCTGCTGAGCATGGCCGTGTTCATCGGCGAGACGCGGCTGATCGACAACATGGTGGTGGGGCCGTAGGGTTCAGGCTCGGCCCCCACCCTTTCCAGCAACAGCGTAGGGCCACACCGATGGCGCTGACCTTCACCGGCGAATATTTCATCCCCGGCCACGCCCCCAAGCGCGTCGAGGACGACCACATGGAGCGCTACCGCTTCGCGGCGCGGTTCGTCCTTGGCAGAACTGTGCTCGACATCGCCTGCGGGGTTGGCTTCGGGTCACGCCTGCTGGCCGAGGCAGGCGCACGGCGGGTGGACGGGGTGGATATATCCCCCCAGGTGATCGACTACGCGCGCGCTCACTACGGGTCGGAACGAGCCGTCTTCACAGTGGGTGACATCGCCTCCTTCAGCGCGCCGGAACCCTACGACGTGGTCGTATGCTTCGAGACCATCGAACATGTCACCGACCATCTGGCCGCGCTGCGGAATCTGGCCCGGCTGGTTCGAAAAGGCGGGGTACTGCTGCTTTCCACCCCCAACCGGCTCATCACCTCGCCCCACGCACGCTCGATGGCGGACGCCCCCGCCAACCGGTTCCACGTACGCGAGTTCACGATAGCGGAGATCACGGCGGCCCTGAGGGATGCCGAGTTCGCCGTAGCGGGTGACGGCGTGTTCGGGCAGCGGCAGCAACCTTACTTCGCCAACCGCTACCTGAGGGCCATCTACCGGCGGCTGTGGAACCCCGACCTCCGCGCCAGCCCGCGCGTGACGCCAGTGACCAAACTGGCCCCCCGCTACATTGTGGTGGTGGCGCACAAGCCGGGACGGTGAGGTGCGGCGGCTTGCTATAGAGGGAACCTCCGGGTTTGGCCCCCTGGGCCACCGGGTGTATAGTAGCTCCTGACTCGAACCGGGTGGGCAGCGAGCAGCTTCGCCGCGCCGCCGGGAACCATCCAGGGCAGCACGCCATGAGCACCGACTTCCCAACCTCACCGCCCGAATCGGGGGACGGCTCGCGCGTCTGGGAGCCGATCTGGCGCTTCCGGGGCTACGAGCTAGGCCCCGAAGACTTTACCCATGCCATGCTGGAGCTGTACCGGGGCGAGCAGCAGCGCAGCAGCGTATGGCGCACCCGGCTGGATAGCACCACCTACTGGGCGGTCATCACCGCCCTGGTCACGCTGATCTATCTTTTCGCCAGCCCCCACCATCACTACATTGTGCTGGTGCTCACCACCCTGCTGATCGCGGTGTTCCTGTGGATCGAGGCACGCCGCTACCGCTACTACGAACTATGGAGCTACCGCGTGCGGCTGCTGGAGACCGATTTCTTCGCGGCGATGCTCGTGCCGCCGTTTGGTCCCCACGCCGGCTGGGCCGAGAGCTTCGCCCACGCGCTGCTGATGCCGGAGTTCCCCATTACCATGCTAGAGGCGCTGGGCCGCCGCTTCCGTCGCAACTACATGTGGGTCTTCCTGCTGCTGGGGCTTGCCTGGGCGCTCAAGGGCTACCTGCACCCCATCCCGGCAACCTCGTGGGGCGAGTTCGCGTCGCGTTTTGCGCTGGGGGCGATCCCCGGCGAGGCGATGATCGTCGCCGGGCTGGTCTTCAACGGGACTCTGTTCGCTATCGGGCTGGCGACTTCTGGGATGCGCCATGCCAGCGGCGAGGTCTTGCCGAAGTACGGGGAGTTCCCGATCTTGGGCGAGCTACGGGAGGCGCTGGAAACACGCGAGCCTGCCCCCGGCGCGGAGTCGGCGGTGCGGCCCGCGGCGCGGCGGCGCGCGCAATTGCTCATCCTGGTGGTGACGGCGAAGCCCCAGGAGATCGCGGCTCGGGTGCTCAAGGAGATGCGGCGGGGCGTCACCGCCCTGCACGGCAAGGGCATGTACACCCAGCAGGAGCGCGAGGTGCTGATGGTCGCCGTGACGGTGACCGAGGTCGCGCAGCTTGAGCAGATCGTGCGCGAGGAAGACCCTAACGCCTTCGTGATCGTCAGCCCGGCCCAGGAGATTCTGGGGCGTGGCTTCCAGCCACTTGGAACGTAGCAGCCGGGATTTACGCAGTGGAGGCCCGATGCAGCAGGTCAGCACGTCAGCAGGTCAGCACGTCAGCAGGTCAGCTAACGGCTGGCTGAGATGCTGAAATGCTGAGATGCTGAGATGCTGAAGCGCTGAAATGCTGACATGCTGACATGCTGAAATGCTGAAATGCTGAAGCGCTGACATGCTCCCTTCTCCGGTTATCACCTGGCAACCCTTCGGCCAAAACCTAGATGTCGCTGCCAACCCTGCTGATCCTCGCCATCGTCATCGCCGTCAGCGCCCTGCTGATCACGGATAAGGTGCGGGCCGACCTCCTCGCGCTGCTGACCCTGGTGGCCCTGGGCGTGACCGGGCTGGTGAGACCGGAGGACTTGTTCTCCGGGTTCAGTCGCTCCGCTGTGATCACCATCCTGGCGCTGTTCATCATCACCGGCGGGCTGGAGCGCACCGGGGCAACCCGCATCCTGGGGGCGCAGCTCGGCAGGCTGGCGGGAACGAAGGAGCCGCGCGCGGTGGCCGCCGTCATGGTGATCACGGCGCTGCTGTCGCTGATTATGAACAACATCGCGGCGGCGGCGGTGATGCTGCCCGGCGTGATCGGCCTGACGCGACGGACGGAGCTTCGACCGTCGCGGCTGCTGATGCCGCTGGCCTTCGCGTCGCTGCTGGGCGGGATGGCGACCCTGTTCGCCACCTCCAACATCCTGGTCAGCGCAGCACTGGCCGATCAGGGCTTCCGGCCCTACGGCGTGCTGGACTTCCTCCCGGTGGGGCTGCCGATGGCGGCGGCGGGCATCCTGTATATGGCCCTGGCCGGGCGCAGGCTGCTGCCGGAACACGGGCTGGGCGGCGAGAAAGGCCCTCGGCGGCCCAGCGTCAGCCTCAGCGAGACCTACGGCCTGGCCGAGGCGGTCTCCGGCGCGTACGTCAAGCCGGGATCGGTGATGGCGGGCCGGACGCTGGCCGAGGGCGGCTGGGGCAGGCAGCTTGGGCTGAGCGTGGTCGGCCTCTCGCGCGGCGGGGGGCTTGTGCTGGCCCCCTCCTACGATCACAAGGTGATCGAGGGGGATGTGGTGATCTTCACCGGCTCAGCCAGCGACGACGACCTGGGGCGCTACGGGCTGATCCGCACCGACGACCCGGCCTGGCAGGGCAAATTCACCTCGACTCAGGTGAGCCTGGTGGAGGTGACGCTCGCGCCGCGCTCGCCCTTCGCTGGCAAGACGCTGCGCGAGCTGAACTTCCGCCAGAAGTACGACCTCAACGTGCTGGCGCTGTGGCGGGCCGGCCAGACGATCCGGGAGGGCATCGCGGGCCTGCCGCTGCAATTCGGCGACGCGCTGCTGGTGCAGGGCTTCCGCGAGCGCATCCGGCTGCTGCGCGACGAGCCGGGCTTTCTGATCCTGGAGGAGGATGTCGAGGAGCCTGCGCCGGGCGGCAAAGCCTGGCTGGCCGCCGGTCTGACCGCCGCCGCCGTGGCCCTATCGGCGGTAGGCGTCTTGCCGATTGCCCTCGCCACCTTCACCTGCGCGCTGCTGATGGTGCTGTTCGGTTGCCTGAGCATGGATGAGGCATATGGGGCCATCGAGTGGCGGGCGGTATTCCTGATCGCCGGGATGCTGCCGCTGGGGCTGGCGATGACCCGCACCGGCACCGCCGACCTAGTCGGGAGCCTGCTGGTGCGGCTGCTGGGGGGGTGGGGGCCGCTGGCGTTGGCGGGCGGACTCTTCCTGGCGGCGATGCTGCTGACCCAGGTGATGGGTGGGCAGGCGACGGCGGTGGTCATCGCGCCGATTGCCATCGCCGCCGCCGCGAGCCTGGGCGCTGACCCGCGCGCGGTCGGCCTCGCTGTGGCGATGGGCTGCTCGACGGCCTTCCTGACCCCGTTCGGGCATCCCTCCAACGTGCTGGTGATGGGGCCGGGCGGCTACACGCTGCGCGATTACACTCGCGTCGGCCTGCCCCTGACGCTGCTGCTATTCGCCGTGCTGCTGGGGAGTCTGGCGGTATGGATGAACGTCCGGTAGGATCGCTTGATATGAAGCAAGCGGCGGCGACCGCCCGCGCGTGGGCTGAGACAGGCGCGACGTGGTGGATCGAAGCGCTGGGGGAGATGCCCGAACCCGACCAGGCCCTGGAGCGGATCAGGCAGGGGCCCCCTTCTCAGGAGTAGAGCCGATGGAAGAAACCTGTGAGTGCTGCGGCGCGGCGGTGCAGGGCGGTGTCGAGGGCTGTTTCACAGTGTTCACTGAGATGCTGGCGCTGGAATACAGCGACCCGGCCTATGGGGCGGTGCACCTGCTGAGCGTCGATGCCCACGCGCTCCAACACCCGGAAAAGCACGGCTATAAAAACAACGCCTTTCACCTGATCCGGCTGTGCTGGCTGCTGGAATACGGCGGCGACGCGCGGATCGGCAAGGGGCCACGCTGGATGGCGGCTTCGTTCGACGGCAGGCCAGATGCGCCTATCCTGGAACCCCCAGCGGATCGCGGTCCGGTGACGGTGCTGGATGTGGTCGGTGCGGCGACGCCGGAGGAGCACGCGATCCGGGTGCGGCGCTGGGCGCGGGCGGTGTGGGAGGCGTGGCGCGATCACCACGACTGGGCGCGGCAGTCGATTCAGGACATGATGGGGAGTCGGTGTTAGGAAGTAGAAAGTTGAAGGCACAGAATCTTGAACGGGAGCCGGGCTGGGAAACGGGTCGCCTGCTATTGCGGCGTCTTCGCACCAGGAGCTATACTTGGCCCTGGAGACGAGCAGTTATAATTGGGGTGGGGAAGGTTCATCGCAATGGCTGTGCCGCATGAATCCGAGGTGCGCCTGATCCGGCGCGCCGCCAGAGGCGATACCGACGCCTTCGCCACGCTGTTCGACCAGCACCAACGGGCCGTTTACAACTACGCGCTGTGGTTGTGTGGTGACTCCGACCTGGCGGAAGACTTGACCCAGGATGCGTTCATCCGCGCCCACGCCAACCTGCACCGCCTCGGCCCGCCGTGGAAGCTGCGCGCCTGGTTGTTCCGGCTGCTGCGTAACCTGTACATCGATCACCGGCGGCGCACCGACCCCTCCTACCCCCTCGACCCGGACGCCCCGCTGGTCTCCCCGGAACCCGACCCGGAGCGCCAGGTGCTCTCCGCCGAGCTATCTTCCCCCGTTGCCACTGCCCTGCAGCGCCTTTCCACTCAGAACCGAGAGGCGCTAGTGTTGCGCGAGGTGCATGGTCTCGCCTATGCAGACATCGCCGATGTGATGGGCATCAGCCTGGATAGCGTCAAGGTGGTGCTGCACCGCGCCCGCGAGCGGTTCCGCGAGGTCTACAGCCTGCGCCTGCTGGCCGAAGACCCGTTGCCCCGCTGCGCCGTCCTCAACGAGCTGCTGGACGCCCACGCCGACGGCGAGCTACTCACCCCCCAGCAGGAAGCACTCGTCCGCGAGCATATCAAAACCTGCCCCACCTGCCAGCAACGCAAACGCGAGATCGCCGCGCTGGTGGTGCTGCTGCGCGGCCTGCCCCAGCCGACCCCAACGCCGCGCTTGCGCTCGCGGACGCTCAAGCGCACTTCAGCGCGGGGCAGGAAGAGCCGCGCCGCCCACTTCGCCCGGCTGCTGGGGGTCGCCCTGCTGGAAGCGGTGCTGATCGTGGGGTTGTGGCCCGTCGCTGTGATGCCCCCCCCGCCCCCCCCCACGCCGACGGAGGAACCTGCTGGATATGGTGGCGGCGAGGAAC
>DAOTYF010000131.1:0-5650 GCA_034434995.1 Anaerolineae bacterium
GGGGAGGGCTGGGCTGCAGGGGCCGCCACTTGGGCTGCTGCAGGTATGGGCTTGGGCCTCAGCCTGATAGGATTGCGAACCTGGGTTCGGTGGGCTGGCATCCCGTCACGGGGACGGGGACATCGGTGAGAAGATGGTGATCAGAACGGACAACACCAGAAGCACTAATGCTACCATGATAAGTAAGCGATTGATCGGTGCGATGCTCGGGGATGACATCTTGCCGGCGCCTTTCGACCACATGCCCCAAACCCCGGTCGAAAGCAAGGCCTCGCGCAGTGCTTCAACACTAGGGGGGCGGTCGTCAGGGTGCATCGCCATTGCCCATAGCACAGCCTGTTCCGAGCGAGCACTGAGGTTGGGGTTGATGGCTCGTGGTGGTGACAGTGCAGTGGAACTTAGGAAGCGCGCCTTGGCCTCGGCTGGCAGCTCGCCAGTGAATAGATGGTACAGCGTTGCCCCAAGAGAGTAGAGGTCAGAGCGAGGATCGGTATGGCCTGCATCGCCACCATATTGTTCCAGCGGAGTATAAGCAGCTGTGCCTCGCCCCTGAACAATCGTGATGGTGCGAGCATCATCGGGGACCATAACCTTGACGAGGCCAAAATCCACCAGCTTGACAATCCCGTCGGGAGTTAGCTTGATGTTCGCGGGCTTGATGTCCCTGTGCAGGACAGGCGGGTTCTGGCCATGCAGATAGGCCAGTGCGTCACATAACTGTGCAGCCCAGTCTAGTACCTGTTGTTCGGGAATGAACTCGGCCCTGGCTTTGGCTTCTTCGATTTTCTGGCGAAGGTCAGCACCAGGCACAAAATCCATGACCAGAAAGTCGCGGCCATCTTCGTCGAAGAAATCGGAGACTTTCGGCAAATTAGGATGATCTAGGCGGGCCAAGATGGTCGCCTCACGGTAGAACTGCTCGCGGGCCTGTGCTTGCTGTGGGGGTGCGCTCGATGGATCGATCTGGACTTCTTTGATGGCGCAGAACCGCCCCGCTAGGCGGGTATCTTCGGCATGATAGATCGAACCCATCCCGCCTTGACCCACGACCCCCACAATGCGGTAGCGAGAGCGTAACACCCTGTCCGGCTGAAGCGGAGGCAGCATTCAACCCCTTCTTCGTGAAGATTGCTGTGACCGACTGCTGGGCATCATGCGGACGCCAATATGGTTTAAGCAGGGAGAAATTAACCCCTGGATCGGGGTTTGTCAAGGAGCCACCAAAGTGTTAGACCGTGCCAGTGACAAACCAGTTCTGATTGTGACTGAGGGGCCTCTGCGTGGCCAGCAGTGGGTGATGCAGGGCGACCAGTTAATCATTGGGCGGGGCGCACACTGTGACATCGTCATTCCAGAGCGTCGCGTCTCGCGCGAGCATCTTCGCATTTGGCGCGAAGGCGGCATATGCTTTGTTGAGGATCTGGGTAGCAAGAACGGCACTCACGTGAATGGGATGCGGCTGGACTCGCCGTGCGAGCTTGGTGAGGGGGATGAGATTCAGATCGCCCTTAGCGTCAAGCTCAAATTTATTGGGGCAGAGGCGACAGTGCCCCTGTCGCTGGACGACAAGGTATCTGCCACAGTCGGGTTAAGGCTCGATAAACACACTCACGATGTGATCGTGAATGGCACCCCGCTTGATCCACCGCTCTCGCTATATCAGTACCGTCTATTGGAGCTGTTGTATGCGAACGCTGGCGGTGTTTGCACTCGCGACGAGGTGGTTCACGCAGTATGGCCGGGCGCGCTTGAGGAAGGCATCAGTGAGCAAGCCATTGACGCCCTCGTCCGTAGACTGCGGGATCGGCTGGCGGAGGTGTCGCCCGATCATCAGTTCATAGTCACAGTACGCGGCCATGGATTTCGGTTGCAGCAACCTGATGTACGTTCCCTTGATAAGTAACTGCTCGCTATTCGCCACCACCATGCAGGCGGCTGTCGTTCCGAAGCTGACCGGCGAAGGTAACATACTCCTCTTTCATCAAGGCCGGTTTTTCAATCCCCAGATGGTCCAGGAGAGCGCTGATGGCTTTTGCTTTGTCGGCTGCATCCTTTAACGACCACGTCCGGCTCTTGATCTCTAGATAGTGATGGGGGTGAGGAGGATCGATCAGCCGGTCGAGATTCACGTACATTCGCATCCCCCGGAAGTCGATATGCCAGCGTCGGCGCTCCTTAACAATGACGCGCTCAGAATCAGCGTGGAAGTACTCACGGTAGAAGCGCAGTGGGCGAGTTGCAGGTGAGATGTAGCGGGATCGCGAAAGTAGTATCGCGTCGTCAAACTCGGTCTCCTTACTCCGTCCGGTCAGTGTGAGGCGCGTGCGCACATTGGTAACCTGCCCATCATTGCCCAGAAAATCGTCCTCACGATAGCGCAGACGGCTATAATCTGGCGGGCCGAACTCAAAGTAAGTGTCGTACTGGCGGTAGTGCGATTGGGCGACCACCGTTACTTCAGGGTGTTCGAGTATCAATCGGGCTGCCTCCGGGTCTGAAAGCTGCGCCTTGACCTGCACCTCGAAGCTCTCCTCCTGTTGAAGCTCACCGATAGCCAGCAACTTGGAGAGCACGTCACCCTCGCGCGCAGTCAGGAAAGCGTCGATCCGTTTCGCGATAACCTGGGCGTGTGCAATCAGCGCCTGTTCGTCCAGAGTAATAAGCTGGCGGTCGCGCATGAGCCAGGCGCCATTGCACAGGACGTGCCTAACGTCGCTGGCCTTTGCCGCATAGACGATCCGGGAGTAGATCGCATCCGAATCGCGTTCGAAGAAGGGCCAGTTGTGAAGGACGGACAAGTCGAGCACAGCAACATCGGCCCGCTTTCCTGGCTCGAGGGAACCCGTTAGATGGCCGATATGGAGTGCTTCGGCGCCCATGCGAGTCGCCATGGCGAAGGCTTGGCGGGCGGGGAGGGTGGTTGGATCATCGGTTGCGACCTTGGCCACCAGAGCGGCCAAACGGGTCTCCTCGAACATGTCGAGGTCGTTGTTACTGGCAGGGCCGTCGGTTCCGATCCCGACTTTGACACCCAGATCCAGCATTAACCTCACCGGCGCGATCCCGCTGGCTAATTTGAGATTGCTGGTCGGGTTGTGCGCCACGCCTGCATGGTGATGCAGCAGGGTGCGGATCTCCCCCTCGTCTACATGAACACAATGGGCAGCGATCACCTTGGCTTCGAAGATGCCCTGCTTTTTGACCCAGGGAATAACAGGCATCCCATATTGCCGGCGACTCTCCATCACTTCAAGAGCGGTTTCGCTGAGATGAATGTGAAGCGGCACATCAAACTCAACAGCAAGATTGGTGCATGCTAGCAGGATATCCGGTGTTGTCGTATAGGGGGCATGGGGGGATACAGCGGGGATGATCAACGGATGTCCCCTCCAGGCGCGAATGAATTCGCGGCAGGCTTCCAGGCTTGACTCGTAGCTCTCGGCATCAGGGGCAGGGAACTTTAAGACCGTCTGGCCCAGTATGGCCCTCATGCCAGAAGCCGCTGTGGCCTTTGCTACGCTATCCTCAAAGTAGTACATGTCGCAGAACGTGGTGACGCCGGAGCGGATCATCTCCGCACATGCCAGCGATGTTCCTAAGGCAACAAACTCTGGATCGACAAACTCTCGCTCGGTAGGCATCATATATCCCATGAGCCAGACATCAAGACGTAAGTCGTCTGCCAGGCCACGCAAAAGGGTCATGGCAGCATGGGTATGGGCGTTGATCAATCCTGGAATAACTGTGGATCCCTGGCAGTCGACTATCTCACGCGCCTCATACTGGCTTGTGAGCTGGGCAGCAGGGCCAACGGCCACAATGGTCTCTCCCTGGATGACTACTGCGCCGCCTGGGATGATCGAGTATGATGAATCCATGGTCACAATTGTGCCGTTGGTTAGAATTGTGTCGACCGCAGCCATTGTTGTCTCCACGTCGTCTCACTGGAGTGTTGGGTGAGGGCGATTATATATGCCCTCAGTCAACTCACCAAAGTAGGGGAGTAAACCCGATGGCCCCCAGCCGGGTCTTTCGCCTAGTCGAGGGCAGCCTTGTTGCATTGTTTTTCTTTCAGGCAGCGCGTGCCGTGTTCGCGGTTCTACTGCGGCTGTTGCAGACAGCTCTTATTGCGTCTCAGGTAGACCTGGTGACGGCTAACGCACACCTGTTCTTTGTTGGGGCGCTTGTTTTGCTCTGGCTCGTACCGCGCCAGCGCCGTCGATTGCCTGTGCTCATGATGCTCACGGCAATTGGCGCAGGTGCAGCTCGTGTGGGGTTGCCGGTTCAGCTTCCCCTGATCAGGTTCTACTCGGGCCTATTGGTTTTTGTGTTGTCGGCGGTTTACTTTGCCTCCCTCATTCGGGCTAACTACCGCACCTGGATTGCCGCCCTGGTCATGGGCCTCACTTTGGAGCAACTCTTACGTGCCCGCGATACGTTCGATCTTACTCTCCATGCTGTGACGAACCTGCCGGTCGGTGATCTCAGGTTGCTGCGTATGCCGATGGCTGTTCTTCAGATCGTCGTGCTGGTGATCATGGTGGGTATCTCTGTGATGGCACGGCGGTCCGCGCATCGTGAACCATACGAGCCTGCCAATGTAACCTCGCTAGGAGGGCTTGCTTTTGGTGGCTTTGTCGCACTTCATCTGTGCGTTCTGGGGTTACCCAATGTCATGGCTCGCTGGGCAGAAGTTCCATATGCTGTGCTTGTCCCCTGGGTTATCCTGGCAACTGTCTTACCGATGTTGCCTGCATCGCGGCGTGTTGTCGGGGAGGCGCTAGGGGTGTTTGATGACCGCCTGCGTGGGTGGGTGTGGCTTTTCCTGTTTCTTCTAATGCTAATGGTAGGGAATCGCCTGCGCGGGCTGGGCGCGGCGGGGGCGTTGATCATTGCTCAGTTCATGGCCGTGATGCTCCTCTGGTGGATTCCCAGGCCGCTTGAACCTCAGGATATTGAGCAGGTGGGGCCATCGCTGAGTCTGGGCCTTTCTGGGTGCACAGTGTTGGTCTATGCTTACAGCCTGGCATTCGAGATCGGGGAAGCGGTTCGGTTTCTTAATGGACAAGGGATTACTATTCTGCTGGTCGCCGGTGGGATGGTTGGGCTGCCTCGACTGCTGTGGCGGGAGGACGATCCCTGGATGCAGCCATCGTTATTACCACGCGGGTTTGCTGCCGTTCTGTCTGCGCCCGCTGTGGTGTTCGGCTTGGTTCTCAGTGGCTCTGTTGCTCCACCACTGCCCTCTCCAATGGATCAGGATGTCCGTGTTGCAACGTACAACATCAATGGCGGATACGATGCTCAGGGGGTGTTCCAACTGGAGCAGGTCGCTCGGGCCATTGAGGTCAGCGGGGCGGATATAGTGGCGATCCAGGAGGCAGACACAGGCCGCCCACTCAGTTATGGTGTAGACGAGATCGAGTATCTTGCCCGGCGCCTTGGCATGTATCAGGCTTACCAACCCACGGTTGAGCATGTGCGAGGCGTGGCAATACTTTCACGATGGCCAGTGGCGGGCCATACCGGTGTGCTATTGCCAAGCATGGCGGAGCAAATGGGTGCAATTCAAGTACGGGTGGTCGATCCTGCCACCGGGCGGGAACTGTCGCTGATTGGGGTGCAGTTCGAGGCAACTACCGAGGAGATA
>DAOTYF010000132.1:0-16009 GCA_034434995.1 Anaerolineae bacterium
TCCTGGGGCCGGGGCGCGGGTCTGGGGCAGGGGGGGGCATGTTTCCCACCCCCATTCCTGATCGGGTATCGGAGGGCAAGCCTGCCCCCGATTTCACAGGGAGGACCACCAACGGGGAAATGATCTCCCTGAGTGACTATCGGGGATCGTCCGTAGCCGTCAACTTCTGGGCAACATGGTGCGCGCCCTGCCGGGTTGAGATGCCTGCGCTACAAGCGGCCTACGATGCGGGCAAGGTTACCGTGTTGGCAGTCAATGCGGGCGAGCCAGAGGATGCAATTCAAGCCTACATGGACGAACTGGGCCTGACCTTCCCGGCGGTGCTCGACCCAAGCGGCGACATCCTTGACCTATATGGAGTTCGGGTGTTCCCGACGACGGTATGGGTGGATCGCCAGGGCATTGTGCGGGCGGAGCATCTAGGCCCGCTGACAGCGGACCTGATCGACCAGTATAGCCAGGAGATGGCAGGCCCCTGATCTTCGCTTCACTGGCGAAGAGGGTGCGGATGCCGGTGGAGCAGCAAGAGAGCTGCCCCACCGTGTACCGAGGATGGATTATCGAGGTTGGGCGATTCCTTCCCGCTTTGGCCCTGCAGCCAGGACTTCCGGTGGGCAGTCGGCGGCAAAGCGCACGAAGTTGTCGATGAAGCGTGCGGCCAGCTCCCGGTAGCGCTGCCAGTACACCTCCGGGCTGGGCCAGCCCTCCGCCGGGCGGAGCACTTCATCAGGAACGCCGGGGCAAGTCTGCGGCACTTCGAAGCCAAAGATCGGGTCGATCCGGTATTCGACTGCCGATAGGTCTCCGCTCAGGGCGGCCTTCAGCAGGGCGCGGGTGTGCTGGATGCTGATCCGCTTGCCCACCCCGTAGGGGCCGCCCGTCCAGCCCGTGTTGATCAACCAGCAGGTAACGCCGTAGCGCAGAATCTTGCGCTTGAGCAGGTCGGCGTAGACCATCGGATGATGCACCATGAACGGTGCGCCGAAACAGGTGCTGAAGGTGATCTCCGGCTCAGCCCCAATACCCGCCTCTGTGCCTGCGATCTTGGATGTATAGCCGGAGATGAAGTGATAGAGGGCCTGGTCGGGCGTCAGGCGGGCAATGGGTGGCATCACTCCTTGTGCATCGCAGGTCAGGAAGACGATGTGGCTGGGGTGGCCCGCCCGCTTCTCCGGGATGGCGTTCTCGATGAAAGTCAGGGGATAGGAAGCGCGGGTGTTTTCAGTGATGGTGTCATCGTCCAGGTCGATCAGGCGTGTGACCGGGTCGTAGATGACGTTTTCTAGGACGGTTCCGAAGCGGTGGGTGGCCGCATAAATCTGGGGTTCAGCCGTCGGGGAGAGGCGGATCACCTTGGCGTAGCAACCATCCTCGAAGTTGAAGATTCCATTGTCGCTCCAGCCATGCTCATCGTCGCCGATCAGACCTCGGGTGGGGTCGGCGGAGAGGGTGGTCTTGCCCGTGCCGGATAGCCCGAAGAACAGCGCTACCTCGCCATCCGCGCCCACATTCGCTGAGCAGTGCATAGAGAGCACACCTTCCAGCGGCATCAAGTAATTCATCAGGGTGAAGACGGACTTCTTGATCTCGCCGCCGTAGGCTGTATCGCCGATGATAGCGATGCGCTGAGCGAAGTTGAGGATGATGAATGTGCTGGTACGGGTGGAGTCAATCGGGCCGAAAGCCTTGAACGAGGGCACGCACAGCACCGTGAAATCGGGCACGTGCATTCGGTACTCCTCGTGGGTGGCCGGTTTGATAAACATGTTGCGGGCGAACAGGCTATGCCAGGCGTACTCGCTGATGATCCGCACCGGCAGGCGGTAGTCGGGGTCCGCGCCGACATAGCAGTCCTGCACGAACACATCACGGCCTTGCAGGAAACCGGACAGGCGGGCATAAATCTCGTCGAACTTGTCCGCCGCGAGGGGCCGGTTGTACTCGCCCCACCAGACGTGATCCTCGGTGGTGGCTTCGCGGACAATGAATTTGTCCTGAGCGGCGCGGGAGGTGTGTTTGCCGGACTTCAAGACAATCGGCCCCATCAGGGAGATGCGGCCCTCACGGCGGAAGATGATCTCCTCGTACAGGGCTTCGGTGGGCAGGTTCCAGTAAACCCCATGCAGGTTGGTCAGGCCGTGATTCTCCAGGCCAAAATCGCTCTTGAACGCCTCGCGCTGATCCCAGGCCGGTGTTTTAATGTCGAGCAGGTTCATCATAGCCAATCCCTCACCAGTTTGCGGTCGCCGATGTAGATTTCATTGGGAGCGTTGGGGTCGAGCGCCCACTTGATGCGCTTGATGCCTTCTTTGATCTCCTTGACCGTGCCAGTGTAGCTCAGGCGGAGATGCCCTTCCATGCCAAAGGGCTGTCCGGGCACGGTCACCACCAGCGCCTTGTTGAGCAGGAAGGTTGCCAGCTCAATGGAGCTTTGACCGTAGGTGCGGAAGTCCGGCAGGCAATAGAATGTGCCGTCTGGGGGAATAAGGCGCACGCCGGAGAGGGACATCAACTCCTGGAGCATCACATCGCGGTTGTTCTGGATGGTCAGGCGCAGGTTCTCAACGCCACTCTGAACACCGGTCAGGGCGCCCTCCGCGGCGACTTGTGAAACAACCGAAGGGCAGGAGGTGGTTTGCACCTGAACATTGCCCATGACCTCGACCAGCCGTCGATTGGCGATGGCCCAACCGATGCGGAAGCCGGTCATGCCGTACAGCTTGGACACGCCATTGATCACGACAATATGGGTATCCTCGATGTCTCTATCGGTGAACTGGTAAGGTGAGGGCGCGCGCTTGCCGTCGAAGACAAGCTGGTGGTAGATGTCATCCATGATCAGATAGATGCCACGCCGTTCACAGAAGTCCACCAGCTCAGCGATCAGCGATTCCGGGTAGAGCACACCTGACGGATTGTTTGGGCTGTTGACGATAATGGCTTTGGTATAGGAGCCAACACACTGCTCGATCTCAGCCAGGGTCGGCACGAAACTGCCATCCTCCGGGGTGACGATCACCGGATTGGCGTACATCATCTTGACCATCTCGGGGTAGCTCACCCAGTAGGGGGCGAGCAGGATCACCTCTTCCTGAGGGTTGAGGATCGAGAAGAGCAGGTTGAACAACGCCTGTTTAGCCCCGGTTGAAGCGATGACATTATCCGGGGCGACATGCCGCCCGTAGTGCTCCTCGGTGTAACGGATGATGGCTTTCTTGAGGGAAGGCAGGCCATCGGTGGGCGCATACTTCACCTCACCCGTGCTCAGCTTGGTCGCTGAGGCCAGGATGGCAGCCATGGGAGCAGGTCCCTTTGGCTCGCCGCCACCCAAGTGGATCACCGGTTCGCCTCTGGCCCGCAGGTTGGCGGCTTCCTCGTTGAGTTTTAAGGTTGCCGACTCTCCGATTGTCTGGGCTAAGTGGCTTATGCTCATATGTGATACTGACTCCTGCGAACGCTGCGCTTTCAAGTGGGAGGATAGAAAATCGAGAGGTTGAAGGATCGAGCGGCTGATCATCTCCGTGCTAGGGGGTGATCAGCAAAGGTTAAGAACGTTCCTGAACTGTGCCCATTATACCCTCTAGCTGGGTTTTCCCGAAACGGGGATGGCGGAATGCGGTGATGTTTTTCTCAGATTCCCCATACGGATGTCATGGGTGAACCCCCTATCCTACTTGTACATTTCTTACCGGGAGCAGGCCGTTGCCTTGCCCCACTTGACCCATCTGTGTAGTCCGTAATAAACTAGGCGGTGGAGGCCACCCTATTCATACAAAGAGCATCAGCAGCGGTCGCCGGCTATCTGCGGGCGGCTGTCAGGAGGTGAGCACAATGCGTCGTTGGAAGCGGCAGTTGAGATTAGGCCTGCTTGCCGCCATCGCTGTGCTGGTAGCGACGGCCATCTTCCCAGCGGGACAGGCAGCAGCCCAGGTGCAGCAAGGGGTATGGTTTGCCCAATACTACGCCACACGCGACCTGACCGGGCCGGTGATCTTCACTGAGACGGTTCCGGGGCCTTACCTGAACATGGACTGGCTATGGGGCTTTGGCCCGCAGAATGGCGTGCCCGATGACGAGTGGTCAGCGCGCTTTACCACTCTTGTGCGGTTTACGAGTGGCAACGTCAAGTTTATGCTGAACTCGGACGATGGGTCGCGGATGTATCTGAACGGGCAACTGATCATCGACGAGTGGCACGACCGGTCGGCGACGTACTACACGGCACGGGTGCTTCCAATCCCGGCAGGGACGTACCTGATCACGGTGGAATACTACGAGGCATTTGGGACGAACAAGGTGGAGGCGCGATTTGAGCCGACGACCGATGCCCCATCCGCGCCTGACCGCAACTTCCGACCTGCTCCCATGCCGTCCACGTCCTTTCCAACCGTCCCCACCTCGACCTCACCGGCTGGCAGTGGTGTGGTGCCGAGCGGAGAACCTCTCCCTGGTGTCCCGGCGCCCGGCACGTTGGATGTATGGCGTGCCGATTACTACTCCAACCGCAACCTTCAGGGGCCGATCACGTTCAGCGAGACCATACCTGGCACCTACCTGAACATGGACTGGCTATGGGGTTTTGGCCCGCAGAATGGCGTGCCCGATGACGAGTGGTCGGCCCGCTTCACCACCTGGCACCGTTTCAGCGGCGGCAACATCAAGTTCATGCTGAACTCGGACGATGGGTCGCGGATGTATCTGAACGGGCAACTGATCATCGACGAGTGGCACGACCGGTCGGCGACGTACTACACGGCGCGGGTGCTGCCGATCCCGGCAGGAACGTACCAGATCGTGGTTGAATACTACGAGGCATTTGGGACGAACAAGGTGGAGGCGCGATTTGAGCCGACGACCGATGCCCCATCCGCGTCTGACCGCAACTTCCGACCTGCGGGGATGCCTTCGACCACTGGCGGCGCGCCCGGCCAACCCACCAGCGGTCAGGGTGGGGGCGGGCAGCCCAGCGGTGGTCAGGCTGCGGGTGGTTCGGGCGTGCCAGCCACTCCTCCGTCCGGCGGGGTGGTGGTCGATGCCAACACTCGGGCCTTCACATGGGCAGGCTCCAACGAATTTGGCTACGGGTTTGGCGGGCTGCTGGATAACCTGTACTTGTTTGCCAGCAATAGCGCGTTCACCACACGGCTGTGGGCACGTTGGAACCCTGCTCTTTCACGCTCAGGGTACTGGGATGTGTACGTGTGGGTTCCACCGCATGGGAACGCCACCACCAATGCTCGTTACCGCGTGTTTCATTCCGGGCAGCTTGGCCCGGTCATCACGGTGAACCAGCGCGCTCACGGCGGGTCGTGGATCTGGCTGGGCAATTACTGGTTCAACAGCGGAGCGAATCAGTACGTGTATCTCAATGATGTGACCTTCGAGGCAGCAGACACAACGTGGGTGCTGTTCGACGCAGTGAAGTTCACCTTCAGCGCGGAGCAATAGCCCAGGGCAGCCCACAAGCAGCCCCGGCCAAAAACCGGGGCTGTTTTTTTGTTGGGTTGTTTGAACCAGACATAGGGAGGGTATGCCTCAGCTTGCGATGGAGCGGAGGAACGTCTAAACTGGTGGTGGGTTTGCAGAGCAAGCCGTTGCGTTTGGATAGCCTGCTGGGAGTCGGCGGATGAAAAAGAGAACCCTGGCCGGGATCATCCTCTTGTTGCTCATGTTGGCCGCTCTCCTGATTCCCTGGCAAAGCCAGGCAGCGGCAACCGTTGGCTGGACGGGACAATATTACCGCAGTCAGAATCTGTCGGGGCCGTCGCGCACGCAGATCGATCCAGTCATCACGTTTGACTGGGGAGACGCACCACCGCTCCCTATTTTTGGCTGGCCTGCTGATCACTTCTCCATTCGCTGGACGCGCACCGATACCTTCCTCACCGGCACCTATATCTTTGCTGCTCGGTCGGATGACGGCGTGCGGATGTATGTGGACGGCGTCCTGATCATCAACGAGTGGGTGCATCGGCAGTTTCACTGGACTTCAGTGGAGCGTGAGATGACCGCAGGCCAGCATCGGATCGTCGTCGAGTTCTATGAGGACATCGGCAGGGCAGCGATCCAGGCAGGGTATTACCCTGACTTTGAGCTTCCTACTCCCACGCCGACCGGGACGATCACGGGGACACCGGGAACCTCTACCCCCGGCGGCTCAACCGGTGGCGGTGGCGGCGGAAGTTCCTCCAGTGGGCCAACCCCGACTCGCGCACCAACGCAGCCCAGCATCGTGGGAACCCCTGGACGGACGCCAACCCCTGTTGGCGCTCCGCCGCCGCTGGAGGCGGGGATCGTGAGCGAGGAGACTGATCCCAAGGGATTCACGTGGGATGGCTTCCCAGGGCCTGCCCTCAGCGCGGGTGGTCATGATGGCCAACATTCGTACGTCAAGAACCAGCGCTCAAAGGCGACCTTCAGCGCGCAGTGGAACTTCACGACTCCGGGGGGCGGCTTCTACGATGTGTACGTATATATCCCGGCCAGCGGCTCTGCGACAGCTAGCGCTGCCTATCGGGTGTTCCATGCCGGGCAGTTGAGCGATCCGGTGGTGGTGAACCAGGCCGCATCTGCCGATCAGTGGGTGCCGCTCGGCAGGTACTATTTTGCGCCGGATGAATTGCAGTATGTGCTGATCGACAATGTGACGGGTGAAGCAACAGCGACCCGCGATGTGGTGCTGGATGCAGTCCTGTTTATACCAACGCAATGAGGATGAAAAAAGCCTATTAGGTTGCCCAGAAAGCCAAGCCATGCTAGGATGATCGCATCAGGCTTTGGTGCGCCAATGATGGGGTTGTCACATGGACCAGCGATCAACGTACGATATGCTGGATACACCGGCCCTGACCAACCTCCTGCTGAATGCCGATCAGCCTCCCGATGTGCATCGTGGGGCGCTCTCGGCGCTAGCGCGGCGCAGCGCCTACCAGCGCAGCCAGATCGCCGCGCAGATCATCCGCAGTGTGATGCGCCACCCAGACCGGTACGATCAAGATGTGATGATGTCCGTCATCGACATTCTGGCGACCGATCCGGAGGCGGAAGCCACCGAGATGATGATCAGCCTGCTGCCGGACATGCTTGAGATGGCCGTCGATGCCAGCCGGGATGGACTCAAGCCGGAGTTCCGGGAGTACTTTTACCAGGCGCTGATGACCCGGCAGCGCGATGACGATATCGCGGTGTGGCAGGAGATGCTTCCCCGCCTGGAAGCCAGGACGCTGGTTGCGGCGCTGCTGGACCCGGCGGCAGGCTCCCTGGAAGCCCTCGAGCCGCTGACATTGGTCAACAGATTGCCGGAGCCACAGCGGACGAAAGCGCTGATCTCCATTATTGTGGGGATCGTGCATACGAAGGGTGATCCCGATGCCGCGCATCAGGCTACCAGCCTGCTGAGTCAGTCGGCGGATCAGGCTCAGCTTGAGGAGGGGGTCAATGTGTTGGCCCAGCACTGGCAGCGGGCCAAGAAGGCAGGCAAACGGTTTCAGATCGAGCTGCTGGAAGAAACGCTGCGCGTCCTTGATACTGAACCCCGCTCTCCATCAGAGCGCCTGATGGGGAGACGGCCCTGGGCACAGTAACGCCATGAGAGACCAAGCTTCGTATGATGGCCTCGATTCCCAAACCCTCTCCAATCTGCTGCTGAATCCTGCCCAGCGACCGGAAGTCCACCGGATGGCCCTGTCCGCCCTGTCGCGGCGGCCCTCCTATGACCGCACCAAGCGGCTGCTGGAGGTGCTGCGTAATGTGATCGAGACTCCCGACCGGTTCGATCAGCAGGTGATGATGGCAACCATTGACATCCTGGCGACGGATCCCAGCGCCGAAGCCACCCAGGCGATGCTCCATATGCTCCCGGGAGTGCTCCTGTCTGCCAGCAGGGGCAAAGCAGGGCTAAATCAGGAGTTTCGGGAGTATTTCTACGAGGCGCTGGTGACACGGCGGCGCGAAGAGGATGTTGCCATCTGGCGGGAGGAGCTTCCCAAGCTCGACTCAGAAGCTCTGGTGGCGATGCTATTTGACCCAGCCGCTCGGCCCCTCAACAGACTGGAACCGCTACGCCTGATCACGCGCCTCCCCCCGGCGAAGCGTCAGGATGCGCTGGGACGGGTCTTTGCTAGGGCGTTGCTCCGTAAGCCGGGGCTAGCCCTGCTGGCTCTTCGCCTGATGCTGAACCCCAGCCAAGCCCTTCCGCCCGGGAGAGCACCTCGCTAAACCGGACCCCCTGTGTCCACAGCGAATCCAGCCCGCAATTTGGGGTCGGATGACCTTGCCATGTATAATTGCCGTTGCGCGTCTGCGCCTACCATGATGCGCGGCATCCCTCAGGAGCATCACACATGGCACTCTCTGGATCTCGCAGCCACGTCGCAGAGTGGCAGAAGTCAATAGATCGGTACCACGAGCTTGTGCGCCAGAACCCCTACGATATCCGGGTGCTGACCAATCTGGCATGGAGCTATGAACGGGCCGGTGAATATCCTCAGGCAGTGCAGCAGTTCAGGCAGGCCCTCAGCCTCGATCAGAACGATGTGAACGCCCTGTATGGGCTGGGCCTGGCGCTGCTGGGCAACGGCCAGCAGCGGGAAGCATTGGAAGTGCTGGAGCAGGCCCATCGTCTGGCGGCGGAGAGCGACGATCGCAGCTATATGGTCACCGTCCAGCATCAGGTCGAGGTGCTGTTCCGCCGTTATCGCGGTTCCTGATCGCATCATTAACTGAAATGGATAAACGCCAGCGCTTAGAGGCGACCATTCGAGGCGAGTCGGTGGATCGGGTCGCTGTTGCAGTGTGGCGGCACTTCCCCGGCGATGACCAGCGTGGCGAAGACCTGGCCGAAGCGCACCTGGCCTTCCAGCGCGAATTCGACTGGGACTTTGTTAAAGTCAGCCCAGCGAGCAGCTTTTGCGTTCGTGATTGGGGCGTCGAGGATCGCTGGGAGGGGAACACGGAGGGCACGCGAACTTATATCCATCGCGTGATACGGGGGCCAGAAGACTGGCTGACTCTGAAAGTGCTAGAGCCTGCCGAGGGTGCGCTGGGTGAGCAACTGCGCTGCCTCGAGGTGCTTAGGAAGAAGCTAGGCGAGAAAGTGCCCTTCATCCAGACGATCTTCAGCCCTCTGGCCCAAGCTAAAAACCTGGCCGGGGAGGAAACGCTGTTGCTGCACATGCGCCAGAACGCAGGCCAGGTGCACCACGCCCTGGAGACGATCGCGGATACCACTCTCCGATTCATTCATGAGGCCAAGAGCCAGGGGATCGCGGGCATCTATTACGCGGTTCAGCACGCCAACTATCTTTCCATGAGCGAGGCGGAGTACCAGGTCTTTGGCAAGCCATACGACCTGCAAATCCTGAACGCTGCCGCCGATCTGTGGCTCAATATCCTGCACATTCACGGGCCGCACGCGATGTTCGGCATGGTCGCGGACTATCCTGTGCAAGTTGTCAACTGGCACGATCGGGAGTCGCCCCCCAGCCTGGAGGCTGGGTTGAGGCGGATTAAGGGTGCGGCTAGCGGTGGGGTTGACCGAGATGCGCTTCACGCGGATGATCCCACGCGCGCGTTGGAGCAAGCCCGTCAGGCGTTTGCGCAGACAGGTGGCCGTCGCTGGATTCTGGGCACGGGGTGTGTAATGCTCGTTACCACACCACACGGCAATGTGCGGAAGTTACGGGCATTAGCGGACCGTCTGCGGCCAGAGTAGCACGGCCAGATGATCGGCATGTTGCGCTCAGCCCGCTGTCCGGCGGGCTGAGTTGTGTATGGCAGACAGCAGCTCTGTGTTTGGCCGAAATGCTTTGCGCCAAACGCTTAGGCCAGAAGGGATAGTTCGGTCAGTAAGGCCCGCAGACGGGCTGGTTCGAAGGGTTTCCGGATGATCTGGTTGATCCCGGCCTGGATGGCGCGGGCATCTATCTCCGGGCCAACGCGGGCCGTCAGCGCAACGAGCGGCAAGTCCGCCAGGGCGGGGTCGGCGCGAATGATCTCGGCCAACTCGAAGCCGTTCATGTGCGGCATGGCGAGGTCCACCAGCACCAATCTGACCTCGCCAGGGTACTGGTGGAGCAACTCCAGCGCCTGCTCACCGTTCCCAGCGGTCAGGGCAATGAGTCCCAGCGCCTGAAGATAGCGCCTCATCAGGAGTTGGGTGGCATCATCATCATCCACCACTAGGATCAGCTTCCCTGACATAGCAGCCTCCCCCCCACTGGGATCATTCTACCCGATTCTATGCCAGAGGGGTATAGGGAGTTCGCTCGGCGGGAGCGGGGGGCAGAGGGCTGCCGGCCCCTCCTGAGGCGCTTGTCAGCGCTGCTGGCCTTCTGTGCCTGGATCGGTGAGGTCGTAGCGCTGGACTGTCCCGTTGGCTGTGTCCACTACAAAGAGATGACCCCTATTATCCACCGCTACCGCACCGGCCAGGCCCAGGGTAGCGAAGTCGCCGAAGCTATAGAGATATTCCCCGGTGCTGCTGAAGATGAGCACGCGGAAGGCTTCGGGATCGGTGACGTAGACTTTCCCCTGAGCATCCACATCCAGAAAGGGGCGTTCGTTGGTCTGAGCGAACCAGGCATCCACATACCACTGCCGCACGAAGCTGCCCTGGGTGGTGAAGACCGAGATGCGCTGATTCCAGGTATCGGCTACATACAGTAGGCCGTCGGGGCCGATGGCAAGGCCGACTGGCTCATCGAGCTGGCCCTCCTGGCTACCGCCCGAACCGATCCGCCGGACGAAGAAACCCTGAGGGTCAAAAACCTGGATGCGCTTGTTGCCCGTATCGGCCAAGTAAAGGTTACCCTGTTGATCAACCGTAATGCCCCGCGGCCCCCAGAAGCCGATTGGTTCGTCCTGGGCTGGGGCCTCAAAGCCCCAGTTGCGAACATACTCACCCTGGGAAGTGTACTGCACAATACGGTGGTTCCAGGTATCTGCCACGTAGACCGTGCCATCAAGGGCCACCGTCACATCCCAGGGTTCGTTGAGCACATCCGGCTGAGGGGCAAGGCCATAGGTGCCAAATGAATTGATGAACGCCCCCTCGGGGCTGAATACCACGATGCGGTGGTTCCCGCTGTCGGCTACGTACAACAGGCTGTCCGGCCCGATGGAGAGGCCATGCGGACGGTTGAGGATTCCGGCCCCAAAGGTCAGGGAGGGGGTCATCTGCCGCTCGCCCTCAGCGTAGGGGTCGGTGGCGCGGGCGATCTCACTGGCGGCCACGCCGTAATCCCATACCTGGGCAAACACGTCCTTGCGAATGTAGAACCGCATCCGCTCAGCAACGGGCCACGCGCTCAGCTCGAAATTGGGGCGGGTGCCCCGGTAGCGCTGGACGGCATCAGCGTAGGCATCATAGTCGCGGCGATAGAAAATCTCCCAGACGCCGCGCTGGAGAGCGGGGTCGGTAGCAAAGTTGATGAAGTCCTGGCGATCCAAGTCGAAGTAGTCCTGCATCGGCCACCACATGCGGATATATTCGAAGGTGTAGTAGCGGTCACCGAGCAGCGGCTCCACCTTGCTCCAGTTATCCGGCCCGGCCAAGATGACCGGCGCGTCTCCAATCAGACCGCGCGAGGGTTGGTTTTCGTAGTAGATGGCATTCTCATAATTGCGCAGATACCAGGTGTAAGGCCACGACACGCGATTGTCGTATGCCACGCGCAGCCCATAGCCATCGGTCGTCTTGAGCGAGATCTCCTCGATCTGGCCCAGAACTTCCTTCACTGCCCCGGCAGAGTGCGCATAGACGAGGTATTCCTTGGCGTTGTCATAGTTGATATATGCTGCCAGCCAGGCTGCCCGTGCGGTCAAAATGGTCAGCCAAGCTACCAGCCACAGGGCAGCCAAGCGGTGGATCTGCTCAAAGCGGAGGCCCCGCCCAAACGTGATCATCATCGCCACAGTCGCGATGAGAACAATCAGTGCGGTCAGCCAGGCATAGGTGGCGTATTGATCGGAGAGCGTGGGGCTGGCAAAGATGCCCTGCTGGTAGCGCGGCGGGATGATGGAATGACAGGGCAGGCGCAGAATGCCAACCAGAACCTGCCCAACGGTCGGTTCTGGCAGCAGAGCTTGGTAGGTCGTCTGGTCGGCAGGCTCAGCCGGCTGCTGATTCAGCCCGACGGTGCATAGCGGGGCGGTCACTCGGAGGAACGATAGGGCGAACACTGGCAGCAAGATCAGGATCATCCATGCATAGTGACGGGTCAGCGCCTGCCAGTCTATGTGGTCGATCAGCCGACCCACAACCCAGCCGCCGATCAGGATCAGGGGGGCCGTGAGATGGGTGGTCAGCCAGGGCATCTTCTCCCCGGCGATGCTGTAAGCGACGATATTCAGCACCGCCCAGTAACCGGTGAACAGCAGCACGGGGAAGGCAACTGGCGCGTCCAGGTCCAAGACGTGGCGGCGAGGGTAGGGGGTCTCTTCCGCCTCGCCCGACCCGCCTGCGCTCGATGCGCTGGGTGAAGGGCGATCTGGCCCACCCAACCAACGGCGCAGGCCGATCACCCCTGCCGCAGCAGAGAGAATCACAGGCAGGAACTCGTAGATCGGCAACATCACCAGAATGTAATAGTACCAGGGCTGATTGCCGCGCCGGACTTCCTGCTGCTCCAGCCAGTAGGCAAGCGAGCCAATGATGCCGGTGCCCAGCCCCGCCCCATTCGTGAACATGGTGGTGAAGAAGAAGAAGAAAAACAACCAGAAGAGCGCGCCGATAGCCCACCAGCGGCTCGAAAGGAGCGCCTGCAGCCAGTCGATCAGATCGGGCTGAACTTCCACCAGGACGCGGTCGGAACCGCCTGGTGGAGGCTCCGCAGCGTCGAGATCACGGGCAGTCAGCGTTGATGCCGGCATCAGCACCTTGCGCGGTGCGGGCGGCTTCAGCCCCCAGGCCAGGCCGACGGCAACGCTAAGTAACACCATAGGGGCTGTAAATGCTAAGCTGATCTGGATCCCGCGTGGGGTTTCGTCCATCGGGTTGAAGCCGAAGAGGTGGATCACGAACGGGGTCAGCATAGGCAGGATCAATGTGCCCAGGACGATCATCACGTCCAGCTCCGGGAAGCGGCGCAGATTGCGCCACTGCCCAACCAAGCCGGATATGGTGACCACCATGACGGACACCCCAATTGCCGCCCCAACCACCCCGATTGGGAGGTCAAGCGATGTGCGTGGTCGTGCGATTGGGGCTTCGGAGGCAGTGAGTGTCGGTTCGAGGGGGGGTGCTGTGATAGTCCCGGAAACGGGCGTAGCCAAGCCCATTTCCTTTGCTACCAGCAGGCCGAGGAATGCAAGTACCAGGAGCAGGGTCGCCAGGACCGAGATAGCGAAGACGAGGCGGGCAGTGCGGTTGCTCCATTCTGCATCGAGCATCCGCGTCACGAAGTAGAGGGTTAGGAAGCTGCCGAAGATGGCAACATAGATGAAGGACACTTCTTTGGTGGCGTACAGGATGGCAAACCCGAACGTCAACCACAGCAGTGCACGGAAACGCCGCTGTTCGATGTAGCGCCAGATCGAGATGGCCATGATCAGCGCACCGAGCAGGGCAGGCATGTCCTCACGGATGTAGCGCGAGTAGTACAGGATCAGGGGCGAGATCAAGAAGCCGACGGATGCGGCAATAGCTCCGGTCCTGCCAAGCCACCGGCGGGCGAAGATCGGGAGCATGACGACGATGATTCCCACGACGGCAGGATAAATGCGGGCCGTGAAGTCGTTATCGCCGAACAACAGATAGCTCAGAGCGGTCATATGGAACAGCAGCGGCCCATGCATCAGTGGGGTGTGGGCAAACCCATCCCCGTGGAAGAGATTCCAAGAGTAACGGGTGTGCAGGCTCTCATCGTGGCTCATCACACGGGCGCCGAGGTCCCAGAAGCGGGTCAGCACAGCCAGCGCGAAGATCGCAGCATAAGCCACCTTTTCGCCGTCCAGCACCAGCAAGCGAGTCAGGTAGCCTTCGAGCGCGGCGAGAGGGCGCGGTAGTGAAGCAGCGGGTAGGGATTCCTGGCGAAGAGACATGGCTGTTCCTCAGGGTCATTAGCGGTTGGCATCAGCGGGCTATGGGGCACGGGGAGCCGGGGCGGGCGTGGCGATGGAATGGAGAATAGCCACCGGGATCGCGCTGGCGGTCGACGAAACAGCAGGCGCTGTATTCACTGGCAACCCATAGCTCGCCATAGCCTCAACCGGCGGGAGGATGGTGGTATCGGCGATGGGGGAAAGGGCGGTGATGGATGTCGCAGCGCTGACATGCGCCTGCCTGAAGCCGCCCACGATGGGGAGCACGAGGATCAGCAGGCTTAGCAGCAGGGGCGCGAAGGCCGAGGCTAGCCATCGTTGCGAAGACGGGGTCGGAGGCGGCGCCGCGGCAATCTGCTGCCACCAGTGCTCGATCTGATGCTGGCGGAGGGGCATGCCCTGCTGCAAAGCAAGACGCAGATCAGCGGCGAGGCGCTCGTGCTGGGCCAGCTTGGCGCGGCAGGCAGGGCAGTGGTTGATGTGCTGGCGCACGCGCCAGGTGCGCCGGGGGCTGAGCTGCCCTTCGACGTAAGCGGTCAGATCGCGCTCAACGTGCCGTGTCATGTCCGAAGGCTCCTTCCAGCAGCGCCTCACGCTGGTCCGCTAACAGGCGAAAGAGAGTATCGTGCGCTAGCCGCACCCGCGATTCAGCGGTCTTCTGGGGGCAGCCGAGCACTGCGGCCATCTCACGGTAGCTGAGGCCGTCAAAATAGCGCAGCACAACGGCTTCGCGCAGCTTGGGGGAGAGTGCGCGCAGCGCCTCCATCACTGCATCGCGGGCGCCGCGTTGCTCGATCACCTGCTCTGGCAGCGCATCCATGCCGGGTAGCCATTCCGCTATCTCGGTGAGGTGGATAGTGGGGAGCCAGCGGCGGCGGCGCTTGTTGCGGCAGCGGCTCATGGTGATGGTATACAGCCAAGTGCGGAAGGCCGAACGCTCCGGGTCGAAGCGGTCGAGGTTGCGCAGGGCGTAGGCGAATGCATCCTGAACGACTTCCTCCGCATCCTGTTGATCCAAGAGCACCCCGTATGCCAACCGGTAAGTCGCCCGCACGAAGCGCTGGTAAATCGCAGCGCACGCTGCCTGGTCACCGCGCCGGGCGCGGTCGATCAGGGCATCAAGCGACGTGTCGGGGGGAAGGGTTGAGGCTGACACGATTAGCAAATCACCTGCGGGTACATTACATCAGGATTATACACGGGGTGAGAGGGTTAACCTCACCCACGCTCTTCTTCACTCTGGGACGAGATCGCATCCTGTTCCTGCCAAGCTGGTTGGGCTAGGTGTTTGGCCGAAAGAATTTTCGTAAAACGCTTAGAGGCATCACGGTAGCTCACCCCCGGCAGGGACAAGACGATATATATCTTCGCGTACCCATAGGATCACGCGCTCGTCAGAGGTCGGGGTGCGGGAGGAGCGGTAGAGCAGCCAGTGGATAAAATCGGCCCATGCCATGCCGCGTGGGCTCCAGCGGCGCGTGATCACAAAATCCTGGCCTACGTATGCCGATCCCAGCGCCGGGTCAGCGCCTTCGGCGGGTGTGATCACCATAACGCTATCCACCGTTGGATTGGCATAAGGGACGAACCGGGTATGCTCAAAGTCGCGCAGCGCCCAGGCCAGCGCTCTGTCCGGGGGGGCCTGAACGGTGATAGCGGCATCATGCGGGTAGCCTGTGGCAAGCTCGCTTATATCTTCGGCTGTGCTCACGAGCGCCTCAAGCCCCGGCTGGGCGGGAGCAGGGTTGAATAACTCATACGGGCTGCTGGCGCGGTTGAAGGCCAGTGCTCCGCTCTGGCCGATGGCGGATGCCAGGCTCAGGACGATCAGGCCCAGACCCAGCCCCCGCCAGGCCGTGGCTGACCCCCACGTGCTGGCGACGGTGAACCACAGCACGATCTGCATCAGCAGCCACAAGCCGACCAGAGCCAGATCAATGGGCACAATCAGAGGGCGGGCGCCGGGGGC
>DAOTYF010000133.1:0-4916 GCA_034434995.1 Anaerolineae bacterium
CTACAGCCCCTCCCCCCAGCAGCCAACTCCCCACCCAGGGTTTGCCTGAGCGGACAGCGCTTTCCCCGCAACAGTCGCCTGAGGCGATGCCAGCATTCCCGCCGCGCCCAGCGGCCCCAGCAGGCGTCAGCGAGGGCTTCCGTGAGGACTCCCCCTTGCAGGTTGGGGCGACTGGCAAACCCCAACTGATCGAATTCTTCGCCTATTGGTGAGGAACCTGCCAGGCGATGAAGCCCATGGTTCATGGGCTCGAAGCACAGTACTGGGGTCGGATTGATTTCGTATACCTCAACATCGATGATCCAGCCACGCAGCCGGTCAAGACGCGGTATGGGTTTAGCTCTCAGCCTTTGTTCGTCCTGGTGGCTGCCGACGGGACGGAAGTCATGCGTTGGTTTGGTTACGTCTCGGAGGGGGAGTTCCGGCAGGCGTTAGACGGTTATCTGCTCTCGGTGGGCGGTTAGGCGCTCCGATCACAGAGGCCCTGCTCCAAGCGGAGCGGGGCCTCCCTGATTCTGGGTAGCGCGATGGGCTACTTCTCGTAAACCTTGCCGCCAGCCGCAGGGCCAACGGCCCGCCCGACAAACCCGGCCAGCACCAGCATGGTCAGGATGTAGGGGGCCATCACCAGGAATTGAAAGGGGATGGTCGAGCCGGACACCTGAATCTTGATCTGGAGCGCCTGAGCCAGACCGAAGATCAGCGCGGCCAGGAAGGCGCCGAAGGGCGTCCACTTGCCGAAGATCATGGCCGCCAGAGCGATGAACCCGCGCCCACCCGTCATCAGCAGGTTAAACACGCCGACCCACTCGAGGGTGAACCACGTCCCGGCCAGCCCAGCCAGCCCGCTGCCGAGGATCACGTTGAGGTAACGCATCCGGTTCACGTCCACGCCAAGCGTGTCGGCTGCGCGCGGGTGCTCACCAACCGCCCGCGTTCGCAGACCCCAGGGCGTGTAGAACAGTACGTAGTGGGTCACCAGTGTCAGTACGAGCATCGCGTAGACGACAGGCTGGTTTTCGAACAGCACAGGGCCAAGCACCGGAATATCGCGCAGCACCGGGATGCGGATCACCGGGAAGGTGCCAGCGCTGACCGGTACACCACCGGCGATCCCACCAGCCAGGAAGACGTTGTACATCGCGCCAGTGAAGCCAATGGCTCCAATATTGATCACCATCCCACTGATGATCTGATCCACCCGGAAACGGATCGACATGAGAGCGTGGAGCGCGCCGAGAACCATGCCGGTCAGGATGCCCACCAGCGCGGCCAGCGGTAGCGCGTAAGGTTCAAGCGGCGTGCCGACCCAACTGCTACCCACGTACTGGGCGATGAGCTGGCTGGTCAGCGCCGAGGTGAGCATCATCCCTTCGATCCCGATGTTAAAGACGCCGGCCCGCTCGCAGAACACGCCGCTGTATGCGCCCAGAGCGATGGGAGCCGCGGCGATCAGCGCCGCGTGCAGAATACCCGTGATTTCGCCAATGTTCATCTACTGTACCTCCCCTGCGCTCGTCTGTGGCGCTTCTGCAACGATGGCTTTCTCGGTGCGCAGCCGGTACATCCAGCGGATCATGGCGGGGGCCGCCACGAACAGCAGGATCAATGCCTGGATGATCGAGACCATATGCCGCGAAACGCCTGTCCGGATCTGGAGCACATCTGAGCCAGTGCGGAGCGCGCCGAACAACAGCGCTGCCGGGAGAATGGCAATCGGGTGATTCTGGCCCAGCAGCGAGACGGCGATGGCGTCGAAGCCGTAGCCCGCCTGGAAGAAGGCGGGCAGGTAGCGGTTGACGGCCTGAACCTCGATGATCCCGGCCAGCCCGGCCAAAGCCCCAGAGAGGGCCATAGCCAGGATGATCGTCCGGTCTGCGCGGATGCCCGCGTAGCGCGCCGCGTCCAGGTTGGAGCCTGCGGTGCGAAGCTCAAAACCCAGCGTCGTCTTCCACAATAGCCACCACATGGCGAGCGCGATCAGGAGCGCCAGAACGAAGCCAAGGTGCAAGCGGTCGGAACGCCCAAATAGGCCCGGAAGCAATTCGCTGAACTGAGGGATATAAGCGCCCGGATGGATGAACGGCGTTCGGATGGTGCTGGAGCCGCTCCGAGTGTCGCGCATTGGCCCATTCACCAACCAGTCCACGAGCTGGATCGCAATGAAGTTCATCATGATGGTGTTGATGACCTCATGTGCGCCTAGCTTGGCCTTCAGAATGCCCGGTATGGTTGCCCATAGCGCGCCCCCTAGCATCCCGACCAGCATGCACATGATGGCGTGCAGCACCGGGGGGAGCTGAATAGCGTAGCCGACAAAGGTCCCGCATACCGCGCCGATCATGAACTGGCCTTCCGCGCCGATGTTGAAGACGCCTGAACGAAAACCGACGGCGACTGCCAATCCTGTCAGGAGCAGAGGGGTTGCAGCGACCAGCGTATTGGTCAGCGCATGGGGCTTGATAAAGGCGCCATCGACCATCGCCGCGTAGCCACGCACAGCCAGCACGATGCGATCCCCAAATGCCACATTCTGACCAGCGGCCAGCGCGATGGTGATCGCACCCACGAAAAAGGCGGTGAAGACGGCCAGCAGGGGCACGATCAATCCCTGACCGCCGGCTGGCCGGCGCCATACCCAGACCGCCCAGGCAGCCATCAGGATGGCAAGAGTCACCAGGCGCAGGGGGTTGAAGCCCTGCGCCAGCATCGGAGCAAGGGTTGCCAGCAAGAGAATCGCGCCGATCACCCCCTGCACCACACTTGGCCGGAAGCCGGTGACCCTGGTGATTGCTTGAGTGGCCATGTACACCTATCCTCTGGATCTAAGCGGGCGAGATTAAGTGTTTGGCCGAAAGGATTTTCGGCCAAACCGCCGGTTTCACGGAAAGTCCTTCTGGAAAGACTTTCCGTGAAACGCTTAAGAAGCAGCCAGCGCAGGCTGGCTCTCTACCTCAATGCCAGCCATAAGTAACCCTAACCTTTCGCGGGTCGCGCCGGCTGCGGGCATCTCTGCCATGATCCGGCCCTGGTACATGACCAGGATGCGGTCGGAGAGCGACATCACCTCGTCCAGCTCGGCGGAGACAAGCAGGACGCCCGCCCCAGCATCGCGGGCGGCCACGATCTGGGTATGGATGAATTCGATGGACCCCACATCCAGGCCCCGTGTTGGCTGGTTGGCGATCAGCAGTTTGGGCTGGCGGGAAAGCTCGCGGGCGACGATGACCTTCTGCTGGTTGCCGCCCGACAGGCTTTCCGCAGGGGTGAAGATGCTGGGTGCCCGGATATCGAAGTCGTTCATCAGACGGCTCGCATAGTCAGCAATGCGAGGTTCATCCAGGATGATGCCGTGGCTGAATGGGGGGCGGAAATAGTCAGCCAGGATCAGGTTGTCCGCCACCGGGTACGTCAGGACCAACCCGTGTTTGTGTCGATCCTCTGGGATGTGGGCGCTGCCGAGGCTGGTGGCCCGGCGTGGGGTCTGGTGAGTGATCTCCTCTCCCAGCATCATAATCTGCCCGGAGCGCACCTCGCGCAGGCGGGTCAGCGCCTCTACCAGCTCTTTCTGGCCGTTGCCCTGCACACCGGCAATGCCTACGATCTCGCCGGAGCGGACAGAAAAGGAAACGCCCTTCACCGCGCGATGGTGGCGGTCGTCATCGATCTCCAGGTCGCGGACCGACAAGATGACCTCACCGGGATGGGCCTCCTCTTTGCGAACTTGCAGCAGCACTTCGCGCCCCACCATCATCCGGGCCAGCGACTCGCGTGTTGCTTCTGCAGGGGTGGTCGTGCCGATCAACTCCCCGCGCCGCAGGACGGTGATCCGGTCGGCAATCGCCAGCACCTCCCCCAGTTTGTGGGTGATGAAGATGATAGATACACCACCATCAGCCAGACGGCGCATGACCCGGAACAGATCGTCAACCTCCTGAGGGGTTAGGACGGCGGTTGGCTCATCCAGGATCAAGACGCTGGCATTGCGGTAGAGCGCCTTGATGATTTCGACGCGCTGCTGCGCACCCACCGGGAGGTCGCTCACATAAGCCGCAGGGTCTACATCCAGGCCAAACTCGGCGGATAGCTCCTTGATTCGCCGCGAGACGGTGCGCTTGTCCATCCAGCGCAGATTCGCCAGCGCGCCCAGTGCTATGCCGATGGGGGGCCACAGCGGCAGGCCCCGCGTCGCCAGCGAAACCAGCCGCAGGGTTACTTCGAACAGGCTGCCGAGGATCGCGCCAGCCAGAGCACCAAACAACGCACCACGCAGGGGTGGACGGGCGTGGAGTATCTGCAGGAGTAGGAAGAGACCTGCCACGGTCACCCAGAAGATCGCCCCCCCTATCCTCAGCGCCGGAGAGTCAAGCAGCAGCGCGGCTAGCCCCCCGCCCACTAACGCAGCCAGCCCCGCGCTGAGGGCGGCGTTGCCGACGGTCTGTTCCTCGCCCAGCATGATGTTCTCGGCGACAGTCATCACCGGCACCAACATGAAGTGCTGGTGCACCATGCCAATGCCATGCCGGATCGCATCGCGCGGGTCATGGAAGCGCACAGGCTGGCCGTTGACCAGAATCGTCCCCTCATCCTGGTGATACAGCCCGTAGAGGATGTTCATCAGCGTGGATTTGCCCGCGCCATTCTCACCCAGCAGCGCGTGTATCTCGCCCTTTTCCAGGGTGAAGTTCACATGGTCGTTGGCCAGTACGCCGGGGAAGCGTTTAGTGATCCCCTGTGCTTCGATGACTGGGGTCATTGGCTATCTTCCTGAGAGGGTGCGAAGAGATACTGAACCCATACCAGCCGGGACGAGGCGATGATGTCCGAGCCTGTTGGGGGGATTATATATAGTTCGGTGCCAATGTCCAATAGACAAGGGGGGGCCGCCTGGTCAGGCAGCCCCCGCTGTCTTGTTC
>DAOTYF010000134.1:0-41276 GCA_034434995.1 Anaerolineae bacterium
GCTTCCAGATGGAGGCGCAGGGGGTCGAGGCTGAGGACGCGGGCATCCACAGCCCAGGCGGTTTCGCTATCCTTACCGGAGCGGTCGGGGAACCAGGTTTCGGAGATGATGCCGACCACCAGGTTGCGGCGGGTGTCGAGCACGGCAGCGCCGCTCATGCCGAGGTTGATCTCGCCGGACTTCAGTTCGATGGGGTCGGCCAGGACGGTGCGGTCGAGGGGGCGCTCCACATCGCCCAGGATCTTGCCATCGGCACGCCCTGCCAGGTAGTGGGCCAGGCGGCGGTAGCCGTAGCTTTGGAAGGGATGACCCACCGAGGCATCGGCGGCGCCAAGCCGGGCGATCTGATCGGGGGCGAGGGGGCAAGGGCCATCGGCGAGTTGGAGCAGCACCACGTCGTCGTCGGTGTGCTCGAAGCAGGCTGCCACCACTGCTCGGCGTTTGCGGCGTTCCTTCTCCACGTTGCGCTGGGGAAAGTACACCCCCACTGGCGTGTCCCCTGCCTGGCGAGGGTGGATGCCCAGGGCACTGCTCACTACGTGAGCGCAGGTGACGATCTTGCCATCTGTGCTCACCACGAAGCCCGTGCCCACGATGTGTTGCTCCTCCCCTACCTCCCCCTCTACTATGCGCCGAATCTGCACCGTGAAGTCCCGCACGTTCTGCCCGATGGTCTGATCCTCGCCCCTCTGCTCGCTCATTGCTTTCTCCCGCTACGCTTCGGTGAGTTGGTTGCCGCCTCTAAAATACCTGATCTACCGTGTACGGCAAAATCGGAGGGATGGCCAACAACGGAGTTCGGTTCTCTCTGGACAGAGAACATTCGCTGTTATAATAGGCACTGTGGCATCAGCGTAGTGTGGGATGGGGAGAAATGGCAGTTCGAGCTGCAACTGGAATGGGGGGTCAGCGAGGAAGAACTGCTCCGCAGGCGCGGGTACAGGTGTGGGTGCTGTACCCCGACCAACAGGAGCTGCACCAGCACGTGCGGGGAGAGAGCACGGTTCATATCTACGGCGTATCCGACACACGGACTATCGCTTCCCTGCTGCCGGGGCTGAGCATCGCGGCGGGCGGCCTGTTCGCCGTGCCCGATCTCACCCTATAACGCACCCCGCTCACAAGGGAATCCAGACGGATTCTGGTTAGGCGGGGGAGATGTGACCTCGCTTCCTGTACAGGCCCTTTGATCCCAGGAGACCTCCATGGCGACTACCCAACCCCTCACTGCCGACCTCGCCGGAGTGCGTGAGCGGATCGTCGGCATCGACCGACATGTGCCAGTGCTCGATGGCTCGCTGCGGCCCTACGTGAACTTCGACAACGCCGCCAGCACGCCCGCCCTGCGCGACGTGCTGGATACGGTCAATGCCTTCATGGAATGGTACTCATCGGTGCATCGCGGCACGGGGTTCAAGAGCCGGGTGGCGACCCAAGCCTACGACGATGCCCGCGAGATCGTCGCCGAGTTCGTTGGGGCGGATACCCGCGAGCACACAGTCATCTTCGGCAAAAACACCACCGAGGCCACCAACAAGCTCTCGTTCCGCTTCCCATTCGAGGCGGGTGACGTGGTTCTGGTCTCGGTGTTGGATCACCACAGCAACGACTTGCCCTGGCGTGCTCGCGCGCACGTCGAGCACATCGGCGCGGATGCCATCGGACGACTGGACGAGGATGACTTCGACCGGCTGCTCGCCAAGTATGCGGGCCGGGTGAAGCTGGTGGCGGTCACCGGGGCAGCCAACGTCACCGGCCACCTGCCGGACATCCATCGGCTGGCTCGCAAGGCGCACATGGCGGGCGCGCAGATTCTCATCGACGCGGCCCAACTTGCGCCACACCGCGCCATCGAGATGGGGCCGCTGAACGATCCCGCGCACCTGGATTACGTGACGATCTCGGCGCACAAGATGTACGCGCCGTTCGGGACGGGGGCGCTGATCGGGCGGCGGGACACGTTCGAGCGCGGCGAGCCGGAGTACCGGGGCGGGGGGACCATCGACTTCGTGACCCTCACCGATGTGGCCTGGGCCGGGGCGCCCGACCGCGACGAGGCGGGGTCGCCCAACGTGGTGGGGGCAGTGGCGCTGGCGGCAGCGATCAAGGCACTGCGGCGGATCGGGATGGAGGCCATCGCCCGCCACGAGGCAGAACTGAGCGCCTACACCCTGGAGCGGCTGCCCACCATCGACGGACTGCGCGTCTACGGCGACCCCGATCCGGCACGGGCCGCCTCGCGGCTGGGGGTGATCCCATTCACGCTGGGCAACCTGTCGCACTTCCTGGTGGCGGCGATCCTGGGCACGGAATACGGGATCGGGGTGCGGAACGGCTGTTTCTGCGCCCATCCGTACCTGATCCATCTGCTGGGCGTGTCGGAGGAGGAGGCTCGGCAGGTGCGGGCCGACATCCTGGCGAAGCAGAAGCGCGAGATGCCGGGCATGGTGCGGATCAGCTTCGGGATGTATAACACCACCGACGAAGTGGACGTGCTGATCGGCGCGCTGCGGGACATCGCGGCGGGGAAGCAGCGGGGGGAGTACGTCCAGGACATCACGACGGGGGAGTATCACGCGCGGGGATGGCAGCCGGAGCTGGGGAAGTACTTCAGGTTATAAAGGTGGACGGTGTGGATGTGAGTCACCTCGTGTGAGGAAAGGTCTGAGGTTATGCCCAAATCGTACCTGATCGACATGGATGGCGTACTGCTAACGGGCAGCGTGCCAATCCCCGGCGCGCCGGAGTTCATCGCGCGGTTGCGGAAGGCACGCGCACCCTTCATGGTGTTGACCAACAACTCGCGCTACACCCCCCGTGACCATGAGGCGCGACTGAAGGCGGCGGGGCTGGACATCCCGGCGGACTGCCTCTTCACGTCCGCGCTGGCGACAGCCCGTTTCCTGCACCAGCAACGCCCTGGCGGATCGGCCTTCGTGATCGGCGAGGCGGGTTTGACCACGGCGTTGCATGAGATCGGCTACCAGTTGACCGAGCACCAGCCAGACTACGTGGTGCTGGGTGAGACGGCCTCCTACAGCTTTGAGAGCATCACCACCGCGATCCGGCTGGTGAGCGCTGGGGCGCGTTTTATCGCCACCAACCCTGATGTAACCGGCCCGGCAGAACAGGGGAGCGTGCCCGCCTGCGGGGCGGTGGCGGCCATGATCGCCGCCGCGACGGGGGTCAAGGCGTACTTTGTCGGCAAGCCCAACCCGCAAATGATGCGTTGGGCGCTGCGCCAACTTGGGACGCATTCGGAGAATGCGGTGATGATCGGCGACCGGATGGATACCGACATTGTGGCGGGGATCGAGAGCGGTATGGAGACGGTTCTGGTGCTCAGCGGGGTGACGCAGGCGGCGATGGTGGATCGGTTCCCATATCGCCCCAGCCGGATCGTGGAGTCCGTGGCGGAGATCGAGCCGTAGCTGTGTTAGTTGATGGAGGCCGCTAAACATGGTATCTTCCGCCAATCTGCTGCCAGTGGGGGCGCTACCTGCGCGGGGTAGCTGCGTAGTATAGTCCGGGCGGCGAGGATCGCCCGGATACGACCTGGGGGAGAGTCAGGCTTGCGTTCACACCGTTCAGGGGATGAAGTCACCATGCGCTTATCATGGGATGCCAAGAAAGCGCAGACGCTGGTCATCGTGCTGCTGGCATTTGCGCTGTCCATCGCCCTCGTCACCTACGTTGCGGATCATCCCGCGACGGTGGAGACCTTTATGCGACATATCGGCATCTGGGCCCCGGTGGCGAGTATCGCACTCTACGCAGCGCTGGGTGTCTCGCCGATTCCCTCCGAAGCTCTCAGCATGATCAACGGGGCAGTGTTCGGGCCACTGCTGGGCACGCTGATCGGCTTTGCGGGCAATATGGTATCGGCTACCATTGAGTACGGGATCGGCGCGAGCCTGAGCAATGTAACCGACTTCGAGGCGCGCAAAGAGCACCTGCCGTTGGGCCTGGGCCGCTTCCCCGCCGATTCGGTCTGGTTCCTGATCTTTGGCCGGATGGTCCCCGGTTACGGCGGCAAACTGGTCAGCGTGATCGGCGGGGTGTACCGCGTGCCGCTGTGGCGCTACCTGTGGACGGCGGCCATCCCCACCCTGGTGGGGACGGCGATCTTCGTGGTAGGCGGGTTTGGGCTGATGCGAGTGTTTTAGAGTGGGTCTGGGTTCGGCCACACGGGGCGTAGAGCGGGAATCTCCAGTTGGGCCGGGCAGGAGGGTCATCCGATGCAGACAAGTTGCACCCACGTATCGCAGATCAACCGGGATGTGAAGCCCAGTGCCAGCGGGTGCGAAGAATGCCTGCAAATGGGCGATAGCTGGGTGCACCTGCGGATGTGCATGACCTGTGGGCACGTCGGCTGCTGCGACCAATCCAAGAACCGCCATGCCCGCCAACATGCGCACGAAACCGGCCACCCCATCATCCGATCCCACGAGCCGGGCGAGGACTGGATGTACTGCTACGTGGACGATGTGCCGCTATAACCGGTGCGTGGCGGTTGCGCCCCGATGGTGGCAGTCCTCTGGCCGCCCTATGCTGGCACGGCCACCTGATCCGTCTTGGCGGCCATGATGAAGTCGTTGCGGTGCAGTCCCTTGATCTTGTGCGTCCACCAGGTTACCGTCACCCGGCCCCAGGTGAACGCGATCAGCGGGTGATGATCCTCTGCCTCAGCCAGCGCCCCCACTCGGTTGACGAACGCTAGCGCCTCGGCAAAGTTCTTGAACCTAAACGTGCGCTCCAGGCGGTTGATGCCGTCGCGCTCGACGATCTCCCAATCGGGCACTTCGGGTTTCCAGGCGGCGATCTCGGCTTCGGTGGCCTGTGGCTCGTCGCCCCGACAGGCCACACACTTCATGTTGATTAGCATCCCTCACTCTCCTTTGGCGTGCAGCGCAACTAAGCCGTTGTATCCAGCGGACCGCTGACGGTGGGGGCATTGGTGGGCACGATCAAGGCGGTCATGTGGCTACTCCTCCTCAAAGATCGTTGCCACACTCAACGACAGGCCCGGCAGCAGGTCTCCGCCGGGGATCGACTGGTCAGCTTGATAGGTGATCGCCGAGCCATCAGCATAGTACACTGTCACTTGCTCTGTTTCGGGATACACCAGCCAGACCTGCCTTGTGCCTGTACGCAGGTAGTCGTTGATCTTGGCACGGGTGTCGCTGGTGCGCTCTGAGGGCGAGACGATCTCAATCGCCAGATCGGGAGCCTGGTAGTAGAAGTCTTCTCGGTCAGTCGTTTTGACGCGGTTGGCGGTGACGAAGGACACGTCCGGCAGGCGCATAGTGCGGATATCATCTGGAGTGCCTTCCAGTACGAAGGTCGTGTCGGCGGGATAGATGCGACCGAGCCTGTTTGGCCTGACGTGGCCGTCTAGCAAGACGATCAGCCGCACCGCGATCGCCCCATGGCGTTCTCCAGCCATCATCTTTTCGACCCACTCCCCATTGGCGACCTCAAGCCGCTTGCTGCTCTCCAGTTTGCCCACCTCTGTCGCTGTGATGGGCCTGACTGTTGGAAGTGCTGCCATGATCCTTATCCTGATCCAACCATGCGGTCGCTGGCTTTCCGACGATTCTATCACATCCTCAACATCCGGGGCCGCGCTCCAGAACCCCTGCGAGGTGAGGGTCGGGAACGGGGGCAGGGTCTACGCCTCCTGCCTGCCCCACTGTGTCGCGCGGGCAAATAGCTGCGGCGCTTCGACGTACACCCCGCTGGCAGTGACCGCCACCTCCCCATCCGGCAACCGGATTTCGCCCTGGGTGTGGACGGCCTTGCCCTCCTTGCCGCATACCCGCCCGCGCACGGTGATGTTCTGGCCGAGGGGCACAGGGTGGTGATAGCTCACGTTGAGATTGACCGCCGCCACGCGATGCCCGGCATACCACACCGATAGACCCATCGCCTCGTCCAGCAGCGCAGCGGATGCGCCGCCATGCGCCAGCCCGGGCGGCCCCTGCTGTGAGTCGGTCAGGACGATCTCGGTTGAGATGCCCCCATCTTCATCCAGGAACCAGCGCACGCCCATGCTGTGCGGGTTCTCGCCGCCACACACGTAGCACTTGCCGTGTTCAGGAAGCGCCTTCATGAACATCGCCCTTTCGGTGAAGAGACCTCTAAGAGGGATCATCCTGCAATACTGCCCGCAGCGGATTATACCTGGCTTTCGGCCAGCCGCCGTGTGTTGGCGAGCCTTGCGCCGCCATTGTACGTATTATTATTATTGGAGGCTCCGATCTAGGAGGAACGGCTATGCGAATTTTCAGCGGACAGGGGAATGGATCAGGAGGTGGCAGCAACGGCGGGATATTATCTCCTAACGGCCATCTGATCGAGCTGCGCCAGGTCGTCAAAGTATACCAGACCCATGCCGGAGGCGTGGCCGCGCTAAAAGGCATTGACCTGACCGTCGATCCGGGCGAGTTCGTGGCGGTGCTGGGTAAATCTGGGTGTGGCAAATCCACGCTGGTCAACATGATCACCGGTATTGACCGCCCTAGCGAGGGTGAGGTGTATGTGGCAGGCACAGCGCTGCACACATTGGGTGAGAGCAAGCTGGCCCGCTGGCGCGGGCTGAACGTCGGGGTGGTGTTCCAATTCTTCCAACTGCTGCCGAGCATCTCGGTGCTGGATAACGTGATCATGCCGATGGACTTCTGCGGCAAGTACAGCCGCCGCGAGCGGCGCGAGCGGGCGATGCATCTGCTGGACATGGTGGGTCTGAAGGAGCACGCCTTTAAGAAACCCAGCGAAGTATCAGGCGGGCAGCAACAGCGAGTGGCGATTGCCCGCGCCCTGGCGAACGATCCCCCACTGGTGGTGGCTGACGAGCCGACAGGCAACCTGGACTCGCGCACCGCTGATCACGTGCTGGAGATTTTCCAGGCGCTGGTCGATGAGGGCAAGACGATCCTGATGGTCACCCACGACCTCGACTTGGCTCGGCGTCTGGATCGCATCGTTGGGATGGTGGACGGCGAGCTGGTGGACGAGGAATCGGCGCAGCGGACGGTGACGGCGCTCGCAGAATAGGGACGCTCCTCACCGCACGCTGCGTCCTTGCCACGCCTGATGCAAATCACACGGGAGTCACATAGCCTGTGACGGTCATGATCCCGTTGTCAATCGCCAGCTCGGTGAGTGTGACGTCGGACTCCATATTACTGCGGGCGCCGATCAGCGCCGCGCTCACCGCCTCGTTGAGCGCAGTCAGCATCTCGGGTGGGATCGAGAACTGCCCGGCGCTGGCGCTGGTCGCGGTCAGCACCAGGTCGCCATTCGAGTCAATGGAGGCTGCGAAGACGACCGACGCGGGCACGCTGCGGCTCACTGGCTGGGTCAGGTTGTAGGTAAATGAGATGCCGATCAGGCCATCGTCCAGCGTCACATTGAGATCGCTGACGTTGCTGCCGTAGCCCGAAGCGGCCATCCCAGCTAGAATCGCAGCTTCTACCTCGGCTTCCGTCGTGGTGACGCTGAATGGCACACCCGGCGGCAATTCGTATGCCTGCCGCCAGGCTTCCTCCAGCGATTCGCCGCCTGTCGCATCAATGTTCACGGGTGTCTGGCTCTCATCAGGGGGCGTGGCGGTCGGCTGGGCAGATGGCTCAGGCGGGGGTTCGGTGGTTGGCTCGGCGGTCGGCTCGTCGGTCTGCACCACCTCACCCAGGTCGCCTGCGGTGGCTGCGCTTGGGCCAGATGGAAGCCCGGCCAGCTCCTCCCCCTGTTGAGGGGCATCAGGCAGGGAGACTTCCGTCGGGATGTTCGCCTGACCCATGCCCCGCCTGCACGCTGTAAGCATGAGCAGTGTGATCCACGCCGCTACCAGGAATCTCTGTCTGAATGCCATATCCGCCTCCGTACGCGAGTGATGGGCCGCGGTCGCGTTCCTTTCGGAATACGCTGAGTCCGACTCATCATAGCGGGGGGCGGGGGGAAATGGAATACGGTTAAACCCTGATCCGCACAGGGAGGGCATGGCGAGGTCGGGGCGCGCGCGGCGGCCTACCAGCGGACGATCACCCGCGTGCCGGGCTGGCCTGCGTCGGCGTTGGCCGCCGTATGGAAGTCCCAGTAGCTCGCTACCGGGGTCGTCCAGCGGAAGATCCACAGCGCGTCGGCGGGCAGCAAGTTGACGCAGCCGTTGCTATGGCGGCGACCGTAGTCGTTGTGCCAGTAGCACCCATGCGTAGCGACCCAGGTCGAGTTGAAGTAGCAAATCCAGGGGATGCCCGCCAGGTTATAAGCGCCGTCGCCCAGCCCGCCCGTCATGCGCTGGCCGTGCCGCTTGTCACGCACGCGGAACTCGCCGTGCGGGGTTGGGTGTTCCTGAACGCCGGTCGAAGCGCGGGCAGCATAGACCTGCTGATCGCCCTCGTAGGCATACAACATCTGCTGGCCGATCCGAACCTCGATGCGCTTCTCCTCGGCTGGCACGTCGGGCGAGATCGGGGCCACCTCCTCAGGGGGAATGATTCGCACGTGCGCCGCCTTGACCCAGTATTGGTAGCCATATATCTCCCGGATCAGGTAGTAATCGCTTTCGGCTCCGAAGATGCGGTTGACGGTGCTATAGTACAGGGATTGGCGGCGTGGTGCATCGTCGCGCGGCTCGCTCCGAACATCCGTGATCGGGACGGTTACCTGTCCCCAGGCCCCGCCCTCGCCAATGGGCAGGGTCGGGTTGATCGGCAGATCGTGGACGGGCTGCACCCATGACGAATAGATGTAGCCGCTGCCAGTGGAGAGCCAGGTGTGGTTGGTGCTGTATAAGCCCTCCCCGCCAACCGCCCCCTGGATCGGGACCACGTTGTTCCAGCGATACAAGGTGCCGGTCGGGCGGGCACGCCAGCTTGGCTCACTGTACTCGGTCATGACGTTGAGCAGAATCCGGCCCAGCGGCGAGCCATCCCAATGCGTGACCGGGCCGAGCGCGGGCGGGGGCGAGCCATCCTGGGCCAGAGCGCGGGCCACGCCGGACGATGCCAAGCCGGCCAGGGCGGCGGATCGCAGGGCAGAACGCAGAAAGGCGCGGCGCGAGAGGGGATTCATGATCGACTCCTAACCCGGCGGTGAGTTCATGGGGTGGCGATGGCGCCGGGAAACTGGGCTGAGATTTTACCGCCATCGCCGGGGCGCGCCACTGGCGCTTGGCCCGTGCTACAATGAGGGGTAGTCACGAGTGACGGGGGGCGGTCGGGTATGTTAATCGAGGAGCGCAGACGGCAGGTCAGCCGTGCCCTGCAAAGCATCAAGGGCCTGTCGCGGGATGATCGCCAGGCCATCGCCGCGCTTGATCTGCCACTTTCTGATAGTCTGGTGGTGGCTCATCTTAAGCTGGCCGACGCGCTGCTGGCCCGGGATTCCCTGTTTGACTGGAAGCGGCGTGAGGAGAGCTGGCACGCCTGGCGGGCGGCGGCGCTGGAGGCGCTGGAAGCGGCTCTGCGCTACCGCGAGAATGACTCGCTGGTCGTGGCTGTGGCGGCCTGCGCGGCGCTGTTCCCAGCGGTCCGTCACGGGGCGTGGCTGATGGCCTACAAGATTCTGGACGACGTGGTGAGCGCAGCCCAACGCAGTGGGCATCATGCCAAGCGCGAGCGCTACCGACAGCGTGTGCGGGCGCGTGACTGCATCATGCGCGTCAGCCTGTGGGTGGAGTCGCCGGAACGGATCTACCTGGACCGTGATCTCAACCCGGCGGAGCGGGAGGCTCTGGCCGCCAGCGGTGCGCGTGAAACCTGGGGCCTTGCCCTGAACTATCCCGATTACCGCTATGTGATGCGTGTGGTAGGGTGTGTGATCCCGGTATGGTGGGTGGCACGGGATGGGCTGACGCTGATCACGCCAGCAACCTGAGTCCTGCCCAAACGAAAGGAGGATGTGCCTATGGCCGATCCGGCCCTTCTGGCCCGCCTGGATGCCTACATCGAGCAGCATCTTGAGCAGAACCTGGCCGTGCTGGCCCGCCTGGTGGCGCAGCCGAGCGTCGCTGCACAGGGGCTGGGCATCCGCGAGTGCGCCGAGCTGGTGGCTGCCCTGCTGCGCGAACAGGGCTACTCGGTGGAGATCATGCCCACCGGCGGCAATCCGGTGGTGGTTGGCGAAAAGCCAGGCCGAGGTGACCGGACTCTGCTGTTCTACTGTCACTACGATGTGCAGCCGCCAGAGCCGCTGGAGTGGTGGGAATCGCCGCCCTGGGAGCTTACCCGGCGCGGTGATAACCTGTACGCGCGGGGGGTCAGCGACGATAAGGGCCACATCGTGGCGCGGCTGGCCGCACTGGCCGCCGTCGAAGCCGTCATGGGTGAACTGCCGTGCCACGTCAAGTTCCTGATTGAGGGTGAGGAGGAGATCGGCAGCCCCAACCTGCCGCCATTCATCGAGCAACACCAGGATAGGCTGGCTGCCGATGCCTGCGTGTGGGAGTTCGGGCAGGTGGACTACGATGGTGCGCCGGTGCAATACCTGGGGATGCGGGGCATCTGCTACGTCGAACTATCCGTGCAGACCGCCAGCCGCGACGCACACTCCGGGATGGCCGGCTCGATCCTGGCCAATGCCGCTTGGCGGCTGGTGTGGGCGCTCAGCACGCTCAAGGATCGGGACGAGCGCATCCTGATCCCTGGCCACTATGACAGTGTGGTTCCCCCCACCGAGCGCGACCTGGCGCTGCTGGCTGCTCTGCCCGATCACGCTGCCGATATTCTGGCCGAGTACCAGGCCAAGGGGTTCCTCAAGGGGATGACCGGGGGGCCGGAGCTGCGGCGCGCGGAGGTCTTCGAGCCAACCTGCACGATCTGCGGGCTGGAATCGGGCTACCAGGGGCCGGGTTCCAAGACCATTGTCCCGGCGCGAGCCACCGCCAAGGTGGACTTCCGGCTCGTGCCCAACCAGACCGGCGAGGAGGTGCTTGCCAATCTGCGTCGCCACCTCGACGCGCAGGGGTTCCAGGATGTGGAGATCCGCTATCTGGGCGGCGGACGACCTGCGCGCACCGACCCCGACCATCCCTTCATCAAGTTGGTGAATGACACGGCGGAAGAAGTCTACGGCAAGCCGCCCGTCGTCTGGCCGATGGTGGGCGGGAGCGGCCCCAATTACCCGTTCATCCACGTGCTGAAAGTTCCGGTGGCGATGGCCGGGATTGGCTATCCCAGCGGGCAGGCGCACGCCCCCAACGAACACATCCGGTTGGGCGACTTTGTGCAGGGGATCAGGCACACCGCGCGCATCGTCGAGGCATTCGGGTGGATGGGGTCCTGATCGGGCACAATGGGTGAACGTCGCATGGTATCGCCGGGGATGCGGAGAAAGGGTCGCACTCCGGGTTGACAGCCCCGCTGAACCCGGTAGAATAGAACCGTTGCCAGCATCGCCGAGGTAGCTCAGTTGGTAGAGCATGCGACTGAAAATCGCAGGGTCCCCAGTTCAAGTCTGGGCCTCGGCACTGCCCTGAGACCGCCACACCTAGGCGGTCTTTTAGTTGAGAGTGCTGTCTCAGTTGCCACTGGCTGTGCTGCTTGATCCAGGTTTGGAATGTTGAGCGAAGCGACCTCATTGCGTGAGTGGCTGGCCCGCCGCCCTCCCATGATCCGGGCGGCGTTGTTCATAGCCGTTGCCGGCTGGCTGGCCGTGAATCTGCTGACTCTGGATCGGTATCCCCCAGCCCGCTGCGATGAGGCGTTCTGGAGCGAGATCGCCTACCATGGCTGGCGCGAGGGGCGGTTTGGCTTCGATTCCCACCAGCAGTACGGCGTTGGTTTTGAGCAGAACGTGGTTCCGGCGGGGCGGCTGTTTGAGCTGAGCATCGGGTTGACGCAGGCCGTCTTCGGCGCAGGTCTGTGGGGCAGCCGATTCTCCTCGTTCCTAGCGGGCCTGGCGGGCGCGGTGATCCTTTACCAGCTTGGCCGCAGGATGTACAGCGTCCGCGTGGGGCTGCTAGCTGCCGCCATCTTTGGGCTATCGTGGCGCACGGTGTTCCATGCCCACTACGCCCGCCCGGAGGCATGGACGGCTGTGGCTGGGGTGATCGTGTTATGGTTGTTGTGGCGGGCGGTCGAGCAACCGACCTGGGTTAATGGATTCCTGGCGGGGCTGGGGGCGGCGCTGGCGGTGGATACCTACTTGCCAGCGATGCACTTTGCAGTGGGGGCTGGTCTGTTCGTGGTGGTGTATTTTGGCCGTGTGCGTGCCTGGCGGATCATCGCCGCGTTTGCCGCTGGGGGCGGTCTGGGCCTGGCCTACTGGCTGGCCGCTCACTTGCTGCCTGACCCCTCCATTTTCACCATCCAGATGTTCGGCGTCTATGTGGACCGGGGCGCCACAGCTTTGGGGTTTGACGATCCGCTGAGTCCGATCACCAGCCTGCTCCGGTTCTACTGGCAGGAGTTCATCCAGCGCAGCAACTACCGGGATGCCTTCCCAGGGGTTTATTTTTTGGCCGGGGTGCTATACACCATTTTTGACCGCTCACACCCATCGCGCCTGCTGATCGCGTACTATGGGCTGGCGACTTTGGCCTTCGCCATCCTGATGCCTGACAAAACCTGGTATACTGCCATGATCTGGATACCGCTGCTGTGCCTGATGACAGCGGTAGCCATCGAAGGGTTGCCCCGGCATGGGGGGCGCTATGAGGGAGCGTTAAGAGCGGGGCTGGCAGCGGCGCTGCTGATCGTCTCGGCGGCGGGCAGCCTTTACCTGTTGCACAAGTTCCGCCATGCCGATTTTGAGGGGTATGCTCGCCCCCTGCTCGAAGAAGTTCCGGCAGATGCGATGTTGGTCGCGCCGCTCCAGTTCTGGTTTGTGAGGCAGGATCACCCGTTCAAGCCGACGCGGACGCTGGCCGATCTGGAAGAGCTGGTTCCGGCCTACGTGGTGGCCTCACCTTACTGGATCTGCCTTTACCGGCCCGATCCGGAGTACGATGAGGTCTACCCGGTGCTGACCCGACAGTGCCAGTACATTGCCTCAACGGAGATGGAGGGGTATCCTCCAGCGGAGTTGTTCTACTGTGCTGATCTTGACCCCTAGTTTGGCAGCGCATTGACCCCATGCCCCCGACTCCTCGACTGACAGGCTGGCTCCTCGCTGGATTGATCGCCCTGCTGGCTGTATGGGCGCTGGTCAATCTTGCCACGCTGACGCGCTATCCGGTGGCGCAGTGTGATGAGGGATACTACGGCAGCGTCGCCGCCACGTTTGCTGCGGAGGGACGCTTCGGCACACCGATCCTGGGCGACTTGGATGATTTTCGAACTAACTACATGGCGATTGGCCGCCTCCACGCAGGGGGGCTGGCCCTGCTGTTCCGGGTTCTGGGGGTGGGCCTGTGGCAGATCCGCCTTTTCTCCTACCTGGGGTGGCTGGCGCTCATAGGGATGACCTACCTGTGCGCCCGCCGCTGGTACGGCCCTGTTCCGGGCGTGGTAGCAGCCGCGCTGGCCGGATTATCTCCTTCGGTGATGTTGCGTGCCCGCATCGGTCGGCCCGAGGTGTGGTTGAGTGTGCTGCTGCTCATTCAACTGCTTCTGTATACAGAGCTGCGCGCCCGCCCACGCCGCTCCCTATCCTTTATGCTGGGCGCTCTGATCTCGCTCAGTCTGGCGACGCACTTCAACGCCATCCTGTTTGGCTTTCCTCTGGCGGTGCTGGTGGCGCACTGGTTCGTGATCCGCCGCCGGGATTGGAAAATGCTGGGCCTATTCGTGCTGGGCGGGCTGCTGGGCGGGGTCGCGGTGGGGGTAGCGCAGCTTCTCCCCGACTGGCGCGGCGCGCTCGAACAGTACCGCATCTATCTCGATGTGTTCGGCATCCAGCCCGGCAGCCTAAGCCTGGGTGAGGCTCTGTCAACGCAGGCTGGTTGGCTTTACCAGAACTTCATCCAACTACTGCCTTTTCTGGGCGTGGCCGAGACTTTGACGTTCATCATGGGCCTGATCGCCGCGCTGGCTCGCCGAACAGAGGCCGATGTGGCGCTTGTATTCGCCTTCCTGTTTGCGCTGGCAGTCTATACGTTCCAGGTAGCCAAGGCGTGGTATCATGTGTTGCCCTGGCTGGCGCTGGGCACGCTGCTGTTCGCCGGGTCGATCCCCTGGTGGCAGGAGCGGGCGGAAGGGTGGCCCGTCAGGTGGCTCAACCTGCTGAGGGTTGAATGGGCCGCTGCGCCGCTGGCGTTGCTGTACCTTGCCGGGAGCGTCTGACTGGTTTATAGCCACCGGGGGTATGACTACGATGCCGAGGCGGCCCAGATACGTGACCTGGCAGGTGGGGGCGAAGCTTTCTTCGCCGACCCAAGCTGGTGGCCTGCTCTGCACGATACGCGCTTCGTCGGCGATTGGTATCTGGAATGGTATGATGTGTTGCATCTGCCAGGGCCGCTGACTCCGAATGAGGTCGGCCTGGAATTAGAACGCCAGGGCGTTCGCAGCGTGGTGCTGGATGGCCGCCTACACTGCAATTCTGTCAGGGAGCCGCGCGTCGAGGCGCTGGAAGCCTATGTCACTTCGGCGTGCCGAGTATCGCGGGCGGGTCGAGACGCCCTACAATGAGCCGTCCCGCTACAGCGATGTCTATATCTGCCCCGGTGGAGCGGAATAAAGGAGCCGGGCGCGCTGGGGCGAGCGAAGGGGGAGACTCATGACCATCGGAATGATCGGCCCGTTATCAGGAAGGGCAGGCACACCCTGAACAGCCCACGCCGCATCCGAGTTGGCATCCTCTTCGGCGGGCGTAGTGGCGAGCACGAGGTCTCGCTCCGCTCGGCCCGCTCGATCATGAACGCCATTGACCGGACCAAGTACGAAGTGCTGCCGGTGGGCATCACTAAGGAGGGCCGCTGGATCGCGGGCGGCGATCCGCTGGCGGCGCTGACCGAAGGCCGGGAGACCACGCCCGCCGCCCTGCTTGGCGAGCCGGGCGAGCGCACTATCATGGCGATTGAGCGCACGCCGGGCGAACATGCCGCCAGCCTCCACGACATCGCCACCGTCGATGTGATCTTCCCGGTGCTGCATGGCCCGTATGGCGAGGATGGCACAATCCAGGGTCTGCTGGAATTGGCGGACATCCCCTATGTAGGGGCAGGAGTCGTCGGGTCGGCGGTGGGGATGGATAAGGCGATCTTCAAAACCGTCATGGCGGCGCACGGCATCCCGATCCTGCCCTACGAGCTGGTGCTGCGCCACGAGTGGGAGGCCGATCCCCAGGCGGTGATCGCGCGGGTCGAGGCCCGCCTGAGCTACCCGATGTTTGTCAAACCGGCCAACCTGGGCAGCAGCGTGGGGATCAATAAGGCCCGCAGCCGGGAGACGCTGGTGACGGCTCTTAGGGAGGCTGCCCTGTATGATCGCCGCCTGCTGGTCGAGCAGGGAGCGCAGGCCCGCGAGATCGAGGTCAGCGTGCTGGGCAACGACGCTCCCATTGCCTCCATCCCCGGCGAGATCATCCCCGGCGACGAGTTCTATTCGTATGCCGACAAGTATCTCAACGACCAGGCTCAACTGCTGATCCCCGCGCCGTTGGAACCGGAGCAGGTCAAGGAATTCCAACGGCTGGCGGTGGCCGCCTTCCGCGCCATTGACTGCGCCGGGCTGGCCCGCTGTGACTTCTTCCTGGACAGGACCAACGGGCAGATATGGATGAACGAACTGAACACCATCCCCGGCTTCACTTCGATCAGCATGTACCCTAAACTGTGGGAGGCCAGCGGCATTCCCTACCCGGAGCTGATCGACCGGCTGATCCAGCTCGCGCTGGAGCGCCATGCCGATAAGCGTCGTAACAAGACCACTTATGAGCCGGGGTAGTGAACATGGCGAAAACAGCCACGATAGTGCTGCAGACAGCGGAACGTTTACTAGCTCTTCTCGAAAATCACTGGGCTCTGATCCTCAGCTCGTTGCTGGTGGTGCTTGCAGTGTCAAGTCTGATGAGCGTTGGCGATTATCCCAGCCCCTTTTGTGATGAGCCATTTCTATCCAGCATGAGCTATAACTTTATACATGCAGGCCATTTCGGTGTTAGCGGCCTAGAGGGCATTGCCGGGCTGGATCGCACGAATGCAGGCACCGGACGGCTGTATCACATCGGCCAAGGCTTGCTGCTGCTGGCGGGCAATACGCTGGTCGTCGCGCGTCTGTTCTCGGTGTTGGGATGGGGGTTGGCCATCCTGTTCACTGGGTTGATCGGGCGACGGCTCCACGATTCGCTCACTGGTCTACTAGCGGCGGCAATTTTGGCCACGAGTCTGAATGGCTTCTATGCCAGCCACCTCTCCCGGCAGGAAGCGTGGCTTGTGGCCGCTGTGGCTGGAGCGCTCTATTACTACTTGCTGGTTCGGGACGCCCCGACCCAGACGCGATATTTCTTTCTGGGCCTCCTGATGGGAGCACCGCTAGGATTCCACACCAATGGCATCTGGTTCGAGCTTGCACAGGCAGCGCTCATCTTGTGGGACAACTTGCGGTCTCCGCAAGGCAGGCTCAACATTCTATCTGCCGGCCTGGGGGGATTGCTGTCCGTGACTTTCATGTTGGCGCTCCAACTTCTGCCCGATCCGCGCTTAGCTTGGGAGCAGCTGTCCGGCGTGATCGCTCGGATCGGCGAACTCTGGGGAAGGTCGCTGCAGGACCGCCTGATCGATCAGTGGCACTTTGCAGTGAGCGGAGGAGTTCTGGCCCTCAATCGGGCAGTGTTGCCATTTACCGTGTATGCTCTGAGTGCGGCTCTCTTCCTGGCATATCGCCACCGGGCAGAGGATCGGGTTGTGTTGTGGATGTGGGGTAGCTCGCTGGCGCTGTTCACGTTTGGTATGTCTCACCGGAACTTGCGCTACATCGTGTTATGGGATGCTTTTTCTGCACTGGGGATTGCCGCCGCGGCTACGGGAATAGGCCGGATGGTGGCGGCCCGCTGGCAACGCATACGGCCCGCTGCCGCCGCGTTGCTGGTTACCTCTCCGCTCCTGTTTGCCAATACGATAGCACAACTGTGGCTGGCCTATCGGTTCCAGCCGCGCGATCTGGAGTCCTATCAGTCGCGGGTGGCAGCGCTTATTCCGCCCGGCTCACGTGTGTTCGGAGACCCCGTCCTGTGGTACAGGTTCAATCAGCGCAACCACTTTATTATGGATTTCTACCTTTCGTACTATCATGCCCACTACAGCCAGTTTATGGATGTAGGTATGAGCCAGGAGGAACTCGCCTCCGCTCTGGACGCTCTGGATATTGACTACGCAATTGATAATGGCGCGATTGCCTGTGGCTTTGACCCCGATCCTCTGTTGGGCCGTTACCGCGTCTACTTGGAGACTCGATGCGCCTTGGTGGGCCAATTCGAAGATCGCTGGTTTGGAGGGAGAGGCCCGTTGGGACAGGGAGGACCTACCGTGGTATATAGGTGCTCAGATCCATGAGTAGCCACGCCCGCCGCTCTGGCCATAGTCAGGCTCATCTCGCTGCCCGGCAGCGGGGACGCGGCAGGGCACGCCTGACCGACAGAAAGAAAGGGATTCCCTGGCGGCTAGTGAGCCTGGCGCTGAGTCTGGTGCTGGTGGGCACAGGGGTCTTTCTATTCAGCAGCGATCTATTCATTATCCAGCGGGCCGAGATCGGGGGGGTGCGTTACATGCCGCCGGAGGAGGTGTTCGCCGAGAGCGGGATCGCGGGCCTGCACGTGCTCCAGGTCGACCCCCGCCAGGTGGAGGAGCGGCTGGAAACCTCGCCCAGCCTCGACAGGGCCTGGGTGTCGGTCGAATGGCCCGCCCGGGTCGTGATTCGCGTCCGGGAGCGCGAACCGGCCCTGATCTGGGAGCAGGGTGGTCAGCGGTACTGGGTTGACCTGAACGGCCACCTGATGGTGGCCCGCCGGGACGTACCCAACTTGCTACGGGTGATCAACGAGGGTGAGGCGATCCCCTTCCGCTGTCCGGGGCCGCTGTGCGCCGAACAGGACGCGATCACGATTGAGCAGGCAGTGGTGCTCGGCGCGCAACACCTCAAGACGCTGCGCTCCAATATCGAGGTGTTGTACTATGACCCGGTGCACGGCCTGAGCTACCAGGATGGCCGGGGCTGGCGCGGCTACTTTGGCGTGGGCACCGACATGGACGTGAAGCTCGTTGTGTATGAGACGTTGGTTGCCAGCCTGGAATTGCGCGGCCTGCGGCCCCTGTACATTGACGTGAGCCACCCCGACGCGCCTTTCTACCGCATCGCCCAGTGATTCGCTGTCGGCCCACCGGCGGGGCGCAATCTGGGTCAGTGGCAGGAAAGAGGCACCGACTCCGGGTATACTATGCACGGCGGGCCGTGTAGTTGACACCGTGAGCGGGGAGTTCCTGTGGCTGAACGGATTGTCGTCGGGCTGGACATTGGGACAACCAAGGTGTGCGTGTTGGTCGGCGAGGTGCGGGAGGGCGGCCAGACCCGCATTCTGGGCGTTGGGATCGCGCCTTCCAGGGGCGTTCAGGGCGGTATGGTGGCCGATATCGGCATGGCCAGCGAGGCGGTCAGCGCGGCCAAGCGCCAGGCCGAGCTAAGCTCGGGCTATGAGATCGGGCGCGCTTTCGTGTGTGTGGGCGGCAAACATATCAGCTCCGTGAACCAACAGGGCGCGGTTGGTCTGAACTCCCGCGCCCCGGTGGCCCGCGAAGATATGGAACGCGCCCTCGATAACGCCTGCGCCATCGAGCTGCCCCACCAGCGCGATGTACTGCATGTTATTCCACGCTTTTTCACGGTTGATCAGCGGCGGGACATTCCCAATCCACTCGGCCAGTACGGCTACCGCCTGGAAGTGGATGCTCACATCATCTCGGTTGACACCTCGGCCCTGATCAGCCTGGAAGATTGCGTGCGGCGGGCGGGCCTGGAAGTGGATCGCTTCATTGTCAATCCGTTGGCCAGCGCCGAGGCAGCGCTCAGCGAGGCGGAGCGAGCTTCCGGGGTGCTGCTGGTGGATATTGGCGCCGGGACGACGGGTGTAGCCCTGTTTGATAGGAACGCCGTTCTGCACACTGCTGTGATGCCCATTGGCGGGAATCACATCACCAACGACATCGCCCAGATTCTGCACTTGCCTCCCGATGAGGCCGAGCATGTCAAGATCGAATACGGTGTGTCGCTGCCCGAAATGGTTGGCCCTGATGAGGTATTCAACGCCCAACGCTTTGGCGAGGAGTCCTTTACCTCTATGCTGCGCCATGAGCTAGCTCAGATCATCGAGGCGCGCGTGGACGAGATATTCACCTTTGTCAAGCGGGAGATCAAGCGCTCCGGCTACGATGGCCTGCTGACAGCGGGTGTGGTGCTGACGGGGGGTAGCGCGGCCCTGGTGGGCATCCAGCACAACGCCAGCCGGGTGATGAACCTTCCTGCTCGCGTGGCGGCGCCGGAGAAACTGAGCGGGTTGGCAGATAAGCTGCGCGGCCCGGCCTATTCGGCGGTGGTGGGCCTGTTGCGCTTTTCCTACCAAGATCAGCCCTCCCGGGCGCCGGGAAGTGGGTCACGCCGCGAGCGGCGCACGCGCGGCCCCGATATCGGCAAGGCCATCACCGATTTCTTCGGTAGGCTGCTGCCGGATTAGCGTAGGCGGCAACCTGGGGCGCGGTGAGGGGAGTTTGGCACGCTCTGGATTGCTGCCTTCTCTCCTCCTCCCTTACAGGACTATTACGTCCGCCCTGCGGCAGGAGGGGGGGAGCGCGGGTGAGTTGCACAATTTTCAACTTTCACCTAAGATGGTTACACACCGCGCCACCAGAGGCGTAGACCTGTCCAAACTAAGGTTAAGTAATGATGCCGGCCCGTCGGGATTCTGCTCCATCAGATGATGATTTGACCCCACCCTCGTCGTTGCTCCCCGAAGTTGAGCCAGGAGATCGTCCCATGATGCACGATTCAAGACATTCGTATGCCAGTATCAAGGTGATCGGCGTTGGGGGGGGTGGCGGCAACGCGGTCAACGAGATGATTGACAAGGGATTGCAGGGCATCGAGTTTGTGGTGATGAACACCGATGCCCAGGATATTGGCGCCTCTCTGGCGCGGCATCGCGTCCAGCTCGGCCAGAAGTTGACGCGCGGGCGCGGCGCAGGCGGCGACCCTGAGGTAGGCCGCCAGGCGGCGGAGGAGTCCAAGGAGGAGATCGCCCGGACCATTGGCGATGCCGATATGGTCTTCATCACGGCGGGGCTGGGCGGTGGAACAGGCACGGGCGCGGCACCGATCATCGCGGATATTGCCCGCAAACAGGGCGCACTGACCATCGGCGTCGTCACTCGCCCATTCAGCTTCGAAGGCCGCCACCGCGAGCGGGTTGCCGAGGAAGGCGTCGAGCGCCTGAAGAATGCGGTTGATACGCTGATCGTGATCCAGAACGACCGCCTGCTCCGAATCATCGATAAGCGGGCCAGCCTTCAGCAAGCCTTCAGCGCCGCCAACGACGTGCTGCGCCAGGGCATCCAGGGCATCAGTGAATTGATTACCGTGCCGGGCCTGATCAACCTGGACTTTGCCGACGTGCGTGCGATCATGTCTCAGGGCGGCGCGGCCCTGATGGCGGTGGGCGTGAGCAGCGGGGAGGATCGCGCCCGCAAAGCAGCCCAACTGGCAGTGACCAACGAGCTGCTGGATGTGACGATCAGCGGCGCGCGGGGCATCTTGTTCAACATCACCGGTGGCCCGGATATGACCCTGTATGAAGTGAATCAGGCCGCCGAGATCATCCGCGAGACCGCCGATCCCAACGTCAACCTGATCTTCGGCGCGGTGATTGACCCCGATATGGGTGAGGACCTCCGCATCACGGTGATCGCGACGGGCTTCGGGCCGATCCGCCCAATGCGCCCACGCTTTGGCGCAGAAGCCGTCCCCGCAGTGCCGCCTCAGCAGCTCCAGCGCCCGCTGACCGAGACGGATTCGGCGGTGGCCGAGGACAGCGATATCAACATCCCGGCGGTGGTTCGCAAGTTCTACTCCCGAGGGTCGTCCAGAGGCTCCGAACAACGGTAGTCCCAAGCGCTGGAATCACAAACGCCCCCTTGTGCCACCGGGGGCGTTTCGATTGGTTGAGGAGCCGGGCCAGCTTTTACTCGGCGTCAAACAGGGTGCGGTGGGGATAGACCAGACCAGCCGGATCGTCGGACAGCCCGCGCTGCAAGGCGCGCTGGTTAGCCCGCTCGAAGTCGGCGTTGAGGTCACAGATCATGGTGCGCTGGGCGGCAGATGGCTCCTGCGAAAAAACAAGGATGGTGGTTACGCGCTCCCCTGGGGCGACGCTGACCCAGCGCCCGCCCTCGATCTGGGTGGTGCGCTCGCTGCCACGCTCCAGACTGGCGTGTTGGAGGCTGCTGAGGAGGGGGGCCAGGAATGGCTCGGGCAGATCGAAGGCGCCAAAGGTGCGAATGAGGGAACCGCTCAGGTTATTCACCAATGCGCAGCCGATCACGTGGGCGGCGAACTGCTGACGCAGGTAGGCGGTAGCCCCCTCCGCGGCCACGCTGCGCCACGATCCCAGGCCAGGAGCTTGGGAGCGGATGCGTTCGATCACCGCCCGCTGTTCGCAGTAGCGGGTGTAGATGGCCTGGAACTGCGCATGGTTGATCTGGCCGGCAGCGAACTCGGCGGCGATGGCGGCCATCTTGTGCTTCAGATGTTCAATCGCCCCCTGAGCACGAGCCGACTCAGCAGCACTGGCTGGCAACACCGTGCCCGTCCGATCCAGCTCGGCCAGATCGTGGAGGGTGAGCGCGCCCGTGCCATCCGGTCGCTGCGGGATTAACTCCGGGGGCAGGTCAGGGAAGGGTGTCGTGCCAGGGTCCTCTTTTTCCTCAGGCCGGATGGTGGCCAATCTGTCTGGCCGCAATATCTGTGGCCCCTTGGCGCGCGCTTCTTCCGGGTTGATCTGAGTGCCTTGCAGGGCCTGCATCAGGCGCAGCTCGTCGGCGCTGAGCGGAACTTCCGGCTCCGGCGGTGGAACACGCGGGCTGCTGGAGAAGGGGCGCGTGGCATCCGGATCGTCCTGGTGCATCCGGGGCGGGCTGGTGGTGGAGTCAGGCAAGGCCCAGGGAGCGTGCATCGGCGGCTGGTTCGAATCAAAGGGTGGCCGGGTGTCACCCCTGTTATGCATGGCTGTTTCCCCTTTGGACGATAATCCCTTTACCGTCCCCATTATAGCCACGTGGGGCGTCGGGCCGTGTGAAAAGCGCGTGAAAAGATCAGGGCTGGGGCGGGTTGCTGGGGAAGGTAGACCGCTGGGCGACAACGTCGGCGGTGCTGTACCAGTGTGAGCGCACTTCCCCCAGCAGGTAGAGGGAGCCTGTGACGACCACCAAGTCGTTTGGCCCAGCCAGCTTGAGGGCGCGATGCAATGCTTCGAGCGGCGGCCCGTTCGCCACGGCGTGCTCAACTCCGGCCTGCTGGGCAGTGACAGCCAGGCTATTGGCAGGGATGGCGGGCTTGCCCTTCACCTGGGGGGCGGTGGTGATGATCACGTCCGCCACGCTGGCCAGGCGGCGCACAATCGGATCGGCGGTCTTGGTTTCGAGCATCCCCAACACCATGATCAGCCGGTCGTAACGGAAAATCTGGCGCAGGGCTGCCACCAGCGCCTCGAACTTCTCCTCATTGTGCGCCCCGTCGAGGATCACCGTTGGGCTGCGCTGCATCACTTCCAGCCTTCCGGCAAAGCGCACGGCAGCCAACCCCTGGCGGATGGCCTGTTCGTCCAGCCGGAAGCGCCGGGCTTCGGCATACACTTCCAGCGCCGTCAGTGCCGTGACCGCGTTCTCGATCTGGTGCTCGCCCAGCAGCGCCACCTCCACGTCCTTCAGCTCCAGTGCCAGGCCGTGATAGTCAAACCGGCCACCCTGCTCGGAAAGGCCGCGCGGCTCGAAGTGAACATCGCGCCCCACGCGGAGCAACCGCGCGCCCTGCCGCTCTGCTTCCTGTTCAATGACCGCCATGGCCTCCGGTAGCAGGTGGCCAGCGACCACAGGCACACCGGGTTTGATGATCCCGGCCTTATGAAACGCGATGTCAGCCAGCGTCTCGCCCAGTACGCGGACGTGGTCGTAGTGCACAGTCGAGATCACGCTGACGCGCGGCATGACCACGTTGGTGGCGTCGAAGCGCCCCCCCATCCCGACCTCGATCACGCCCACCTCACACTGCTGGCTGGCGAAGTGGCGCAGCGCCATCCCCAGCCATGCCTCCGCGTAGTGGGGGCTGCCCAGCTCCGGCTGTTCGGCGCGCAGCCGGGCCACGGCCTCCATGACGCCATCGGCAAGCTGGATGGCGGCGTCTGCCGGGATCAACAGGCCATCCACGCGCACTTTTTCCAGGGGAGTTTGCAAGTAGGGTGATGTATGAGTGCCCACTCGCAGACCGGCAGCCTGTAGCACGGCCTCACTGATCATGGCGGTGGAGCCTTTGCCCGACGTGCCGCCTATATGAATGAGGTCCAGCGCGGTCTCCGGATCGCCCAGCGCAGCCATCAGATGGCGGGTGCGTTCCAGCCGTCGCCTAAACTCGGCCAGGCGCTCCTGCGGGTCGGCATAGGATTCGGCTTCGCGGGTGATGAGGGTCTCAATGCGCCGGAGCGCTTGGGTCAGAGCCGTGTCCACGACGAAGGTGTCCTTGTGCGGGCCAGAATGTCAGGCGGATTGTATCCGCAACCACGCCGGGCGCAAAGAGGCGCCCGCGGCGGGCAGGCTGGCTCCATCGAGGATAGGCGGGATGGAGGTTGTAAATTGGTTTGCCGCAACCTTAAAACGTTGGGGGCAGGCCGAATCTTTAAGGTTCGCCTGCGTGAGGCCGGTAGTGGGCGTCGGACTTCCATGCTATGATGGGTAAGTTCTTCAGAACCGCCCGCGCTAGAGAGTGGGCGCGGGTAGCTCAAGCGACAGTCCAGCTAATCAATCAAATGAACCCCCCTGTCCTGGGTGCGGCGTGGTTGAGTCGTGCGTCGCAGATACCTGTGTTGACTCTACCCACCGGAAGATCAGGCGGAGCGGTCAGGAGCAATGGATCATGGTGGATCAGGCAGACGAACAGACCCGGCTAGACTGGAAGAAGCGCATCCCGCCGCTGGATCGCCCGATCCAGCTCAGTGAGAATGCGCGCACCGTCCTGACCAAGCGCTACCTGCGGCGCGGCCCGGATGGCAAGCCCGCTGAGAGCATCGAGGAGATGTTCTGGCGGGTGGCGTGGTACGTCGCCGAGCCGGAGGAGGGGCACGGCGTGGATCGGCAGGCCATCGCCGAGCAATTCTACCGCCTGCTAACCTCCCGTCGCTTCTTCCCCAACTCACCGACCTTCACCGGGGCAGGGACTCCGCTGGGGCAACTGGCGGCCTGCTTTGTGCTGGCTATCGAGGACGACATGGGTCGGGTGGAGAACGGCATCTTCCAGACGCTCCGCAACGCGGCCCTGATCCAACAGACGGGCGGTGGCAATGGCTTCGCCTTCAGCCGGCTGCGACCGCGCGGGGCGCGGGTCAAGAGCAGCGAGGGAGCCGCCACCGGGCCGGTCGGCTTTTTGCGCGTCTATGACCAGGCTTTTGGGGAGGTTTCGCAAGGGGGTTCGCGCAGGGGCGCGAACATGGCCGTGCTGCGCGTCGATCACCCCGACATCCGGGAGTTCATCACCTGCAAGACCAGTGAGAGCCACATCACCAACTTCAACATCTCGGTCGGAGTCACCGACGAGTTCATGCGGGCGGTCAAAGAGGATCGCCGATTCGACTTGGTAAACCCGCAGGATGGCTCGGTGTGGGAAACGGTGCGCGCCCGCGAGATTTTCGATCTGATGGTGCGGCAGGCGCACCACAACGGTGAGCCAGGCATCCTGTTCCTCGACGCAATGAACCGGGATAACCCGGTTCCTCACCTCTATACCCTGGAAGCGACCAATCCCTGCGCGGAACAGGCCCTCGGCCCCTATGAGAATTGCTGTCTGGGCAGCGTCAATCTGGCCGAGCATGTCACCGCCGGCGGCCAGGTGGATTGGGACAAACTGCGCGAGAGCGTCGAGGTCGCTACCCGCTTCCTCGACGACGTGGTGGACGCCAACCAGTACGTGCCCGCTGTGCCGCAGCTCGAGGTGGCTGCCAAGCGCGTGCGGCGGATCGGGCTGGGCATCATGGGGCTGGCCGACCTGATGTACCACCTTGGCGTGCGCTACGGATCCGAGGAAGGCCAGGAATTCGCAGGTCAGGTGATGGAGTTCGTGCATTACCATGCCATGCGCGTCAGCGTCGCGCTCGCTAAGGAGCGTGGCCCCTTCCTGGCAATTCGCGGCAGCCTGTACGACCCCGACGACCTGAAGTGGCAGCCACCGACGCCACTCGTCCCCTACACACACGATTGGGGTCGCCCGGCACTCGACTGGGGCGCCATCGTCGCAGGGATCGAGGCGCACGGCATCCGCAACGGGGCGGTGTCCACCATCGCGCCTACAGGTACGATATCGACCGTAGCAGGTTGCGAGGGCTACGGCTGCGAGCCGGTGTTCGCGCTGGCCTACATCCGCCACTTCAACGACAATGGCAGGGATGTGCAGCTTCAGTACGCCAGCCCCTTGTTCGAAAGGGCGCTGATCGACGCCGGGCTGGACGAGCCGACCCGCCAGCGGATCATCGAGCGCGTCAACCTGACCGGGAGTTGCCAGGACATCGCCGAGCTGCCGGAACATATCCGGCACACGTTCGTTGTCGCCGCCGATATCTCCGCCGAGGAACACGTCCGTATGCAGGCAGCGCTACAGCGCTTCGTTTCCAACGCCATCAGCAAGACCTGCAACTTCCCGGCCACGGCGACCCCGGAGGACGTAGCGAAGGCTTACCTGCTGGCCTGGGAGCTGGGTTGCAAGGGCCTGACAGTCTACGTGGCAGGCTCGCGGGAGAAAGTGGTGCTGGAAACCGCTGAGACGGCCCTGGCAAAACAGCCCCGCCAGGAAGGAGTGAGAGACGAGATGGCAAAGACAGGCACCTCCTCCCCTACCCCCGCCAACGGCTCTGGCAGCCCGGCCCGTGCCGCCAGCCCGGGGGAATCGGCTCCGACGCCCCAGCCACTGCCGCTGTTTAAGGACGAAGAGAAGAAGCCGCGCGCGCGGATGCTGCGGGGGTTCACCTACCGGGTCGAGACCCCGCTGGGAACGACCTTCGTGACCATCAACGAAAACGGCGGCGAAGCGCCCTTTGAGGTGTTTCTGCATACCTCGAAAGCGGGCAGCGAGACGGCGGCGGTCGGCGAGGCGCTGGGCCGCCTGATCAGCTACATCCTGCGGATGAACTCGCCGGTCGATCCGCGCAAGCGGCTGCGCGAGGTGATCCGGCAGTTGGAGGGCATTGGGGGAGGGCGGTCGCTGGGGCTAGGGCCGAAGCGCGTCCGTTCGCTGCCGGACGGGATCGCCCAGGTGCTCGGTGAGTATCTGGCGCAGGAGCGAGGAATCCCGGCGGGTGGGTTGGCGAGCGACGAGGAACCGCCCCTGGACGACCTGGCCCCCGCCGACCCGCTGCCCGGCCAGATGCCGATGCCGCTGGCGGGGCTGAAGGGCGACCTGTGCCCGGAGTGCGGGGAGGCGTCGGTGGTCAACGAGGAGGGCTGCCGGAAGTGCTATTCGTGTGGGTATAGTGAGTGCTAGAACCGGTGGCGACGGCGGGGCGGCCATCTCATAGAGGCTGCCCCGCCGTTTGGATGTTCGATGAGTTGGAGTTGCGTGAGTGGATTCCTTATTCTCTTCCGCGGTAACTGCTCAGCCTCACCCCCTTCCAAGCCGCCCCTACAGCGTCTGCTGAGCGTTACCCTCCCCCTTCTGGTACAATAGAAGAGATGGACTCGTTGGCCCCGCATCATCCTGGGAGGGAGCGCTATGCCAGCCACCGGCCCCACGGTTGAGGAAGCCCTGCGCGCCTACGACGCCAGCCTGCAGATCAGGGAGCGCCGCGAGGGCGCGGCCCGGAAGCACTCGCAGGAGGTGCTGAGCGCTCTGAAGAAGGCCGGGTTGGCGGTGCTGGAGGCGCGGACCATCGGCTCGTATACCCGCCATACCCTGATCCCGCCCCTCGAGGCGGGCGATGTGGACCTGATGATGGTGCTCAACGCGCGCGAGCATCGCACCTGGGATAACGCCGAGGGAGCCGCCAGCGCGCTGCGGAAGTGCGAAGCCATCCTGGCCCGACAGTTCCCGCGCCTGCGGGTTGAGCTGGCCCGCAACGCGGCGACGGTGATCTTCCCTGAGTTTCGGCTGGACGTGATCCCGGCCTTTGCCTGGCACAGCGGAGGGTTCCTGATCCCGGATGCCGACGGCCCGATGTGGCTTCACAGCGACCCGGAAGGCTTCGCTGAGCGGCTCACCGAGCTGAATAACCGCCACAACGGCTTGATCGCGCCCGTGATCCGCATGGTCAAGGCGTGGAATCGGGAGGCGGATTCGCTGCTGGAGGGCTTCCACATTGAGTGCCTGGTCTATCGCCACTTCTCTGGGGCCGCGTACTCGCGGCGCTGGGTCAACTCCTTCGCGCAGGGCCTTCACGAGTTCTTTGCCGCGCTGCCCAGCCTGTTGAGCGCGCGCTGCGCCGAGCCGGTCTACGACGAGCAGGTGGATCGCTACCTTGACTCCTCGCATCTGCGGCACGGGCGTGAGCAGGCTGTGGACATGGCCTCCGATGCTGCCGAGCTGGCCGGAGGGGCGCACCAGCAGCAGGAAGATGGCCTGGAGCGGGTGGCTGTCGCCACCTGGCGGCAGCTCTTTGGTAAGGGCTTCCCCGCTTGATCGCCGCCAGTAAAACGATGGGATTGGCAAGCGGGACGCGGCGTGCCCGCCCGGATAGGAGCGGAGAGTGCCTCTCCACTTTGGCCTGGCTCTAGAACCCGGCCCGCGCCAAGACCAACCCGTCACGGCATGGCTGGACGGGCTGGATGCGGTCATCCCGCGCCTGGCGGGGCGCTTCACCAGCCTGTGGCTGACCGATCACTTCATGTGGGAGGATGCACCCACCTTCGAGGCGTGGACAGCCATGGCGTTCCTTGCGGCTCGCTACCCGGCATTCCAGATCGGGTCGGCGGTCCTGAGCCAGAGCTACCGCAACCCGGCGCTGCTGGCAAAGATGGCTGCCACGCTGCATGGGCTGAGCGGCGGGCGGCTGATCCTGGGCCTCGGCGCGGGCTGGAAGGAAGATGAATACCGCGCCTATGGCTACGAGTTCCCGGACCCGAAGACGCGCGTCGATCAACTGGCAGAGACGCTGGAAATTGTTACCCGGTTGTGGTCGAATCCCGGCCCGGTGACGTATGAGGGCAGGCACTACCGGGTGGTTGGAGCGTGGTGTGAGCCGCGCCCCGACCCGCGCCCGACTCTGCTGGTCGGCGGGCGGGGCAGGCGAACCGGCTTGCTGGCTGTGCGCTATGCGGACTGGTGGAATATCCCCGATGCAGGGTTCGATGAGTACCGGGAGCGGGCGGCAGTGGTACGCGGTCACTGTGAGCGCACTGGCCGCGACCCGGCCAGCTTGCGCCTGACGTGGTTCGGGCGGATCGCGCTGGGCCGCAGTGAGGCTCAGGCGACAGCCCGCGCTTCCCCTCGCTGGACTCGGGCCAATGCCTTCGTCGGCACGCCCGCAGCCGTCGTCGAGCAGATCGCGCCGTTCATCGAGCTGGGGGTGACCTGCTTCATGTTCGAGGTGCAGGCTCTCTCCGACCCGGAGGTAATACCGATGCTGGTGGAGGAGGTGCTGCCTGCGCTGAGCGGCCTGGCTGCGGATCGCTGACCGCGTGGCCAAGCACAACGGGACACGCCGCCCGGTGACCAGTCGTGCGGGTGTCCCGTTGTGCAAGGAGGAGAAGAAAGATGTGCTATGCTGATCCGCTAGGACGTTGCATATTCACGCCTATAATGTAGTGCGGTTTCGAGTCTCTGGCGATGGGGTGAAACCCCCATATCCTCCAGGAAGCCCCGACTCTCATCATTGATTCGGGCTGCCCGTTGACCCGCACTCAGGCACGGCTATACTCATGGACGGCTGAAACAGCCCCTGATCCATCCCCATTGAGCCGGTGTGGTTCTGAATGCTCGATCATTTCCAACGCATCTACGCCCGGCACGCGGAACAGTACGAGGCCCTGGTTGCTCGTGAGGACTACCAGGGCAGGTTGCTGCCCGCGCTGGCCGCGATCTGCCCGTTGGCTGGAGCGCGGGTCGTTGAGATGGGGGCGGGCACGGGCCGCCTGACCCGCCTGCTGGCCCCCCACGTCCGCTCGATTCTGGCGATGGATGCCTCACGCCATATGCTCGGCCACGCGGCGGGTCTGATCCGGCGCGATGGGTTTGCCAACATCTCGCTGGCGGTGGCCGATAACCGCCATCTGCCCGTCGGAGATGGCGTGGCCGACCTGAGCCTGCAGGGCTGGAGCTTCGGCCACTTCACGGAGTGGTATCCCGATGTGTGGCGGGCTGAGATCGGGCGCGCCGTCGATGAGATGCTGCGCGTCCTGCGCCCCGGCGGCAGCGCGATCATCCTGGAAACGCTCGGCACGGGCAGCGAAACCCCGGCCCCGCCCGCCGAATCTCTGGCCGCTTATTATGATTACCTCGAAGCTGAGCGCGGCTTCGCCCGCACCTGGCTCCGCACAGACTACCGCTTCGAGTCGCTGGCCGAGGCGGAGTCGCTGGCGCGGTTCTTCTTCGGCGACGACCTGGCCGACCGAGTGGTGCGCGAGGGGTGGGTGATCCTGCCAGAGTGCACCGGCGTGTGGTGGCGGGAGCGGTGATCGGCGCGGCGGCGCGAATCGTGGTACAAAGGGAGTCCGCAAATTGCACGAACGGCTTTCGGCACTGAGGATGGTCAATGGATGTTCAGCAACTCCGGACGGATCTCAGTATTCCTGAGCCACCGGTGACGTTTGAGGAATATCTTGCCTGGCTCGACGAGGACATCGTCGCTGAATGGGTCGATGGAGAGATTGTCGTGCTCGCGCTCCCTTCAGATCAACACCAGCGCCTTGTCAAGTTCCTAGCCCATCTGCTTGATACGTACCTCAACTTTAGGCCCATAGGGGAGGTCTTCATCGCGCCTTTCCCCATGTGGTTTGTGGCTGGAGGCAGGGAGAGGGCGCGCGAACCCGACCTGTTGTACATCGAGTCTGCTCACTTTGAACGCAACCGACAGACGCATCTGGCTGGCCCTGCCGATCTTGTGATTGAGATCGTCTCGTCCGACAGCGTGTCGCGCGATCGGGGCGACAAGTTTGTCGAATACGAGGCAGCGGGCATCCGCGAGTACTGGATCGTCGATCCGCGCCGCCGCAGCGCCGACTTCTACCAACTTGGCGGAGATGGCACGTACAGTCGCTGGCTGCTCGATGCGGAGGGGTGGTACCACTCAGTGGTGCTGCCGGGCTTGAAGGTTAAGGAAGCGTGGCTGTGGCAAGAACCGCTGCCAGGGCCGCTCGATCTGATCCGCGCCGTACGGGAGATGCTAGGGATTGAAGACCCGTAAGATCGCCGCAGCGCTCCTGGCCGCGCTTGTGCTGGCCGCCTGCCTCGAAAGTGATGTGCCGGTTGAGGTGCTATTTCCGGGGCAGGTGGGAGAATACCTCCGCACCAGCGGCCCCAGCCCCCACGCGAGCGTGCCGGGGGTGGAGCTGGCGGTCTATCAAGGCCCCAGCGGCACGGTGACTCTGCAGGCGCGGCGGGTGGATGCGGGCCAGGCGCAGGCAGCGCTGAACACACTGCCGCCGCTGGCGACCAACGTCGGCTACGACCCCGCGCTGGGCCAGCGGGAGGGCGTGTTTTTTACCTTTGGTGAGGAGTATCACGCCGCCTGGGCCAACGGCGATTGGGTGTTCGTGCTCTCTGCGTCCACGGAGGCGGGCCGCGCGGCGTTTCTCAGCGCCTATGGCTACTGAAGCGCATCCCATTAACCCACCCTACTGGCAGGGCAATCTATGACCAAACACTTCCTGCTTGTGGCAGGGAACATCGGCGCGGGCAAGACCACCCTCAGCGAGCGCTTGGCGACGCGCCTCGGCTGGGAGGCGGGCTACGAGACGGTGGCAACCAACCCGTTCCTAGCCGACTTCTACAAGGACATGCGGACGTGGTCGTTCCACCTGCAAATCTACTTCCTCGGCGACCGCGCCGAGCAGCACCGGCGGCTGGCCTCGCTGCCGCGCTCGGCGATCCTGGACCGTAGCATCTATGAGGATGCGCATATCTTCGCCCGCGCCCTGACCGCGCTGGGCAACATGACCGAGCGCGAGTACCTGGCCTACCGCCGGGTGTACGACCTGGTGATCGACAGCCTGCCTCGCCCCGATCTGCTGCTGTACCTGGATGCCAGCGTGCCGGTGCTGATGGATCGCATCCGCGCGCGGGGCCGGGAGATCGAGAGCGGCATTACAGCGGAGTACCTGGGCCTGCTGGATACGTTCTACCGGGAGTGGATCGCGGGCTTCGATGGCTGCCCCGTGTTGACCATCCCCGCTGACAACCTGAACTTTGTGACCAACGAGGAGCACATTGCCATCATCATCGACCGCATCCAGCAAAAGCTCGCGGGGAAGGAGCAGGTGGTTTTCCCAGACAATGTCTGAATCTTACGCCCGGTTGCGCTTTGGCGGGGCGGGGGAAGAGGTCCAGCGGGATGAGTCAAAGGTCTGCCACACCTCGCCCTCCGGCGTGACGATCTCCTCGTAGCGGCCCTCTGTGTACTCGCCGATCACCGCACGCCAGAACGCCTGCGCTGGGAGGTTGCCGGGAATCTCCGCGACCTCCCAGTAGCCGCGATAGGTGTCGAAGGTCTGGAAGGCTAGCGAGCGCCCGATGCCCCGGCGTCGGTAGCGGCGCAGCACAAAGAATTCATCCACATAGCGGCCCGGCCCCTTGCGGAAGTGCGTCCGGTCGCTGACTAGCACGAACCCCGCGATCCGCCCGCCGACCCATCCCAGGTACGGCCAGAAGCCAGGCTGCTCCCAGTAGTGGCGGAAGTCGAATTCCAGGGGGAACAACCCACGCTCGTCCACGTCCACCTGTTCGAAGCCGGTGACGAAATCCGAGAAATCGTGGATGTAGAGCTGCCACAGGTTCTCCAGCACGATCTGCTGGTGACGCTCAGCGGGGAGCAGATGAACCGTTGTCATAGCGTTTCTCGCACCCTCTCGCTGTGCTGATTGTACCCTGTCTCTGCGGGGATAGACCGAAGTGACCAGGGATCATCGCCTGCCCCCCAATCAAATTTTGTGCTGTTGCAACCCGCCCGACTTGTTTGCGATAACCCATCATGCTAGACTGTCGGCAACTGGTCTATCGGCTGAATCGTGCGCAGGGAGGGGGGCTGATGGCTTTCGGAAAAATCACTGTGTTGACGGCTGGTGGGGATACTGAAGAGTACGAGCTGACCAAACCGACGACCTCCGTAGGGCGCCAGCCAGGCAATGACATCGTCCTGCGCACCAGCGCCGTTTCTCGCTATCATGCGCAGTTCGAGGTCGCTGAGGGGAGTGTCTGGTTAGTGGACCAGGGGGGCGTCAACGGCACGTTTGTCAACGACGCGCAACTGGAGCCGAATAGCCGCGTCCCGCTCAGTGATGGCGATGTGATCATGCTGGGGGATGTGGTGATGCGCTTCCAGTCCCCTGGGGAGCGGGGCGTGAGGCGAGCCGCCCTCAGCCTCACGCCGGAGGCTGTGCCCGTGGAACGGGCAGGGCTGCCCTTCCGCCTCGTCCTAGATGAGCCACAACAGCCCGTCGCTCCCGGAGCCAGGCTTCAACTGGCGCTGCTGGTCGAGAATCTGACCGACCGCGAGCTGCCGGTGGTCATTGATGTGGGCGGCCTGGAGCCGGAATGGCTGAAGGTGAATCGTCGCGAGGTGACCCTGGAGCCGCGCGAGCAGGCGCAAGCGATGATCTCGGTACGCCCACCGCGTTCCAGCCACACACGCCCTGGCGTGTACGCGCTCACCGTCCACGTAGCACATCAGAACGATGCCCATAGTGCGCTTGAGGCAATCCGTGAGATCGAGGTGGTGAGCTATGCCGGGCTGGGGATGGCGCTGCGGGGCAGCCGCTCCGACGATGTGTATCATCTGGCCGTCCAGAATCACGGCAACGTCCCTGCCGAGATACAACTGCGCGGCTACCAGCGCGATAAGCTGCTGCGCTTCCGGTTTAACCCGGCACGCCTGTCGCTGGGGCCGGGCGAAACCCGGCAGGCCACGCTGACCGTTCAACGTGCCCGGCGTGGCCCGGTTGGGTCAACGCAGGAGATCGAGTTTGCCGTGGTCGCGCACTCGCTGGACGCAGCCGGTTTTCAGGCTCCGCTGGCGGCCACCCACACCCTCAAACCATCCTGGCCGCGCTGGCTGCTCGGCGCGGGCGTGCCAATGCTGCTTGGGGCGCTGGTGGTGCTGGCGGTGATCGCTGCCGGGCTTCTCTACGTGGGGCTGTTGCCCTGGCCGTTTGGCGCATCCCCGTTCGCCACGCCGGTGGTGATCACCTCGGTGGTGCAGCCGACGGTGGCCGAGGCGCTGGCCCCATCCGGCCCCACGCCGACCCAGGTGCCGACTCCTCAGGCCAGCATTGACGTCTTCACCGCCACGCCCCCCGAGGTCATCTATCGGACGGCGGGGTTGTTCAGGCTCGAATGGCAGGTGTGGGGCGCTCAGGAGCTGACGCTGCTCGGCCCCGGTGATGTGCCGATCCCGCTGTCCGAAGAAAACCTCGGCAGCGAGCGCATCGAGCTTCCCACCGAGGAGCTAGCTTATGGGGACAACGCCTTTACACTGACCGTCACCGGCGCAGACGGGCAGCCCCGCACCCGCACGGTGGTGGTGACGGCCAAGGCGAGCTTCTGTACGGTGGAGGTTTCCACCCCGGTGTATAGCGCGCCTGATCCCGAGGCGGATGCCGCACCCCCCCTGACTGCAAATCAGGTCGTGATCATGGGCCGCACCGCTGACCTGGGTTGGCTCAGGGTCAGCTACAACGATCTGACGACGCTATCAGTGCAGGGCTGGGTCGAGGCGGGGGTCGTCACCTGCGCGCCGGAAGCGCCGCCGCTGGGTCGCTACCTGGTGCTCAGACCAGACGGCACGCCTGACGCCTCGCCCGCCCCGTCACCGCCAGGGCCACGCGCGCCGCTGACGCCGACGCCCAAGCCCTGACCCATGCTGTGGGGATGGCTTGCGGAGACCCTGCTGATGGGAGAGCAGGGTCTTCGTTGTCGGATCGGAGGATCGCCGTTCGCCCCGATTTCCCCACCTGTGCTACAATGCGCGGAACCTCTGAGCCTGTGCGGACGTATTTCAGAGGAGACCCGAGGCATGAGGAGCGGCTGCGTGGCCCGACGTGTCATCCCGGCGTTCGTGATCGCCGTACTGACTGTTCTGATGTGGACGCCTCTCCCGGCGCAGGCCGCCGCTGACGGACAGTCCAGCGGGCCGGCCCTCGATGTGCGGGTGGGCTTCGATGGCTATGTGCAATCCAACGCCTGGGCGCCGGTTAGTGTCACTGCCAGCAACGATGGCCCCGATGTGAGCGGCGAGCTACGGGTGGTGGTGGAGGGATTCGCCGGCGGGCGGACGATCTACAGCTATCCCATCGACCTGCCGCGCGGGTCGCGCAAGCAGGTCATGCTGTATGTGGCCGGGCTGTCGAGTTTTGGCAACACGCTGGATGTGGAACTGGTGCGCCGGGGCCGCGTGATCGTGACCGAGCGCGAGCGCGTGCAATTTATTCCGGCCACCGCGCTGCTGATCGGCCTGTGGACGGATGCGCCGCAGGGGCTTGCCTCGCTGAGTCTGGTGGTGCCGAGCAGTGGCGAATCCAAAGTAGCCGTATTGACCGAGGACGATCTGCCGCCGGTCGGCCAGGGCTGGGCAGCGCTCGATGTGCTGGTGATCTCGGATGTGGATTCCGGCCAGCTTAGCCCCGATCAGCAAACCGCGCTGCGCGAGTGGGTGACCGGGGGAGGACGGCTGATCGTCACGGGCGGGCCGGGTTTTGCGCGCACGCTGGCTGGACTGGGCGGGTTGACGCCAGTCGCGGCGAACGACACCGAGACAGTCTCCCTGATGCCGCTGAGTGCCGCATCGGGTGCGCCGTTTGACCAGCAGGCCCAGACGGAAGCGCTGGTTGCCGTTGGCGAGGTGGCAGACGGGGCGCAGGTGATGATCGAAAGCGACGGCGTGCCGCTGTGGGTGGCGGGCGATGTGGGCTATGGCCGGGTGGACTTCCTGGCTGCTGCGCCCAGCCTGGAGCCGCTCCGCTCCTGGCCGCGCGGAGATCGGTTGTGGACCTTGATCCTGGCGGGGGGGCGTGAGCGCCCCGGCTGGGCATACGGCTTCATCGAACCCTGGGATACGGCGCGTCAGGCGGCGGCAGCCGTGCCGGGTGTGCGCCTGCCGAGCGTGATCCAGTTGTGCGGTTTTCTGTTCGTGTACGCGGCGTTGGTCGGGCCGATCAACTACTTTGTGCTGTGGCGGCTGAAACGCCGCGAACTGGCCTGGATCACCATCCCGCTGCTGGTGCTGGTGTTCTCGGCGGTGGCCTACGTGACGGGGTTCCAACTGCGCGGCTCGGCGGTGATTGTCCATCGGCTGGGCGTCATCCAGACGTGGGCGGGCAGCGACCGCGCGAAGGTGGATGCGCTGATCGGGGTGTGGTCGCCGCGCCGGGCGCGCTACGATGTCGAACTGGGGCCGGGTTACCTGGGCCGCCCGATGCCGCGCGACCTGGGTGGTGGGCTGGCTGCGGTGAGCGAGATGGTGGTTGAAGAGGGCGAGACGGTGCGCCTGCGCGGAGTCCAGGTGGATGTGGGTTCGGTGAATCCCCTGGTGATCGAAGGCTACACCGATTCCGCCCCGCGCATCGAAGCCCATCTGAACTACCGGATCGATAAAGAGGGGCTGGTCGTCAGCGGTGACCTGATCAACCGCAGCGACCTGGACCTGACCAACGTGACTCTCATGGTGGCCGGAACGTCGCAGCGCCTGCCCGATTTTCCGGCGGGGGAAGTGCTGCGCGTCAACACCGCCACCACCTCCGACCGCGCGCTGCCGGGGGGTGGCACAGGCTTCGACCCGTTCCCGGCGGCCAATCCCTATGGCTCTTACTACTACCCGGGGTCCTATGGCCCGCTCGCGGCAGAGATCACAGGGGTTCCCGACTGCTGGTCTACCCCCGACCGCCAGCGCCAGTGCAATCTGGTGACCAGCATCCTGAATGCGGATTGGCGTGGCTCCGGCGCGTACCTGTTCGGTTGGACGGAACGGGTTCCGGTGGATATGCAGGTGCTTAACGCCAACGCGCGGATGGAAGATGTAGCGCTGGTGATCGTGGAGCTGGCTAGCCTGCCAGTGGCCTCGGTCGGGGAGGCTGCCGAGGTGCCGCCCGGCTTGATGACTTGGCGGCTGCTGGACTCTAACCCGACTGGTTATGGTTACGTCAGCAGCCCGTATGACTTTTACCTACCGCCGGGAGAGTTCTTGGTGGTGCGCTTCGAGCCGCTGCCGCTGGTACAGGTTCCGCAGGTGGCCCGGCTGGTGATCCACCTAGAGGCGTACTATGGCGCCTCCACCACGCCGCCCATTGTGGCGATCCATAACTTTGCCACGCGCCGCTGGGATACCATCGCGGTTGGCTGGGGCGATACGACCCTTCAGGATGCCGGGGTGTATGTGGATGCCTCCGGTGGCGTTGAGCTACGCATCCAGCCAACTTACAACTCGGAGACGAGCTACTCCCGCTTCGACGTGACCCTGGTTGGCGCAGAGGGGCAGCCGTGAGGGAGGGGCGCGCGTTCTCTGGGCGGCAGGTGATCGGCACGAGCCTGACGCCGCTGGCTGGGCTGGACAGCATGTTGTTGTGAGTCGGATGGAGCGATTATGGCCGCGATTATCGAAACGAAGGGTTTGACCAAACGCTACAAGACCGTCACGGCGGTCAAAGACCTGACCCTGAGCGTGGAGGAAGGGGCGATCTACGGCTTTGTCGGGCCGAACGGCGCAGGTAAAACCACCACCATGCATATCCTGACTACCCTGCTACACCCCACGGCGGGCGAGGCGTGGGTGGGCGGTTATTCGGTCACCAAGCAGCCGCGCGACGTGCGCCGGATCATCGGCTACATGCCGGACTTCTTTGGCGTGTACGACGACATGAAGGTCTGGGAATACCTGGATTTCTTCGCCGCCTGCTACGACATCCCGGAGGCGGAGCGCCCGGCGCTGATCCGCGACCTGCTGGAGCTGGTCGATCTCAGCCACCGTGCTGAGGATATGGTGGATACGCTTTCGCGCGGGATGAAGCAGCGCTTGTGCCTGGCGCGGACTCTGGCTCACGACCCGCAGGTATTGATCCTGGACGAGCCTGCCTCTGGCCTCGACCCCCGCGCCCGCGTCGAGATCCGCCAGCTCCTGGTTGAGCTGGCCGGGATGGGCAAGACGGTCTTTTTCTCGACCCATATCCTGTCCGATGTCTCTGAAATCTGCACCCAGGTGGGCATCATCGAAGCTGGGCAGCTTGTCATGGAGGGCAGCCTGGAGGAGATGCAGCGCCAGCTCGTCCCGCATCGTGAGATCGTGGTGACGTTGCTGGGCGAGGTAGATCGGGCCAGGGAGATGTTGGTGGGCATCCCCGGCGTGGAAGCCGTCGAGGAGTTAAGGCCGGAGAACACACACGACCGGTTGCACGTCAGCCTGGCGGGGGAGGACGAGGACGTGAGCAAGCTACTGGCTACGCTGGTCCGGGCTGGGCTGCCGGTGATGCACTTCATGGAAGAGACGCGCGACCTCGAATCGGTCTTCATGCGGGCTACGAAGGGGATCGTCTCCTGAGGTGTGGCCTGAGGGGGAGGTCGTATGTCGGATGTGGCCAGATGGGAGTACTGCGTATTGGTCAGGCGGAAGGTGCACCAGTTCGTCGGCTCGATGTGGACGTGGGCTGGCGACCCTGAAGCCCGCCTCTCGCCACACGAACGGCTGAACCAAGCTGGCGAGGAGGGGTGGGAGCTGGTCAGCGTGGTTGCCATCTGCGCTGATACGGAGATGCCAGGGGAGACCTCGGAGATTCACTATTATCTCAAGCGCCCATTCCGGGCGAGCACGGTCAGATGAGCCAGGGGCCGGGCGGCGCAGACGTGCATCAGCGCGCGGGGACGCCGCGCCTATGGCGCGAACAGTCCCGCGCCTCGCTGCGCTCGCTGAGGGCCGCCGCACGCGGCCTGATCGTTCCGGTGCTGCGCGGCTGGTGGTCTAACCCGCTGCTGGTCCACGCCCGCCACCAGATGCCGCTGGCGCTGGGTCGCATCCGGGTCGGCGTGATCGGGGCCGGAGGGGCGCTGGCGCTGCTATCCATTGGTGCTTGGCTGGGAGGCTGGCGCTCCATTGGGGCCGTATTAACAGGTCTGAGCCTGGGCGGGGTGCTGGCCCCGGCCCTGATCGCGCCGGTGGCCGGGGCGGATCGCATCGCCCGGCAGATGCGCTACTCCCGGCTCGACCCGCGCCGCCTCACTGACCTTGACCCATCGGAGGTCGCCTGGGGGCTGGTGCTGGTGACCCTGTGGCGGTTGCGCTGGTGGATCGCCGCCGGGCTGGCGCTGACCCCGGTGCTGGTGATCGGCGTGCTGCGCCTGGACGTAGCGACCTTTAATGTGTGGCGCGAGTCGGCGGGAGCGCTGGGCGAGACGGCGGAGGCGCGCGCCCGCTTCCTGCGCCCGGATGGGGGCCTGCCGATCTTCCGGCTGGCGGTGCGTGCGCTATCGGCGGGGATCACGCCCTGGGCAGCCCTGCCGCTGCTGGCTTCGCTGGGTGTGGCGGCGGCTCTGGCGCTCGATGATCCCAGCCTCAGCCCGTTGGCGGCGCTGATCGGCGAGGCCCTGGCCGTCCCGATCCTGGCCCTGGTGTGGAACTTCGTGGGCCGCACGCCGCTGCTGGCGGGGTCGCTGGAAGTGGTGCGGCTGGTGTTACTCACCGGCCTGTGGGTGGGGCTGGGCGCGCTGGCAGCGTGGGTCAACCGGCGCAGCGCCGCTGTGCTGGCTGCGGGTGTGGTTCCGGCGGGAACGCCGGACGGAGATCAGGCGTCGTAGATGTGAGGAGACAGTGGGATCGATGGGTATCTCGACCGGCGAACCTGCGTATGTCAAACCCCCCTCCCGTCTGGGGGCGTGGCTGCGGCGCAACCCGGTGGCGCTCAAAGAGCTGCGGGGCCGGATGCGCGGCGCGCGGGCCTTCATCGTGCTCTCTGTGTATGTAGGGCTGATGAGCGCGTTTACCGTCGTCCTGTACACGATCTACACGCTCCAGGCGCAGGTGACGCTCACCACGACCGGTGGGACCATCGGCAAGCTGATCTTCGGCGGGGTGGTGGCGATTGAGCTATTCCTGGTGTGTTTTATTGCCCCGGCCTTCACGTCGGGGGCGATCAGCGGGGAGAAGGAGCAACGCACCTTCCACATCCTACGCACGACGCTGCTGCCCGCCTGGCGGATCGTGTTCGGCAAGCTGCTATCGGCGATGGCTTACGTGGTGCTGCTGTTGGTGGTGGCCGTGCCGTTGCAGAGCTTGGCCTTCCTGATGGGCGGCGTGACCCTCGCTGAGGTGTTGCTGTCGGTCGAGCTGCTGCTGGTGACCGCCGTCGCCTACGCGGTGATCGGCCTGTACTTCTCCTCGGTGACGCAGCGCACGCTGGGGGCCAGCGTGGTGACCTACGTGATCGTCCTGCTGATCACCATCGCCCTACCGCTGGCGGCGCTGGCCTTGCTTAGCTTCATCGGCGCCTTGATGTTCGCCGCCAGCAACCCGCTGCTGGAAGCGCTAATCCTGTACGGCTTCGGTCTGCTGGCCTGCACCAATCCCATCGCTACGGCGGTGCTCACCGAGGTGGTGCTGCTACAAAACAATTCGGCCTTCTATTTCACCCAGTCCCTGTCCAACGGGACATCTCTCCCCTTGGTGTCGCCGTGGGTGATCTATACGATCCTGTATCTTATCATTTCGTTGGTCATGGTGCTGCTGACGGTGCGCCGCGTGCGGCGAATCGAGGTGTGACGTGGTTAGGAAAGACATGGCTGTCAGAAGAAACGTGGCGGCACAACTGCCCGTTGCAGCAGGCAATCTCAGGAAGCTGGAGCACGTGCTGAGCAGATGGGATGCCCGGTTGCGGTTGTTGCATAGCGTTACATGGTTCCCGCGCGGGCTGGCGGCAGGGTTGGCCGCGGGGCTGCTCCTGGCACTGGCTGCGCGGCTGTGGCCGCTGATGCTGCGCCCGACGCTCATCGCGTTCGTCGTGGTGCTGGCGGGGATCGGGCTAGTGGCGACGCAGACCGGTGTGTGGCTGTGGCGGCGCTCGACGCTTGATCAGGCTCGCCGCTTCGACCGCGTTTTCCAGCTCAAGGAGCGCATGTCGACCGCCGTCGAGATTGCCCAGGGCCGGCTGCCGGTCGAGTCGGAATATCTGGCGGCGCGGCAGTACGATCAGGCGATGCGCGTGGCGACTCGGGTGCGCCCCGCCGAGGGACTGCCCTTGCGCCTCGACTGGCGGGAGTGGCTCGCGCCGCTGGTTGGGATCGCCGCTGTGGCGCTAGCGATCTGGCTGCCTAACCCACAGGATGCCGTGGTCGAGCAACAGATCGCCGTGCAGGATGCCATCGAGCGCCAGGTCGAGGCGCTGCGCGATCTGCGCGAGGAGGTGCTGGGAAACGAGCAACTCTCCCCACAGGAGCAGGCGGCCATCGTTGAGGCGCTGGATGAGGCCATTGAGACCCTCGAACAACCCGGCGTGACTCAGGAGGAGGCGGTCGCTGCGCTACAGGCTGCCGAGGAAGAACTGCGCGATCTCAGCGAACAGGCCGCCCGCGAACAGCAGCGGGCGCTCGAAGAGGCCAGCGGGCTGCTGGACGGCACGGCGGCGCAGGAGGCCGCCGAGGCGCTGGCCGAGGGCGACCTGGCTGCCGCAGCGGAGGCGCTGGAGAATCTCGACCTGGATAGCCTGACGCCAGAAGAGGCTGCTGCGCTGGCTGAAGCACTCGGTGAGGCAGCGCAGGCGCTCGAAGGGACAAACCCGGAGGTAGCGCAGGCGCTCGAAGAGGCTGCCGGGCAGCTTCGGCAGGGCGATACGGCGGGAGCAGAGCAATCGCTGAGCGAGGCGGGCCAGGCGCTGGCCGAGGGGGAAGGTGAGGGCCAGGCGAACGTGGAACAGGTCGAGGAGTACGCCGACCAGGTAGGCAAGGGTGGCAGCGAGGTGGCGGGCGCGGGTCGCGGCC
>DAOTYF010000135.1:0-5073 GCA_034434995.1 Anaerolineae bacterium
GAGACAGGGCGTCGGCTCGGCGGTTGAGGTGGCGGGGAGCGATGCGTCCCCGGTCGCGGCGCACGCGGCGAGGATGAGCGCCAGGGGGAGCGCCGTCAGGGCGCGGCCTGTTGGGGTGGGTTGAACGGCCATCAGGTGGAGAGTGTAACACAAAAAGCCCCCGCCTGGTGGGGCGAGGGCCATGAGGCTTTGGCGGTGCAGCGACCGCTAACCCCCCGGCTGATCCGGCTGGCCCATGAACAGGCCGACCTTGTTGCCGCCCGGATCGGTGAACAGCGCGAACCAGCCGAAGCCGGGGATCGGCGATTTGGGGACGAGCGTCCTGCCGCCCAGCGACTCGATCTTAGCCAGGTCGGCGTCGATATCCTGGCTATCGACATACATGACCACCTCTCCCTGCTTGGTGTTCGTCCCGTCCACCGGGTTGAAGCCGCCGCCCAGCCCCTCTGCCGCCTCGAACAGAGTGTAATTCATCTCGTCCTGGTGCTGGATGCCCCAGCCGAACGCCTGCGCGTAGAAGTCCGCAACCTTCTTCCGATCCGTGGCCGAAAGCTCGATGTGAACAATCTTGCGTCCGCTCATTTCGTGTGCCTCCTAGTAACAAGGTGCGCTAGAACAAAAGTTCTATTATAGAATATTTGTTCTGCTCCGTCAAGCCTGAGGGGGGACGGGGCTGGGGCGTGTACCAAAACCCGCCTTGACCAGCACAGGGAATGTAGTATAAAAATAACAGAGCGTTCTGCAATATTGATGAATACTCGTTACATCACATCATCATTGGGATAGCTCTGCCTCTTCTTGCGCACTACCAGCAGGAGGACTTATATGAGTGCATCTCTGACCGGGACGCAGGCTTATGACCTCTGCATGAAATTGCTGGCCGCTGAATCCGAAGAAGAAGTAGTGGATATTCTTACAGAAGCTGGTTTCTGGGGCGATCCCAATGCCTGGCGATGGTACGGGGATAAGGAGAACAATTTTGCCACAATTGGCAACCAGCAAAGTAGTCCCGTTGCTGCAATGGTCGAGAAGTTCGTTAATGCCATAGATGCCGTGCTGATGCTCCAGTGCCAGCTTGAAGGCATCGACCCAGAAGGCCCCGATGCCCCTCAATCCATCGCCGAGGCACTGGAGCGCTACTTCAGCATTAGGAATGGTAATCTAGTGAACATCACAGCCGAAAAGCGCGCACAATTGGCAAGGCGGATAGGTTTTGTAGCTACAGGGACGAAACAAAGGCCCAACTATCTCGTCTTTGACTTAGGTGAGGGACAGACTCCGGGGGCTATGCCACGTACATTCCTATCACTTGGGGGTTCTAACAAGCTTCGGATTCCTTTTGTGCAGGGAAAGTTCGATATGGGCAGCACTGGGGTGCTGCAATTCTGTGGCAGGCACAATCTCCAACTGCTCATTTCCAGGCGGCATCCGGACTTGGCAGCGATTGAGGCCGATCCACTCGGAGTTTATTGGGGCTTTACCATCGTGCGGCGCCAAGACCCAAGCGAGGGACGCCGAAGCTCGGTGTTTACCTACCTTGCCCCGAATCGTGAGGTGCCCCGCTTTCAAGGGGGAAAGATCCAAATACCTGATAACGGGAGAGGGAGGGAGCCACTGCCAGATCTAGAGTGGGGCACCATCATAAAAATGTATGAGTATGAAATGACCAACTTCAAGCGGCATATTCGTCTGGACTTCCACGATCGTGCTGCGCTCCTCCTGCCCCGCATTGGCCTGCCCATCCGGTTCTACGAACGGCGGGACTATGAGGATGACCATACAGAGACAACGTTAGTAGGGCTTCATGTGCGACTAGAAGAAGACAAAGGCAACAGTATCGAGCCAAGTTTCCCATCATTTGTGGATTTCAGGGTTCAACGCGAGCAAATGAAAGCCGCGATCTACGCCTTTCGTAAAGGGCACGCGGAGAGCTATAGAAGGCACAAGGAAGGAATCATTTTCACGATCAACGGTCAGACACATGGCATTCTTCCCCAAAGTTTCTTCACCAGGAACGCAGTTGGCATGTCATATCTTGCTGATTCTATCCTCGTGATCGTCGATTGTGATGGGATTAGCGGACGGGCTAGAGAAGATCTCTTCATGAACAGCCGAGATCGCCTCCGTGCAGGGGAGCTTCACGACGCCATCGAAAGGCGCTTGGAGGAAATTCTCAGCGATCATCCAGCCCTACGCGAGTTGAGGGAACGTCGCCGCCGTGAGGACGTTGAGGGGCGTTTAGCAGATGCAGCACCGTTGGTTGATCTCCTCAACGACGTACTACTCAGGTCGCCTGTCTTGCGGAAGCTCTTTGTGGAAGGAACCGAACTCAGCAATCCCTACAAGCCGCAATCGGCTCGTGGCAAAACCGATGCCGATTTCACTGGCAAACGTTACCCCACCTACTTTACGCTAAGAAAAGGCGAAGAGAACAAAGTCTGCCACATCAACCAACGCTTCCGGACACAGTTCGAGACCGATGCGGAAAACAAGTATTTCGGGCGAGATATTTACCCTGGTCGTTATGAGTTCCACATCGATGGGGAACCTATTGAAGATGGAGTCTTCAATCTACTGAACGGTGTTGCTACACTTACTGTTACACTCCCAGCGGGTGTGCAAGTGGGGGACACTCTGCACTGCGAAATGTGGGTAACGGATGATACACGAGCTGAGCCGTTCTACAACGAATTCTGGCGGTACGTCGAAGGTGCCGTTGAGGTCTCAGGTGGGTCCAAAGGCAGACGATTGCCACCGGCTGAGTTTGGAGAGGGTGACAGATTACTACCAAGTGGCCTTAGCATACCGGATATCATAGAAGTAAGGAGGGAAGATTGGCCCCGCCACCAGTTCGATAAATACTCGGCTCTCAAAGTTATAGGTAGAGGGGGAAGCTGCTACGACTTCTATGTGAACATGGACAATCACTATTTACAATCCGAGATCAAGTCGTTGCCAAAGGAGGTAGATCCACGGCTGACTGAAGCTAGGTTCAAATACGCGCTTGTGCTTATTGGACTCGCTGTGTTGCGGGATCAAGCAGATTCGGCTGATCAGCAGCAAGAGGGGGAGACTGCTGAGGAGTATGTGTCGAGGATTGCGAAGTCCGTTTCCTCCGTACTCCTCCCAATGATCAGCTCACTCGGTGCTCTTGACATACCAGGGGAAGTGGAATAGGACATTGGTGTTAACTCTTGCGCTCCCACATGGCAGCATCGTCAACACAACCTAATCCGTGTCGGTCGCAGAGCGGCTCACGGTGACCATATCGCCAGGTTGGATGGTCGCCAGAGCGGCGGTCACCTGGGGCATCAAAGGGGTCAGATCAGCCAACGTATTGCTGCTGGCGCTCAGAACGATCACCGCAAAGGATAGCCCCGCCAGGTTCTGCTGGTGGATTATGTTCTGATCCACCGTGATGAAGACATCAAACTCACCTGCGATCAGTTCAACCAGCTCGCTGTTCTTCTTGCCGCTCCACCCCATTTCGGGCACGGTGGATACAGTGTGGCCGGGCAGCTCACCCTTGAGACGCCGGGGCAGGCACTCGTCAATCAGGATTCTCATGAGCGTGGGCAATGGCAAGCAGGGTCGCTGTTTCGAGGAACCTCAACACCTGGTCGCGGCGCACGCTGGGGAAGTCACTCAAGAACGCTTCGATGGTCTCACCCGAAGACAGGTAATCCAGTAGATTCTGGATAGGAACGCGCGTGCCATAGAAGACAGGGGTTCCGCTGAGTGTGTCATCGGCTTGTGTGATAAGTGGCTCTTCCATAACAGCCCACCTTCTTACCCATTGCACATGGCATCTAGCAAGTATTGTACAGCAAACGCCAATGAACAAAAGCCCCCGTATCGGGGATACGGGGGACTGATGACTGACCAGCACAAAGCCACGCAAGGGGCGGGGCAGGACGGAGGTCAGTCCCCTGTGGCCTGGGCCTCGGCAGCCTGGAACGCCTCCACGCCGGTGTCCTCGGCCAACACCACCTGCCGATCCGAGCGGCGCACCGCCCAGATGATCGCGGCGATGCTGACGACCACAATCACCACCACCACCGGCGAGAAGCCGGAATACTCCACTACGATAGGAGCGATGATCAGCGCCACCAGGTTCATCACCTTGATCATCGGGTTGAGGGCCGGGCCAGCCGTGTCCTTCAGCGGGTCGCCAACCGTGTCACCGACCACCGAGGCGGCATGGTTGGCTGTGCCCTTGCCGCCGTAGTTGCCGTCCTCGACGAACTTCTTGGCGTTATCCCACGCGCCACCCGCGTTCGCCATAAACACCGCCAGCAGTTGCCCGCTGACGATCACCCCCGCCAGGAACGCACCGAGCGCCTGCTCCTTGAGCAGCAGCCCGACCACGATGGGGGCCAGCACCGCGATCAGCCCGATGGGGATCAGCTCTGCCTGCGCGGAACGGGTTGAGATGGCGACCGCCTGCGCGTAGTCAGGCCGCCGCTGACGGTTCCACACCTCCGGGATGCGGAGCTGACGGCGCACCTCGGCCATGATCTGCGCAGCGGAGCGGTTGACCGCCTTGATCAGCAGCCCGCCGAACAGCAGCGGCAGCATCCCGCCGATCAGCAGGCCGACGAACACCGTCGGATCAGAGAGGTTGATCACCTCTTGGAACGGCCCACGCAGGTCCTCCGGCCACACGCGGCGGATATCGGTGAAAAACGCGCCGTACAGCGACAGCGCCGCCACCACCGCCGAGCCAATCGCCACACCCTTGGTGATGGCCTTGGTGGTGTTGCCCGCCGCGTCTAGGTCGGCCATGATCTGCCGCGCCTTGGCGTCCATGCCCACCACCTCGCCGATGCCGTTGGCGTTATCCGAGATCGGCCCAAACGTATCCATGCTGACGTTGTTGCCGGTGTGGGAGAGCATCCCGACGCCGATCATGCTCACGCCGAACAGAATGTAGGTGAAGGCGTTCTCGCCAGTGGGGGCCATGCTGAACAGGAAGAAGCCCAGCACCAGCGTCCACATCAGGAAGATCAGCCCGTCGATCCACGCCTTGTGGCGCACCCACTGGACGATGCCCCCGACCACCCCCACCACGAC
>DAOTYF010000136.1:0-25894 GCA_034434995.1 Anaerolineae bacterium
CGCAGATTGGCGTATAGTCATAGTGGAGGGATGTGCAGATCTGGGTTGAAGACAAACCATGAGCGACAATCCAAAGCAGCTCCCCCTGTTCGAAACGCCGCCCGGCGAGGGGAAGAAACCAGGCGAAGAAACCCCTTCCGGCTTGAACCCCCGCACCCCGCTGGGTGAAGCATTGGAAGTGTACACCGAAGCATTGCGTTTCAGCGGGGCCTCGATCTACACAGTCAAGGCATTTCGCAGCGATCTGGGCTTACTGGCGCGGTGGGCCGGGCCACGCCGGGCTGTCGGTCAGTTCGGGACGCATGACCTCAACGAATTCCTACACTGGATGACCCACGAGCGGGGCAAACCGTGCAGCCCCAAGACCTATGCTCGGCGGGTAACGGCGCTCAAGAACTTTTTTGGCTATCTGCACGCCATGCAGGCCATCCCGCGCGACCCCTCCAATGCGGTGATCCAGCGCCCGGTCAGCAGCCCATTGCCCAATGTGATGTCTGCGGAGGAGATTAGGCAGGTGCTGGAGGTAACGCAGGGCCTGCGCCGTGACCCGCGCAAGCCCGATGCGCGGCCTCATCTGTTGGTAACCCTGCTATTGGACACAGGAATCAAAAAGAGCGAATGTATGGCACTCCACCTGCTGGATATTGAACGTTCCGATGCCGAGACGCCACGCTTGTGGGTGCGCTACGCCAGCCCGCAGATGCGCTATAAGGAGCGCAAGATTCTGCTTGATCCAGCGTGGCTGGAAGTGCTCGATGAGTATGTGGCCCAACGTAAACTCACAGGGCAGATATTCGACTGCACAGCACGCAACCTGGAATACGTGCTCCGCGATGTCGCCCAGCGGGCGAGGGTCCAGCCCAACCGCGTGTCATTTGAGGCATTGCGGTGGACATGTGCATTACGCGATTACGTGGGGGGAATGGATCCGGATAGCCTACGCCGGAAGCTGGGTGTCAGCCGGGTGACATGGGCCAAGACCAGCGAGACTCTGGCCGAGCTGGCCCGCTCCGCTGGAATGTCAGATGGGGAAGAGACAGCGACGGCAGGCGGTCATCATGAGAAGATCTAAACCCAGCGGTCTGCTTCGTCGCCCACGGGTTGGCTTAGCTCTCAGCGGCGGCGGGGCGCGTGGGTTAGCGCATATCGGCGTACTGAAGGCCCTGGAGCGCGGGGGAATCCCCATCGATGTCATCGCCGGAACAAGCATGGGAGGGCTGATCGGTGCTGCCTATGCAGTGGGGCTGTCGGCTGCCGATATTGAAACTGAGGCGCTACATATCCTGCGTCCTCGCCACCTGGTGCGGCTAATTGACTTGGCTCCGGCGCGCTATGGGCTGCTCTCTGGTCAGAGCGTCCATCACTATCTGCGCGAGGTGCTGGGGGCAGATCGCACCTTCGCCGACCTACGGATACCGTTAGGGCTGACATCCGTCGATCTGATCAGCGGGAAGATGATCGCTCTAACCACCGGCTCAGTCGTGGATGCAGTACGGGCGACCATCGCACTCCCGGCGATATTCGAGCCGGTTCATGTGGAGAATTACCGGCTGGTTGATGGCGGGGTGCTTGACCATCTGCCAGTTGATGTAGCTCGCCGGCTCGGCGCCGAGACCGTCATCGCTATCGATGTGAGCCTGGACTTCTATGATCTCAAGCGGATGGACGATCCGAAGACCCCAGCCGCAGCGCGCATTGCGCACAGCGCCTGGCGCTCGGAGTCCCTGACCGTTGGTGCGCTAGTTGCCTACCAACTCCGCGAGACGCGCCCGGAGGTGCTGATCCACCCCTCTATCTCCGCTGAGGTGACCGTTTTCAATGGTCTGACCCGTGCTGCTGAGATCATCGCAGCAGGCGAGCAAGCTGCAACCGAAGCGCTGACGAGCATCCTCACAGCGGTGCGCCCCGCCCTTCGCTGGCCGCGATTCGGGGTTGGCATGAGGGGATAGCTATGGTTCTACGGGCAAGCCTGTCCGGCGGTCTCTGGTGGCAGGATGCGCCATTCGTGCAGGTTGCGGAAGCGGTCGCTGGGGTCAACTAGAATCGCCATCTGCACGCCAGCAACCTGGCAGCTTACCGCATAGTGGTAGACGGGGTTATAGAGCAAAATGGCCGCTGCCCGGTCGAGGAACCACTGCTGATAGCTCCGGTAAAGCTCCGCCCGCCGGACTCCGTTGGGGTCGCTGCGGGCGATTTCCAGCGCCTCGCTGATGTCTCTGTCAACGAATCCACTGTAGTTCTGGCCTTCTGCTGCCTGTGATTCATGCCAGAAGGGGTAGGGGTCAGGATCGGCGAACCGACCCTGGCTGAACTCGACGAAAGCGGCTTCGAAGTCGCGCCCGGTGTCATCTGTCGCCGGGGATTCGATGCGTCGGAGTAGCTCTGGCGCTTCGAGGGCCTGCACTGTCACGGTGACACCGATGGCGGCCCACTGCTGGCGTACTGCTTCCCCGATCTGCCGGGCAACTGGATCATCCTCTACCAGCAGGTTGAACGCAAGTGGCAACCCATCACGGGCACGGGCGCTTCCCTGCAGCACCCAACCCGCTTCGTCCAGTAGCTGGGTTGCCCGCGCGGTGTCATATGCAGGCGGTGTGAGGGCCGGATGGTAGGCCCACGTGCCCGGCAGGATGGTCGAATCGGCCACCAGTGCTGAGCGCCCCAGCGCCTCAGCCACGATCTGGTCGCGGTTCAGTGCCACCAACAATGCTAGCCTGACGGTTTCATCCTGAAAGAAGGGCAGTCGGGCGGCGTTCTGCTGGTTAAAGATGATGGCTCCATAGATCGGCAATCGGGATGTATACAGAGCCAACCCGGCGCTGCTGAGCGCGGCATCAAGCTGTGCCTCGCTCAACCCTCCAAAGCCCTGTGCCTGCGATCCCAGGGCACGAAAAGCCCGCCCTCCATCGGAGTAAAAGCGCAGCATCAGGCCATCCAGACGCACAGTGCGCTCAAGATCGTAGAACTGGGCATAAGGTCGCAGGCTGACCACTACCCCCTCGCTGTCCTGTTGCATGGACTCCCACCGCAAGCGTCCCGTCCCAACAGGCTGTAGGTTGAACGGATCGTCGGGCAGGCGGGCAACCGGAATACCTTCCAGCAGATGAGCAGGCAGGATGCCAATCCCGGCGTATTCCGGGAAAGATGCCAGTGGTTGTGTCAGCACGAACCGCACAGTTCGGTCGTCGTCCGCGTAGGTTTCAACCGTCCGCCAAAAAGCTGCCAGGTCAGCCGGGCCGGGGAAAGCTGGGTCACGCAGCAGACTCATGGTGAAAGCCACGTCATTCGCGGAAAAGCGCTGGCCATCATGCCAAGTGACATCGGAACGCAGATGAAAGAGATAGGTTAAGCCATCCTCACTGACCTCCCAACTTTCGGCAAGATCGGGGATCGGTTCGCCGTACTTATCCAGCCGCGTCAGCCCGGAGAACACTAGGGCGACCAGGTCCCGATCCGCCTGAGAGACCGCCAGCAAGGGGTTGACCCACGCTGGTTCACCAATAACAGCCTCTGTGTAGATTTGGTTCTCAACCAGCGAGACGCTGCGTGGGGCAGCTACGCCCGCGATACTACCCTTCGGAATCAACATGTAGATCGCGGCTCCAACGATCACCAGCGAAGCCACAAGCAACACCACGAATTGCCAGCGTAGCCTACCTGTGCGCCGGATCAGGGACTCACTGGCATGAGGGGCCTGAGGAGGGTTGGGTGGATCGTTCATGGGTAAGGCAGCAGGATGAGAACCAGCCACCCTGGGCGCATCTGGCAGCGGTCAGAAGGAGCGCGCGAAGGTTATCTCAGCAGAAAAACGTTGACAATCACCATCAGGCAGAAGGCAATCGACAAGCCGATAGTGATCCGACGGAGCGTCTTTTCGAGGGTGCTCTTCGTCTTGAACTGGCCACTGAACGGATCGCCACCCAGGATGCTTCCTAACCCGCCGCCGCGGGCCTGAAGCAGGATTGACGCGATCAGTGTCACGGAGAGGATGATCAGTGCAATATTGAAAAACGTCTCCAACGCGCTTACCCCGCTCTACAAGGTGAAATCCGAGGGGTGATTATAGCTCGCGCGGTGGGGCGCAACAAACGAAGGATATTGCGCGGGGGCAATATAGGGCCACCAACTTCAGCAGCACAGGTAGAGGCCCTACCCTTAAACATCGTCTCCATCATGCTATAATAAATAACAGCAGGTCACTGTTTTCCCGCGGCGTGGGGGTGCTCCCTCGCATCCCCGATCAGCCGAGATCCGTCCGCGTTTTATAAAGTAAGGATCAAAGGGCTATGCCGACCTCCAACCGCAACCCCGGAATCCCACTCGACCTGGGTTGGGCGCACAAATCCAACTTTGTCAACCTGAGCGCCGTTGAGCGCCGTGCTGCTACGCTGACCAAGCGCCGCTCGATCAAGAAAGACTGGCAGATGGCATGGCTGCTCAAGGCTGTGACTCTCACCGACCTGACCACCCTCTCTGGGGATGACACGCCGGGCAATGTACAGCGGTTGTGTGCCAAAGCCCGCAGCCCTGTCCGCCGCGATCTCCTTGAGGGGATGGGCATGGAACCGATCACGGTGGCGGCAGTGTGCGTGTATCATGCCCGCGTCCAGGACGCGCTCGATGCGCTCAAGGGCACGGGTATCCCGGTCGCCGCTGTCGCCACTGGCTTCCCAGCGGGCCAGAGTCCCTTCCAGCAGCGCCTTGACGAGATCAAGGCATCGGTGGGGGCGGGTGCCAGAGAGATTGATGTAGTGATCTCACGAGCGCATGTCCTGACAGGAGACTGGGAAACTCTCTACGATGAGGTACGGCAATTTCGTGCCGCGTGCGGCGAGGCGACTCTCAAGACCATCCTGGCGACGGGAGAATTGGGCAACCTACGGAACGTTCGCATGGCAAGCCTGGTATGTATGATGGCAGGCGCAGACTTCATCAAGACCTCGACGGGTAAAGAGAAGGTCAATGCCACTCTCCCCTACGGGCTGGTGATGGCGCGAGCGATCCGTGACTACGAGGAAGAAACCGGCCACAGAGTCGGGCTGAAACCGGCGGGCGGAATCCGCACGGCCAAGGATGCACTTGCCTGGCTGACGCTGGTCAAGGAGGAACTGGGCGACGACTGGCTGCGGGCCGATTTGTTCCGGCTGGGTGCGTCGGCCCTTTTAGAGGATATTGAGCGGCAGCTTTCGTACCATCTCACCGGGCGCTATGCGGCGCGGCATCACATGCCGATGACATGATCGAGGCCAGAGCCGGTAGCGCAGACGGCCTGTACTTCAGCAAGCTTGATTACCTTGCTCTGCACAATCTACCCGGCGTAGCTCCAGCCCAGATCGGGCAGTGTTAGGATGTCAGCGACCTCAGATGGCTTCACAACACCTGCCCCGATCACCTCACCAATCACTAGGTTGTGGTCGCCACCGATGTCCACGATCTGGGTTACATGGCACTCCAGATAGGCTGCCGCCCCTTCCAGAATAGGGCAACCGGTCACTGGGCCGGGCGTGTAGGTCGCGCTATCCATCTTGTCCGGCTTCTTGGCACGGCCCTTGCTAAACGGCTTGATCGCTTCCTGATCCTCCTTGCGGAAGAGATTGACTGCGAACACACGACCCTGGCTGATCAACCCGTGCGTGTAGGCATCCTTGGCCAGGGCGAGCGCCACGAGGCGTGGCTCGAACGATACCTGCACCAGCCAGTTGGAGACCATCGCGTTTATATCGCTGCCACTCTGGCTGGTGACACTGTAGAAGCCATACGGCATCATACGAAGCACCTGCTTGATCACATCCTCGCTCATGCTTGCTTCCTCATTCTTTTCCGAGGTTCGCTCTAATCCCATTATTACGGTCCGATGGGGAAATGATCCAGGAGCATGGCGTTAAGTTCCGGAGCGCTGCTACTGCTACCTCCTTATGTGCCCAACCCGATTAATCCAGACGATTCGTATCCTGATTATCTCGCGTTCAGCCAGGCATTGCACGCATTACACAAGGGCCGTTTAGCGCCGTTCGCTCTTGCGTCTCTCCAGCGTTGCAACGCATACCACGTGAGGGGAATGCGGAAGCACATCTACTGGCTGCACATATACCAGTCTGTAGCCGTACCGGGCAAGCATTTGGCTATCGCGGGCCAGAACTGCCGGGTCGTAGCTGATCATAACCAGCCGTGGGGTCGCCAGCCGACCCAGCTCCGCCGTGGCCTCGGCGCTCAGACCACGCGGTGGTGGATCAGCCACTACCGCGTCAAATGGCCCTTCTAGGTCACCCAGCACCTCCTCAACCTTCCCCTCCACTAGCTCAACATTATCCAAGTCGGCGGTGTTGGCATCCGCGTCAGTGACGGCGGGTGGGTAGCTCTCAACGCTCAGCACCAGCCCGGCGCGTGCGGCAAGGAAGGCGGTCAGAGTTCCGACTCCGCTGTACAGGTCCAGCACGTCCTCGCCGCCCTGCATCTTCAACTGCCGCAACACTATGTCGACCAGCGCTGCCACCATCCCCGCATTGGGCTGGAAGAACGACCCCGCCGTCACCCGGAAATCCCGGTCAAAGACGCGGTAAGTAATGTGCGCCCTACCAATCAGGTTGGCTGGTTCATTGTCGCGCAGCAGCAGGTTGACGGAGACAGGAAGGTCAGTCTCGATCTCCGGCGCGAGGTCATCCCCGGTTTCAAGCACGATCATTCGGTCGTCAGGCTGTGACCCAACCGCGAAGCGTGCCCGCGCGATCCCCGGTGCATCGAAGTCGAACTGTGTGGCCATCTCCCGCAGCGCGGGGTGCAACGACTGGCAGGTCCCCAGTGGGACGATGCGTTGGTGATCGTCGCTCCATGCGCCGGGCTGCCCATCCGGCCCGATCTCGAAGCGCATCTGGGTACGGTATCCCCACACGTCCGGGCATGCGATCACTGGCTGAACCGCGATGCCCTCAATCCCCCCGATCCGCTCCAGTTGGTCGAGGGTGATCTCGCGTTTATACGCAAGCTGCTGATGATACTTGATGAATTGCCAGGGATCAGGCCCGCCAGCGCCGGGTGCGAAGTGATCGCAGCGCGGTTCCATCCGCGCCGGAGATGGGTGCAGCACTTCAACAGCCTCGGCATGGGCAAAGCGGCCTCGATCATCGGTGAGGCGTGCCCGCACACGCTCGCCGGGCAGGGCGTAGTGTACGAACACTGTCCGCCCGGCGTGATGGCTTACTGCCGCGCCGCCATGTGCGATCCGTTCCAGCTCGATTTCGAGTATCTCAGCCATCCCACACCCGCAGGGCGGAAGGACAAACCAGGGCCGGCAAACAGATCAACCAGCAAGCTCTCCCGCGCCAACCTCACCCACCCAGGTCTATGAACTCGGCCCCACCAGTTGCCAGGTCGAGTATGCACACCGAACGCGACTGCGAGCGCAGCCCGCCCAGTGCACCAGGGTTGATCACCCGTGTCGTGCCGATCCGCTCGTCGCGGCGCAGGTGCGTATGGCCGTGAAACACGTAGTCGTACTTCCCGCTGTGAATGTAGTGGCTGAGGCGGCGATGTTCGTGGCCGTGGCAGGCTGCGATCCGCATCCCTTCCATCTCGGCGGTGTATTCCAGATGGATCGCATCTGGCCCGAAGAATCTTTTGGCCGCGAAACTCAACTCCCCGTAGTCCTCGGCATCCCCATCCATGTTGCCAAACACCAAGGTGACTGTCCAGCCGTGAAACAAGGCTAGCATCTCCGCGCGGGTCACATCTCCACAATGAATCAGCCGCTCGACCCTGTGCTCGCGGAAGATCGCCAGTGCCCGTTGGGTGTTGGCAATGTGGTTGTGCGTGTCGGAGAGGATGCCGATCTTCATCGTATGCGTCCACCACGGCTGTCAGGCACCACATATGGCTTTGTGCCTATCGGACGGATCGGCTGTATTGTAGGGGGCTGAGCCAGCGACGTCCATATTGTGACATTATTCACTATCAAGGCAGGACGGGTGGATATTGGCGGGAGGGTGATTGTTGGGTAAGGTAATCCTGGTTGGTGCGCCATCGGGAGCGGTTTGTAACCCTGTCCATCTTGTGATACTATCTGAACAGCATTGTGATGTTTGCCACAAGGCCCATCGACGGCGAACCAGTAAAGTCGACAACAATGAAGCACGTTCGCGGTCTTGACGCTCGTGGCAAATTGGTTTTTAATGAGACGTGCGCTGTCGGATTTGCCCCAGGAGGACGCGCGTGCAGCTCGTTCAACAATACCTCCCTATTGCCATCCTGGTCACTCTGGCAACGGTCCTGTCCCTGATCGTCGTCTTTATCTCCACGATCCTCGGCCCGCGTCGCCCGACGGCTAAGAAGTTGGCCCCCTACGAGTCTGGCATGACGCCCATTGGCCCGGCAGTCCGCCGGCTGCCGGTGCGCTTCTACCTGATCGCAGTATTGTTTATCTTGTTTGATGTGGAAATCATCTTCCTGCTCCCCTACGCTGTGATCGTGCGGGAGCTGGGCACTTATGGCCTGCTTGTGGTGTCGGAGTTCGTGCTGCTCCTGGTCATCGGTCTGATCTATGCGTGGAAGAAGGGAGCACTGGAATGGGAGTAACGCGGAAGCTGGGAAATATGGGTATCGTTACTATGACGCTGGAACAGGCGGTCAACTGGAGCCGCACCCGCGCCATGTGGCCGATGCTGTTCGGCCTGGCCTGCTGCGCCATTGAGATGATGGCGACCCAGGCCTCGCACTATGATGTGTCGCGCTTCGGCATGGAGCTGATGCGGGCTTCGCCTCGCCAGAGCGACCTGATGATCGTCGCCGGGCGGGTGAGCCGCAAGATGGCCCCGGTAGTGCGCCGCCTGTACGATCAGATGCCCGCGCCCAAATGGGTGCTTTCGATGGGCGACTGTGCGAGCTGCGGCGGCGTTTTCAACAACTACGCGATCCTGCAGGGCGTGGATGAGATCGTGCCGGTGGATGTGTACGTTGCCGGTTGCCCTCCCCGCCCGGAGCAGCTCATTCATGGCATCATAACCCTCCACGAAAAGGTCATGGGCGAGAAGATCAAGGATTGGGCATAACATGGCCAACCTCATCGTCATTGCCAATCGTATCCGGGAGCAGTTTCCCGATGCTGTGCAGGACGTGATCGAGTTTCGCGGCGAGGTGACCGTGATCGTGGATCGAGCCAGGATCGCTGAGGTGGCAACCTTTTGCCGTGATACGGACGGCCTGGAATTCAACATGCTGTCCGACCTGGCCGGGATCGACTATTATCCTGACGAGCCACGCTTCTCGGTCAGCTATATCCTGTATTCGCTGCCGTTGAACCACACGCTTCGCTTGAAAGTTTACGCGCCGGGTGATGATCCGGTTATCCCGACCGTCACAGGGGTATGGGCAGGCGCAAACTGGATGGAGCGGGAAGTCTACGATATGTTCGGGGTGGATTTCCCCGGCCATCCCGACCTGCGCCGTATTCTGATGCCCTTCGACTGGACGGGCCATCCGCTGCGCAAGGATTACCCCCTTGGCTACGAGGAAGTGCAGTTCTCATTCAACTATGACCGCGTGATGGCCAAGAAGCCACACCCCCGCGAATGATCCGCCGGGGCGCTGGCGGATGCTTTGCATCCGGGCCGGCTGTTCCTGCTGCGGTGGAACCGAACAGAGCAACGCTATGACACTCACTGAGCGCGATCTCACCCACGTGACTGGCATTGACAGCGACCAGCGGACGGTCGAAACGACGCTGGAAGAGCTGCGTGGCAGAGTCAGCGAAGCAGCCTTCAGCGGCGATACGATGCTCCTCAACATGGGGCCGCAACACCCCAGCACACATGGCGTGTTGCGGCTCATGCTGGAACTGAACGGCGAGATCATCGTAAGCTGCCTCCCCGATGTCGGCTACCTGCATACCGGCATCGAGAAGAACATGGAGGCCAAGACCTACGAAAAAGCCCTGGTCATGACCGACCGCATTGATTACCTGAACAACCTGGGCAACAACCTGGTCTACTGCATGGCAATTGAGAAGCTGTGCGAGATCGATGTGCCGCCGCGGGCGCAGTACCTCCGCGTGATCATCGCCGAGCTTCAGCGGCTTAACAGCCATCTGGTCTGGCTGGGCACGCACATCCTTGACCTGGGCGCAACCAGCCTGCTGCTGTACACCTTCCGCGAGCGCGAGTATATCCTCGACATGTTCGAGATGATCTCCGGACAGCGCATGATGGGCAGCTACATCCGGCCTGGTGGCGTGTGGCGCGACATCACCGACGATTTCCTCCCCGCTCTACGCCGGTTCCTGAAGTACATGCCTGGCAAGATCGACGATTACGAGCGCATCGTCACCGCTAACCCGATCTTTCGTGACCGCACTCAGGGCATCGGCGTGATCAGCCCTGAAACCGCCATTCAGTGGAGCGTCACCGGACCGTACCTGCGCGGTTCAGGCGTGAACTTTGATATTCGCAAGGCGATGCCGTACTCATCATACGATCACTTCGAGTTCGACATCCCACTGGGAACCACCGGCGATGTGTACGACCGCTACCTGGTGCGTATGGAGGAAATGCGCCAGTCGCTACGGATCATCAGTCAGGCGGTCGAACGGCTGCCGGGCGGCCCATTCCGCAGCAACAATCGCAAGTTCGTGCCGCCGCCTCGTGCCGAGCTGGGCACAAGTATGGAGGCGGTGATCCATCACTTTAAGCTGTGGACAGAGGGCTTCCAGGCGCCAGTGGGTGAGGTGTATGTGCGGACTGAATCGCCCAAGGGGGAGCTGGGCGTATGCCTGGTAGGCAATGGTTCAGCCAAGCCCCACCGCGTCCGCTTTCGCACGCCGTCGTTTGTCAATCTCCAATCCATTGGCGTGGTTTCCAAGGGTATGATGGTCTCCGATCTGGTTGCTATCATCGGCAGCATCGACATCGTGCTTGGCGACTGCGACCGCTAGCTGAGGAGGAGAATAGGTGGTGATCATTGCGCTGGTGCTTGCGCTGCTCTTTGCAGTGGCGGCGGCGATCTTCGCCATCCAGAACCCGACCCCAGTCGACGTGAAGTTCCTGACCTGGGACATCGTGGATGGCTCGCTGGCCGTGATCCTGATCTTGGCTTACGGGATCGGCGTGATCACCGGCGTGCTCCTGTTGCTGCCGGGTCTGCTCCGCCGCAGCGTGCAGCTCGCCATGCAGAAAAAGAAGATCGACGATTTGGCAAAGACCGCCGCATCGCCAGATGAGTGGACCTCCTGATCGGCTCACAGGGGCAGGGAAATCAGCCACCTGCACCCACCCTGCCTCTGTCTACCTGCGTTTGATTTTACCTGTCGAGGCAGCCCAATGGCCTTAATGGATACCCGCAGGCAAGATATCGAATACCACCTTGCCAAGTACCCCGATAAACGGTCGGCAGTGATGCCGCTGCTGTACATCGCTCAGGAGGAATACGGTTACATCACCCCAGAGGCGATGGAGGAGGTCGCGCAGATCGTCGGCACCGATGTGACGCACATCAAAGGTGTCGTGGGCTTCTATACGATGTACTACGATAAGCCCAAGGGGAAGTACCTGCTGCAAATCTGCACTGACCTGCCCTGCGCACTGCGCGGCGCAGAGGAGTTCAGCCAGCACGTGTGCCAACGGCTGGGCATCGAGCCAGGCGAGACGACGCCCGATGGGCTGTTCACCGTCGAGAACGTCATGTGTCTGGCGGCGTGTGACAGAGCGCCTGTGATGCAGGTGAACTTCCACTACGTCGAAAACCTGGACCTTGACAAGTTCAACAAGCTGATTGAAGACCTACGCCGTGAAGCTGAAGCCGCCCGGCCCTATCGAAGTTGAGGATTACGACCAACTGATCGCGTTGTGGGATGCCGCTGGGCTGGCCTTCAAGCCCGCCGGGCGCGATAGCCGCGAGGCGTTCGCCCGGCAGTCGGCAGGCGGCACACAGGACGCTATCGGAATCAAGACCGAGGATGGTAGGCTGATCGGTTCTGTGCTGGCAACCCATGATGGGCGCAAGGGCTGGATCAACCGGCTGGCCGTCCACCCGGATTACCGCCGCCAGGGGGTTGCCAAGAGGTTGATCGCCGCCGCCGAGGACGCCCTGCGCGCCAGGGGCATCGACGTGATCGCGGCACTGATCGAGCCGGAGAACGAGACCTCACTAGCACTGTTCGTAGCCTGTGGCTACGTCGAGTGGCCTGGCCTGCACTACGTCAGCAAACGCAGCAGCCAGGACTCGTAGCCGCGACCCGTGAAAACCGTATTATTCGAGGGATGACCCTTGACCCACATTCTGCTCAGACATCGCGATGTTGAGAACCTCCACGACCTCCAGGTATACCTAGATCACGGAGGTTACGAGGGGCTACGGAAAGCCCTTGCCATGTCCCCCGACGCGGTAATCCAGCTCGTCAAGGACTCCGGCCTGCGCGGGCGCGGCGGTGCAGGCTTTCCCACTGGCGTCAAGTGGAGCTTCGTCCCTAAGGACGTGTTCCCCAAGTATGTGTGCGTCAACGCCGATGAGTCCGAGCCGGGCACGTTTAAGGACCGCGAGTTGCTGGAAGGCAATCCGCACCAGGTGCTCGAAGGTGCGCTGATCGCCGCCTATGCCATCCAAGCCGAGGCCATCTACGTTTACTTCCGAGGTGAGTTCTGGGACGTGGCCCGCGCCTTCGATCAGGTCATCAGCCAGGCGCAGGCGGCGGGCCTTGTCGGGCAGAAGATTCTCGGCTCGCAGTGGAGCTGTCAGGTATACACACACCTCGGCGCGGGAGCCTATATCTGCGGCGAGGAGACCGCTCTGCTCGAATCGCTAGAAGGTAAGCGCGGCTATCCGCGCATCCGGCCACCCTTCCCAGCCGCAGTAGGGCTATACAACCAGCCGACGGTGATTAACAACGTCGAGACGCTTGCCAATGTGCCGTATATCCTGGTCAATGGGGCGGACGGCTACAGGCAGTTTGGCACGCCAGATAGTCCCGGCGTCAAGATTTTCTCGGTTAGTGGGCATGTCGCCCGGCCTGGCAATTATGAGCTGCCCTTCGGCGGCGAGACAACCTTCCGAAAGATCATTGAGATGGCGGGAGGAACACCGAGCGGGCTGGCAGTCAAGGGTATTCTGCCCGCTGGGGCCAGCGCTGCCATCCTGCCCGCCACCGATGAGGTGCTGGATACGCCCATCGCCTACGGGTCGTTCAAAGCCTGGGACACGGATATCGGTTCGGCCTCGGTAATCGTCCTCGATGAGTCGGTGGATATGGTTTGGGCCGCCAGCAAGATGATCCACTTCTTCGCTCATGAGTCGTGTGGACAGTGCACCCCCTGCCGCGAGGGCACTTACTGGCTCAGCCGCCTGTACGAGCGGGCTATGCATGGGGCTGCCGATCAGGGCGACGTGGCGAAGATGAACAGTGTCGCTGGACAGATGAAGGGCAAGTGCATCTGCGCGCTAGGCGAGTTTGCCGTCAACCCGGTCATGGCGACTATCAAGCACTTCCCAGATGACTATCAGCGCATGACTAGAGGCATCTCCGCAACGGAGCCTGTCGCGGAAGCCAGCCCTCAACCAGGAAAGTAGAGTCCACGAAGTACGCTGATTCCACGAACAAACAGGGATTGGTGTAGTTCGTGAAATTCGCGGATAAGACCTATGGCCGATAACTTAGTCAGGTTGATCATTGACGACCAGGAATACCAGGTCCCGGCAGGGATGAATCTGGTGGATGCCGCCAAGTTATATGCGGGTGTGGATATCCCCGTGTTCTGCTACCATCCCAAGCTGGGCTACGATGGCAACTGCCGTATGTGCTTGGTCGAGCTGGCAACGCCGCGCAGGAACCCTCAGACAGGCGAGATGGAGCTGGCCTGGTTCCCGACCCTTCAAACGGCCTGCACCCAGCGGGTTAGTGATGGGATGGCGATCCGCACCCTCTCCAAGCTGGTGCAAGATGGCCGCCGTGAGATTCTGGAGTTTCTGCTGTCCAGCCATCCCCTCGACTGCCCAATCTGCGACAAGGGGGGTGAGTGTCCTCTGCAGAACCTGACCATGCGGCACGGCCCCGGCACGAGCCGCATGTACTGGGAAGAAAAGATGCGCCTGGGCAAACACGTCCCGCTTGGCGAGATCATTTACCTCGACCAGGAACGGTGCATCCTCTGCGCGCGCTGCATCCGCTTCCAGGATCAAATCGCTGGGGAGCACGTGCTGGACTTCACCGGGCGCGGGCGCGGCGACCGGATCATCACCCACAGCGTGCCGGGCTTCGACAGCATCTTCTCCGGCAACACCACCGATATCTGCCCCGTTGGCGCGCTGACCACCGCCGATTTCCGGTTCAACGCTCGCCCGTGGGAGATGGTGCAGGTGGCGACGGTTTGCTCGCACTGCCCGGTCGGCTGCAACATGAGCTTCGACACCCGCACCGACCGTGACACCGGCGGACGAACGGTGATCAAGCGCGTCATGCCGCGCCAAAACGAGGCCGTCAACGAAATCTGGATTTGCGATAAAGGACGCTTCGCCCACCATCACATGGATCATCCTGAGCGGCTCACCACGCCACTGGTCCGCAGGGGAGGGCAACTGGTCGAGGCCACCTGGGATGAAGTGCTTGATACGGTCGCTGGGCATCTTAAGAGTGCAGGGGCGGCGGTAGCAGCCCTGGCGGGCTATCGGCTGAGCAATGAGGATTACTACGCTATTCAGAAAGTGATTCGCGGACGCGGCAGCCACGACCTGGCCGTTTATCCTGACACGGTCGCCGGGGGTGAGTATGCGGCCTGGTACGGAGTCGGCACAGGGACGGACTTCCAGGATATGGGCCAGGGCGATGCGATCTTGGTGGTCGGGACCGATCTGTACCACACCGGACCGGTGTGGTATCTGCGGGTGAAGGCCGCTGCCGAGCGCGGCGCGACACTGATCACGATCAACGCGCGCGCCACCCGGTTGGATCAATACGCTTCCCATATCCTGAAAGCAATGCCCGGCGAGGAAGCCGTGACCCTAAGCGCTCTGCCAGAAGCAGCGGCCAGGCTCATCGCCGAGGCTGCCAACGTCGTGGCCCTAATCGGCAGCGACGGCCTTGACGCGCCGGGCGCGGATCGGGTTGCGCAAGCCGCCGCCAGCCTGCTGGTTGACACCGGACACGTCGGGCGCCCCAACAATGGTCTGATCGTCGTGTGGCCGGGCGCGAACGGACAGGGCGGCTCGGATATGGGTTTCCGCCCCGACTACCGCCCCGGCTATCAGCCTGTCGAGCACGCAGGGCGCGGCTACGCGGACATCCTGGCCGCGCTGGCAAGCAACGAGATCAAGGCAGTGTGGATCGCCGGGGCTGACCCGGTGTTTGATGACCCCATCGCCGAACATGCCCTGCGGGAAAGCAACGCCACCATCATTGTGCAGGATATGTTCCTCACCGAGACAGCGAAGTTGGCAGATGTGGTGCTGCCTGTCCAGAGCACGGGCGAGCGCGAGGGCACGTTCACCAGCGGCGAGCGGCGTGTGCAACGCTTTTACCCGGCCATCGAACCCGTCGGCCAGAGCCTGCCGGACTGGCTGATTGCTGAGCAAATCGGTGAGAGGCTGGGTGGAGAGAGGCCGCACGTCTCCGCTGCCGCCGTGATGCTGGAGATCGCTCAGGGTATCCCCCAGTACGCAGGGATCACCTATCAGAAGCTCGCTGAGGTGCACGAGCAATGGCCCGATGTGGGCGGCGACGATCTTTACTACGGCGGGACGGCCTTCCAGAACACGCGCGGGTTGGGCGTGCAATATCCCGCCCTGGCGGAGGATGCGTTGGCCAGCCTCCCGATGACGCCTGTGAAGTCTGCTGGGCGGGCTAAGGTCGGGAAGGGCGAGTTGCTGATCCTGCCTGTCAAGGTTCTATACGATGCAGAGGCGCTCTTTGTCCTCGGCGCTCCGGTCCTGAGCGAGCGCATCACCCCACCCACCGCTGTGCTGAATCCTGCCGACGCCCGCCGCCTCGACGTGGAGCCGGGCGATCTGCTGGAAGTGACCTTTGACGGACGCTCGGTACAGGTGGCTGCCCGTGTGGAAGAGGGCGTACCGGGGGGCGTCGTGGTGATGCCCGCCCGTGTCCAGCCACAAGGGGCGCCGCTCGTGGCTACCGCCGCCCGCATCGCCAGATTGGAGCGCGTTCAGGCATGAGCGACTTCCTGATCTTCGTCATCGACGCGGCGGTCAAGTCCGCCCTGATCATCGCGTTCTTGCTGCTAGGCTTCGCCTACACGACATGGCTTGAGCGGCGCTGGATCGCGCTGATCCAACAGCGCCTCGGCCCGAACCGCGCTGGGCCTTTTGGGCTGCTCCAGCCTGTGGCCGACGGAATCAAGCTGTTCTTCAAAGAGGACATCATCCCGGCCAATGCGGATAAGGTGATCTTCACCCTGGCCCCGGTCGTGACAGTCGTTCCCGCGCTGATCATCCTGGCTGTGGTGCCGTTCGGTGGTGAGGTCAACCTATTTGGGCATCGCACCAGGTTGGGCCTGGCTGACCTCAACGTGGGCCTCCTGTACATCCTGGCCGTCACGTCGATCTCGGTCTACGGGATCGTGCTGGCTGGGTGGTCGTCGGCCAATAAGTACGCCATGTTGGGCGGGTTGCGCTCCTCGGCACAGATGATCAGTTACGAGTTGGCGATGGGCCTTGCTATTCTGGCTCCGGTCATGTTAGTCGGATCGCTGAGCCTGGGCCGGATTATCGACGCCCAACGCGGGCTGTGGTTCATTTTCATCCAACCCATCGCCGCCTTGATCTACTACATCACTGCTGTGGCTGAATGCAACCGCCCGCCCTTCGACCTGCCCGAAGCGGAGCAGGAGTTAACAGCCGGCTTCCATGCCGAGTATAGCGGCATGAAGTTCGCTGCCATCTACATGGCCGAATACGATAAGATGATCGCTGTCAGCGCGATCTTTGCCTCGCTGTTCCTGGGTGGCTACCGGCTGTTCGGGCTGGAAAACGTGCTGGGAGGTTGGCTAGGACCGCTCATCCTGTTCGGCAAGATCCTCGCCAGCTTGATGTTCATGATCTGGATCCGGGCCACGCTGCCGCGCATCCGCTACGACTACCTGATGGCCTTTGGCTGGAAAATCCTGCTGCCCGTCTCGCTGGCGAACGCGGCAGCAACGGCCATCCTGGTCGCGCTGGGGATCATCCCAGCTTTTGGCACAGCGTAACTTTTAGCCCTTTCCTCGGGCGGTGCTTCGCATCGCGTGACGGAGAGGAGGACCGGTATGCTCTCCGGACGGGGAGTGGATAAACAAGCGAGTGAGTGAAGGAAAGTGGTTTACTAAGGAACAGCCCATGTCAAGCAGAGACCTCAACTTCGTACAGGAAACGTGGGCCATTGTCAAGGGCATGGCGACGACGCTTAAGCATGTCTTCGAGAAGCCGGTGACAATCCAGTACCCGGAGCAGGTTCGCCCAGTGCATGAGCGATTCAAGGGACGGCACGAACTAAAGCGTTATGACAACGGGCTAGAAAAGTGCATTGGCTGCTCGCTGTGCGCGGCGGCGTGCCCCGCTGACGCGATCTGGGTGGAGGCAGCGGAGAACACCGACGATGAGCGTTACTCCCCTGGAGAGCGGTACGCCAAAACCTATGAGATCAATATGTTGCGTTGCATCTTCTGCGGCTACTGCGAGGATGCCTGTCCGACTGAGGCGATTGTGCTTGAGCACAACTATGAACTATCCTTCTATGACCGTGCCAGCGCGATCTATACCAAAGATATGCTGATCGTACCGCCACCGCCTGGCGTGCCTGGCACGCCGCAGAAGGTCGCGCCCGGCGCGTTTGACCGTTCTATCCCGGTAATGGAGAACCCGAAATAACACACTCCCTGAATTCTCCCCTCTCCCCAGCGAGGCGTAGCTGAGCGCGTGGGAGAGGGGCAGGGGTGAGGGGAACCTGAAATGATCGGAACGATCCTCTTTCTCGCCCTGGCTGTGATCGCCGTCCTGGCAGCCGTTGGCATGTTGACAAGCACTAACGCTGTCCATGCAGCGCTGTTCCTGGTGATCAACTTCGCCTGCATCGCGCTGTTCTACTTGGGTCTGGGTGCGCCCTTCCTAGCGATGGTGCAGGTCACCGTCTACGCTGGGGCGATCATGGTGCTGTTCCTGTTCGTGATCATGCTGTTGGGTGCAGAGAGAGTTTCGATCACCTCTCGCCTCAACTGGCAGATCCCCGTTGCCGCGATTTTAACCGTTGCGCTGATCGGGGTGACAGCGTTCATCCTTTTCAGCCCACAGGTGGGGACGAATCTCCCCGTCATCAACACGGCAGAAGCCCCCACCAGCAACACCGAGACAGGGTTCGAGTATGGCAGCCCACAATCCGTGGGCGCGCTATTGTTTAATCTGTATCTGCTGCCCTTTGAGCTGACCGGCGTGCTGCTGCTGGTGGCAATGGTGGGCGCGATTGTGCTCACCCGCGACGAGGGGAAGACACCCGCCGGGAAACGCCGCCGGGCTGAAGTCGTAGCCGAGGCCGAGAAGGTCTCCGGCGATTGACGTTCGCAGGGGCAGGGTGCGCCTTGCCCCCGCAGCGTGCATCCGCATCTCTGGAACGAGGCCATGCCTACCGAAACCAACTTCCTCGTGCCAACTAGCTACTATATCATCCTGAGCGCGATCCTATTCGCCCTGGGTGTGCTGGGCGTGCTGGCGCGGCGCAACGCCATCCTGATCTTTATGTCCATTGAGCTGATGCTCAATGCCGCGAATCTGGCGTTTGTGGCCTTTGCCCGCTCCCTGATCAACCTCGACGGACAGGTGTTTGTGTTCTTCGTGATGACCGTCGCTGCCGCCGAGGTGGCGGTCGGGCTAGCGCTGATCGTCGCCATCTTCCGCTCCAAGAAGAGCATCGACATCGACGAACTGCACTCGATGGAGGGGTAGCTTTCCATGGGGGGTTGCACGGGCGGCATGACCACCACCCACAAGCCTGCTGAGACAGGACGGCCTGCATGAACGGACTCTTCTCACTCGTACCGCTGATCGTCTTCATCCCCTTTGCCGGAGTGCTGATCAACGTGTTCTTCGGGCGCGCGCTGATGCCGACGCGAGACAGCAAGGGGCCGGGCGTGATCGCCTCGATCATGGCTGGGACGAGCTTCCTGATCGCCGTGCTGATGTTCCTGGCGCTGCTCGGCCACCCTGAAGGCGTGGATGTGCCCTTCCTGACGTGGATCAACATCCCCACTGGGGAGCGCACCCTGTTCGTGCCCTGGACGTTCAAGGTCGATACCCTCTCCTCGGTCATGATGCTGGTCGTGACCGGCGTTGGCACGTTGATCCACGTTTACGCCATCGGCTACATGCACGGCGACATCGAGGAACAGATACACGCCCGACATCTCTCGCAAGAAGAGGCGCTCGACTTTAAGCGCCGCCGCTTCTCGCGGTTCTTCACCTATATGAACCTGTTCCTCGGCTCGATGCTGATCCTGGTCACGGGCAACAACTTCCTGATGATGTTCGTGGGCTGGGAGTTGGTGGGACTGTGCAGCTACCTGCTGATCGGCTTCTGGTTCGACGATCCGGTGAAGGGCTGGGCCAACTCCGGGGCGGGATCGAAGGCGTTCATCGTCAACCGCGTCGGCGACTTCGGGATGCTGACGGCCATCTTCCTGATCTTCTGGACGTTCGGCACGTTGCAATTTGATGAGGTGTTCGCCCGTGCGGAGTGCATGGTCAGCCATCCTCAGGCCGAATGCCTGATGCTGACTGCCCCGCTGTCCATAGAAGGAGAAGCCACCGCTGAGGGTGAAGCCGAGGGCGAGCACGCCATCGGCCCACTGACCACCCCGGTCGAGAGCCTGCCCTTCCGCCCAGCATTCGGCGTCGTGGTGACGGTGATCACGCTGTTCCTGCTATTGGGCGCAACTGGCAAGAGCGCGCAGATTCCGCTGTTCGTGTGGCTGCCAGACGCAATGGCCGGGCCGACGCCTGTCAGTGCCCTGATCCACGCCGCCACGATGGTCACAGCGGGTGTCTACATGATCACCCGCAGCCACGTGTTGTACGCACTGGCTCCGGCCAGCGGCACGGTGGTTGCCATCATTGGCGCGGCGACGGGTTTCGTGGCAGCCACCATTGCTGTCGGTCAGTTCGACATCAAGCGCGTGTTGGCTTACTCGACCATCAGCCAGTTGGGGTTCATGGTCGCTGCCGCCGGGCTGGGTGCTTACGTCGCGGCTATCTTCCACCTAGCGACTCACGCCTTCTTCAAGGCGCTGCTGTTCCTCGGTTCCGGCTCGGTGATTCACGGCATGGAGCACGGCCACCACGCGCTGGCCCATCACGGCCACCACGACGAGGGAGCGGAGCCGTTCGATCCACAGGACATGCGGCAGATGGGCGGGCTGTGGGGCCGGATGCCGCTGACGGCGTTGGTCTACATTGTGGGGGCACTGACACTGGCGGGCATCCCGCCGCTGGCGGGCTTCTGGAGCAAGGACGAGATTCTGCTCGACGCCAGCCGGGAAAACCCGCTGGCCTATGTGCTGCTGACTGTTGCCGCGTTCTTCACCGCCTTCTACATGGGCCGCCAGGTGTGGATGGTCTTCTTCGGCACGCCCCGCACCGAGGCCGCCGCCCACGCTCACGAAAGCCCACCGCTGATCACTACCCCGCTGGTCATCCTGGCGATCCTGTCGGCCATCGGCGGCGCGATGAACCTGCCATTTGGCAGGCTGCACTTTCTGGCCGAGTGGCTGCATCACAGCGTGGCCGGCGCGCACGTGCCCGCGCCGGGCGAGGGCTTCTCGCTCCAGGTGGCGGGCATCTCAACTGGCTTGGCTCTGATCGCCATCCTGCTTTCCTATCTGGTGTACGGGGCGAGGCCACTTCAGGCGGGCCAGCGTGATCCGCTGGCCGTGACTGGGCCAATCTTCACCTTCCTGAACCGTAAGTGGTACTGGGATGAACTGTATCAGGCCATCTTCGTCGCGCCCTACAACCGCCTAGCGAAGTTCTTCGCCGAGTCGATTGACTGGTCGTTCTGGCATGACTTCGTGCACGATAGTATTCTCACCCAGGCGTTCAATGGTTGGGCTGCCATCCTGAGCCAGCCTGTGGATATGGGTGTGGTGGATGGCGCGGTGAACGGCATCGCCGAGATGATCAGTGGCACGTCGGAGGGGCTTCGTAAGGTGCAGACCGGCTATGTGCGGAACTATGCCTTGGCGGTCGCTCTTGGTGTCGTGCTGATCCTGATCTTCCTGGTCGTCCGGTTCTTGCCGTGATCGACGGTTTTGCAGGGGCGCGGTGTGCTGTGCCCCACTGACTGCCAACCACTTTCGAGGGAACAACCATGACTGTTGAGCCAGTCTTCCCCACCTTCCTCACGCTGATTCTGGCGATCCCGCTGGCCGGGACGCTGATCGTCCTGCTAACACCCCGCCGCGCAGGGGAGGTTATCAAGTGGACGGCGTTCGTCGTCTCGCTGGTGACGTTCGTCGTCTCGCTGTTCCTGCTTAGCCAGCCCTTCGCACAACAGGGCGGCCTGATGTGGGCGGGCCGTGTCCCCTGGATACCGACAGCGGGCATCAGTTACGCGCTGGGCGTCGATGGCCTGAGCATCTGGCTGGTGCTGCTGACCACCCTGATCAGCCCCATTGCCATCCTATCGTCGTTCTCCTCCATCGAGGATCGCATCAAAGAGTACTATGCCTTCATGCTGCTGCTGGAAACGGGCATGGTCGGCGTGTTCGTGGCGTTGGACTTGTTCCTGTTCTACATCTTCTGGGAGTTTACGCTGGTGCCGATGTACTTCCTGATCGGCATCTGGGGCGGCCCCAACCGCCAGTACGCCGCGATCAAGTTCTTCCTGTACACGATGGCTGGCTCGCTGCTGATGCTGTTGGCGATCCTGTGGCTGGGCATTCGCGGCGGGACGTTCTTCCTACCTGACCTGATCGGCCTAGACATACCACGTGCGCTGGAAACCTGGCTATTTCTGGCCTTTGCGTTGGCCTTTGCCATCAAGGTGCCGCTGTGGCCGCTTCACTCCTGGTTGCCGGACGCCCATGTCGAAGCGCCTACGGCTGGCTCGATCATTCTGGCGGGCGTTCTGCTGAAGATGGGGACCTACGGTTTCCTGCGCTTTAACCTGCCACTATTTCCCAACGCCTCACTGACCTTCGCTCCCTATGTGGCGGCCCTGGCGGTGATCGGCATTATCTACGGCGCGTGGGTCAGCTATGCGCAGACCGATGTGAAGAAGCTGGTCGCCTATTCCTCGGTCAGCCACCTGGGCTTCGTGATGCTCGGCATCTTCTCCCTGAACGCGATTGGCATCCAAGGTGCGATCCTTCAGATGATCAATCACGGTCTCTCGACGGGCGGCCTGTTCCTTCTGGTCGGCATGATCTACGAGCGCCGCCATACCCGCGATATGGACGCCTTCGGTGGCATCTGGAAGGCCATGCCGATCTATAGCGCCATCATGCTGGTAGTGACGCTCTCCTCGATGGGCCTGCCGGGGCTGAATGGCTTCGTCGGTGAGTTCACTATCCTGATGGGATCGTTCAACTCGGCAGCGCTGGGCGCGCGTCCGTGGTTATTCACCGCCTTCTCGACCATCGGCATTATCCTGGCGGCGATCTACCTGTTGTGGATGTTCCAGAAGGTGTTCCTCGGCCCGCTGGACAAGGACGAAAACAAGAATTTGACCGATCTCACTCCGCGCGAGGTGTTGACGGCAGTTCCGCTGTTGATCTTCATCTTCTGGATAGGTCTGTATGCTAGGCCATTCTTTGACGTGATGAACCCAGCGGTCACCGCGCTGTTGAACGCCATGCCATCTATCGCTGCCACCCTGCCCTAGCTCTACTACTTTCCTCTGCCTGATCTCCCTCCCCAACTGACTCCCCCTCTCTCGCTGGGAGGGGAGGCGGGAGGTGAGGTTGGAGGGTGAGGTAATATGCAACTTCCATCCTATGCTGAGTTAAACATCACCGCCATCTATCCGGTGTTGGCGCTGATCATCTGGGCGACATTGCTGCTGGTGGCCGACTTGTTCATTCGGCGCAAGCTGCTGACAGCTCTGGTCGCGCTGGGTGGGGTGCTGATCTCCGGTGGCCTGCTGGCAATGCAGCAGACATCCGCCCTGAACCTGGCTCACGGGAGCGCCCTCAACGGCATGATCGTGGTCGATACCTTTGCTCTGGCGATGCAGGGCATCTTCTTGATCGCGGCCTTCATCGGCATCCTGATCGCGGTGGAGTATCTGCCAAAGCACCGCCTGGAGCGTGGCGAGTACTATGCCCTGCTGCTATATGCCACCGCAGGCATGATGCTTATGGCACTGGCCGCTGACCTGATCATGGTCTTCTTGGCGCTGGAGTTGCTCAGCATCCCCCTCTACGTGCTGACCGGGCTGGCCCGCCCCCGCCTCGAGTCGGAAGAGGCAGCCATGAAGTATTTCCTGTTAGGTGCGTTTGCCAGCGGTTTCATGGTCTACGGCATCGCCCTGACCTACGGTGGCACGGGCACGACCTCGCTGGGCGGAATAGTGGCCGCATTGGAGGGCGGAGCGGCCAGCCTACCCCTGGTGCTGATCGGCATGGGACTGATTGTGGTCGGGTTGGGCTTCAAGGTGGCGGCGGTTCCGTTCCACATGTGGACGCCTGATGTATATCAGGGCGCGCCGACCCCGGTCACTGCCTACATGTCCGTCGGCGCGAAGGCAGGGGGGTTCGCGGCGCTGCTGCGCGTTCTGCTGCTGGCCTTCCCTACCATCGCCGTTGAGTGGGGTGCAGTGATCATGATCGTGGCCGCGCTGACGCTGATTCTGGGCAACATCGTCGCCATTTCCCAACGCGAGATCAAACGGATGCTGGCCTATTCCAGCATTGCCCACGCAGGCTACATTCTGATCGCCGTGGCTGCCGCGCAGAATCCGGAGGTCGCTCCCTACGCAACGAGCGCCGCGCTGTTCTACCTGCTGACCTACGCTTTCACCAACCTGGGAGCCTTTGGGGTCGTGACTGCTATTGAGCATCCCGACGGTTCTGGGACGCTAATTGAGGACTTCGCTGGGCTGAGCAAGACTCATCCCCTGCTGGCCCTATGCATGGCGCTATTTATGCTCTCGCTAACCGGCATGCCGATCTCGGCTGGGCTGGTGGGGAAGTTCTTCGTCTTCCGGGCCGCGATCCTGGCTGCGGCGGGGAACGGCTGGATGATCGCGCTGGCTATCATCGGCGTGCTGACCAGCGTGATCAGCGCATTCTACTACCTGCGCGTCGTGCTGATGATGTACTTCCGCGAGGGTGAAGGGCAGGCGTCGCTGCCGCCCGCGTTGGGCACAGCAGTGTTCTTCACCGCGCTGGCGACGTTCGTCCTGGGGATCGTACCTGGCCCTATTTTCCGGGTCGCCCTTGATGCTGTCCTCACCTTGGGCGGTTGACGGAAGGATATTTTGTCATCCCCTCAAAGGGGGTAACCCTAAAACTTGTCTTCGTCACACAGGGGCGTTGCCACAGGCAATGCCCCTGTGCGTTCTCTGAGTGGCCCTCGTTTGCAGGGTGGCCCACACACCGACTTGTTTTATCCGTACGACCGACGACAGGCGGCTTGCTAGAGTGCACCACATCGGCAAGCTGGCCTCCGAGCTGGTGCACATCGGCGCGCAGGCCCTCGCCGGTAGCAAAACCATTGATACGTTCATCTAGGCCGTCTACAACTATCCTACTCTGTCCGACTCGTACAAGTATGCTGCTTACAACGGCCTCGGCCAGTGGGAGAACTGGCTCCAGAGCCAGGTGGCATAAAAGCAACCCTCTTCTCGGCTTCTATGCCCACAGCCATCACCGGCGTCAGGGGGTGACCTTCGCCCTCTCTGCAATTGAATCATGACTCATTGGGCGTTAAACTTAGCAGCGCGAACCTGAACATATGACTGATCACCCATGCTTAAACCCCTGATTCTGATCACCAATGATGATGGCATCGATTCGCCAGGGCTGGCGGCGGTAGCGGCAGCTCTTGATCCGCTGGGTGACCTGCTGATCGTCGCCCCGCGCAGTCAGCAATCTGGTGCGGGGCGTAGTATGCCTTACCATCATGACGGGCGGCTGTTCGAGACCACCATCTGCCACAACGGCACAACCTGGGGCGGCTACGCCGCTCACGCCTCGCCTGCTCAGGCAGTTCAGCATGCCCTGTTGGAGCTGGCAGCTCGCCGACCCGCACTGGCCGTATCGGGCATCAACTTCGGGGAGAATATTGGTGTCGCGGTGACCATCTCCGGGACGGTGGGAGCCGCGCTTGAAGCTGCTGCGCACGGCGTCCCGGCCCTGGCGGTCTCGCTACAGGTTGATCCCTCCCTGCACCGTGATTACGACGACTCGGTGGACTTCACCGCCGCGATGCATTTTACCCGGCTGTTTGCCGAACGCTTACTCAAGTCCGACCTGCCCTTCGATGTGGATGTGCTCAAGGTGGACATCCCAGCCAGCGCTACCCCGCAGACCGCATGGACGGTGGTGCGCCTGGAACGCCGCCCTTATTACGTCCCCACCGCACCGACCCGCAGCCATCTCGGCCAGGAGGGCCGGATCGGTTACCGCATGGTGATGTCTCACCCTGTACAGGGTGAGACCGATGCCGCCGCCCTCATGGCAGGGCTGGTGGCAGTGACTCCGCTCAGCCTGGATATGACCTCGCGGGTCGATCTCGCTGCTTTGCGCCGCCTGTTGGACCAAACAGCATAACCTGGCCCCACGAGCGCGTTTTCAGCCGGCGTCTTGGCGGATGGAACATATGCTCGATAGTCGAGATCAGCGCCGCCCCTCTTTATCCCCTTTACTTCCTCCTCACCCGGCCCACCCCTCCCGGAATTGTGACCGCCGAGAGGGGCCGGGTGAGGAGGAAGTAAAGGGGATAAAGA
>DAOTYF010000137.1:0-11161 GCA_034434995.1 Anaerolineae bacterium
TTATGTACCTATCAAAGACACAGTGCGGGGCTTCCGCATGATCCTGAACGGGGAGCTGGATGATGTGCCGGAGCAGTTTTTCTATATGGCAGGGCCTATTGAGGATGTGATCGGGCGCTATGAGAAGGGCCAGATGGACTAGGGCCTCAGACCCCAGCACGGCGAAGTAAGAGCGCCGTGCTGCCAGTAAGGTGACCTATGCCTCTTCGAGTTCAAATCATCACCCAGGAGCGGGAGCTGTGCGACCAGGAAGCAGATATGGTCCTTGCTCGTGGCGTGGATGGCGAGATGGGTATCTTACCTCGTCATGCGCCTTTAGTGACCGCGCTTGACTATGGTGAGGTGGTCGTGCGGCGCGGCGCTCTGGAAGAAATCTTTGCTGTGGGCGGCGGCGTCCTGCGTGTGGCGCATGACCATGTGATTATCCTGGCTGATTCGGCGGAACATGCAGAGGAGATCGACAGTGCGCGGGCTGAGGAAGCGCGTCGGCGTGCTGAAGCTATGATGGCCCAGGGGGTCCCGATCGATCCTGCCCAGGCTGCCGCGCTTGAGGCGGCCATCAAGCGGGCCGATTTGCGCCTCACTGTGGCCCGCAAGCGCACTCTGCGCCGCGGAGGAGGCGGTGTGCCCCTTGATACCGGCGGCGCAGAGCAGCCCTAGTGGGCTAGAAGCCGGCATCGCGCTACAATCATGCGCGATCCGCCGCCCAGGCGCTGATCGGTGCCTGGGCGATTTGTTTGCACCACTTGCGGAGGTAGCATGTTCTCGAGAAAACTGGGCATTGATCTCGGCACTGTCAACGTAACTATTGCCGAGCGGGAGCAAATCCTTCTGCACGAACCTAGCGCCGTTGCCATCACCATCGAAGAGGAAAAGATCGTTGCTATTGGCCAGGAAGCCCGTGAGATGTACGGGCGAACCCCGGAGTCGATTGAGGTCATGCGCCCTATGCGCGATGGCGTGATCGCTGACTACGAGGTGACGGAGGCCATGCTGCGTTACTTCGTGGACAAAGTGATGGGCGGAGTCCGGCTATTCAAGCCAACCCTGATGATGACGGTTCCCTATGGGGTCACCAGTGTGGAGCGTCGTGCAGTTCACGAGGCTGCTATTCAGGCAGGGGCGCGCGAAGCGCGGTTGATTCCTGAGCCACTGGCTGGCGCTATTGGTGCAGGGTTGCCCATCGATACACCAACAGGAAACATGCTGGTCAATCTTGGCGGTGGAACGAGCGAGGCGGCTGTCCTGGCCATGAATGGGATTGTGGCAGCCACATCGGAACGTGTCGGTGGGGTGCGGTTGGATGAAGCCATCATGAATTACGTCCGCAAAAAGTACAATCTGATCATTGGCGAGATGACAGCCGAACTGGCGAAAATCAACATCGGCGCTGCGATTGGCATTGGGGAAGAACTTCGCATGGACATCCAGGGTCGCGATCAGGTGGATGGACTCCCCAAGACGGTCACTATCAGCACGTCAGAGATAGTGGAATCCCTGGCTGAACCGCTCTCGTTGATTGCTGGTGTGGTCAAGCGAGTATTGGAGCGGACGCCCCCGGAACTGGCATCTGATATCATTGATCGGGGCATGGTGTTGACCGGGGGTACAGCTCTCTTGCGCGGTATTGATCAGTACCTAACACGGGAAACGCATGTTCCGGCCTTCCTAGCAGACGATCCGGTTGGCGCGACGGCGCTAGGGGCCAGCCGTGCCCTCGACCGGCTCGATGTGCTTCAACGCTCCATTCCAGATATGTAACCGTCCCTGCACTGTATGGCAAGCTCGGCCCGCGCCAGATACCACATAGCGCGGGCCGATACGCTTGCCCCGGAACGATTTGTTGGCCCAGGTTACTCGAGGTAGTACACCATACGCTGAAGGTGGAGCACCGGATCGATGTACTGCACGCGAACTGAAGCTGGCACAGACAGGGCAATCGGCGCGTAGTTGAGGATCGCCCGGACTCCTGCCTCAACCAACTCATCGGCTACCGCCTGCGCCGCCCCTGCTGGTGTGGTGATCATTGCCACCTCAACCCGATCAGCCCTGAGCACGGCCCTCATGCCATCAACAGCCAGGATTTCGAGGTTCCCGATGATCTGCCCGATCTTGTTGGGGTCGCGGTCGAATAAGTGGGTTATGCGAAACCCCCGATGAGCAAAGCCTCCGTAGTTGGCAAGGGCACGCCCCAGGTCGCCGATCCCAACTAGGGCGACCTTCCATTCGCGATCCACGTGAAGAATGCGTTGCAGTTCGGCGCTCAGGGAGGCGATGTTATATCCAGTCCCCTGCTTGCCAAACTCGCCAAAGTGGGATAGGTCTTTGCGAATCTGCGCCGAGCTAATACCAAGCTGACGTCCTAGTTCATGCGAGGATGTTATTTCCTGCCCTTCTTGCCGGAGGTGAGTCAGTGCTCGAAGATAAATGGGCAACCGACCGATCACGATGTCAGGGATATCGGATCGAGCCATGCACATGTTCCTTCCTAAGGAGGTGGATGGCAAAGCGCTTGGCTGTGGACAAGTACACGAGCCATCTTATCATAAGACCTATACACCAGCAAACTATATTGCCCCGCACGCTCTATCCTACCCTCCTACTTGAGCCTGGCCGTTGACATTCATGGTGGGCAAGACTATCATCAAGGTAGCCTTCCTGTTACTTCGGAACGTTTAGTATGGACGAAAACTTACAGGCAGTGCGGGATAGTGTCATTCGTGGTCTGGGGCAGCTCTCGGACTTCTTCGGTTTCAGCCCGGTCATGGGGCATCTCTATGGCGCCCTCCTGATGAGTCCTCGCCCCCTGTCGCTTGACGAGCTTGAAGACATCGTTGCCAAGTCCAAAGCCAGTGTCAGTATGAATATGCGTGCGCTTGAACGCTGGAATATGGTGCGAGAGGTGTGGGTAAAGGGCGACCGTCGGAAGTACTACGAGGCAGAAAGCGACCTGTGGAAGATTGTTGCGTCGATTCTGGAAAGCCGTGAGCGGCGCGAAGTTGGAACTGCCCTAACCGTGCTGGACGAAAATGCCAGGCGGCTCAAAGAGGTGCAGCCCGCTCTGAATGAAGAAGAGCGCGCTCTGGCTGAACACTATCTGGAGCGCGTTCAGCAGATGCAGGCTTTCTTCCGCTTTGCACAGTTAGCCTTGGAGCTGTTGCTGACACGGGGTGAGCCGCCCGCGCTCGATGAGATTGCGTCCGTCTATTCGACCGAGCCAAAAGACCGCCGGTGAATCAGTGGCTCAAGCTTTGCCAAAGCGTTGCCAGAATCGTTGACGCTGGGTTGTAGCCACTATATACTCAATTTAGAAAGTTCTAAAAGGAACGAAAAGGCGTTGCTTCGCCTTTCTTCATAAAAGGAAAGAGGCCGATGAACCTCGAACAAGCGTTGAGCGCGACGGATGACCTGATGCTCGAAACGGTACGTAGTGATGTGGCGGTCTTGCAAGAGGCCAGCCGCCACATTATTGGCGCGGGCGGCAAACGATTCCGGCCACGTCTACTGTTCCTTGCTTACCAGGCAGCGGGAGGGACGGACCTGGCACGGTGCGTTCCGGTCGCCGCGGCCATCGAGATGGTTCATACTGCTACCCTTGTTCATGATGACATCAACGATCATGGGAAGATGCGTCGGGGACGGGTGACGATTAACGAGCGATGGGGTCGAACGTTTGCTTTGCTGACTGGGGACTTCATGTTCACCAAGGTCTACTCATTGATGGCTCCGTATGGTGATCTGAATGTCACTTTTGCGGAAGCGACCGTCGCCCTTGTCGAGGGAGAGACATTGCAGGCAGAGGCGGCCAGGAACGATACGCTGAGTCGCCAGGTTTATCAACAGATCGTGGCGAAAAAGACGGCTTCCCTCTTTCGGGCTGCCGCGATGCTGGGAGCGCAGATGGCAGGGGCAGATCGGCGGGTGGTGGATGCGCTTGGCGAGTATGGATTCTTCCTTGGGTTAGCATTCCAGATTGTGGATGACCTTTTGGATCTGACTGGTGACCCGCGCCTGATGGGAAAACCAGCTCAGGTTGACTTGGCTCAACGAAAAGGCGTCGCTACCGCTGTCACGCGCCGCGAGAATGGCTCTTCTAAGGGTGAAGGGAGCATCGCGATTGCTCAATTGGGGGCGGAGACCGATCCCTTCCTTGAGACCAAGCGACGACTGATTGAGGGTGGGGCAGTAGAGGAGGGGCGTGCGATGGCGAGCGTGCTCGCAGGTCAGGCATCTGCTGCCCTGATGCACCTCCCGCCTAGCCCAGCGGTTGACGAATTGCGGGCTTTGATCGGCGCGGTGGTGGAGCGCGATCACTAGATCGTGTTGACATTTGTACATGGGGTGGAGGCCAGTTTCAGCCATTAATGCCGGCGCAACCTAACTGCTTTGCACTGAGCTACCGATTGACCTTTGATAGCACGCGCGGTATGCTCTGCGCGCCATGTTTTTGGATGAAGCGGTTATCTACGTTAAGAGCGGCGACGGAGGGGCGGGAGTCGTCCGGTTTCGCCGTGAGAAGTACGTCCCCTTTGGCGGGCCTGCTGGGGGTGACGGCGGGCGCGGGGGGGCCGTGGTCCTGATCGTTAACCCTCACCTCAACACACTATCCCATTTTCAGCACAAGAATTCGTTTCTGGCACAGCCAGGCTCACCAGGCGGTAGCTCCCAGATGACTGGGGCGTCGGGTGAGACTCTCGAGGTCGAGGTGCCTCCTGGGACCACTGTGTGGGACGATCGCACCGGCGAACTCATCGCCGATCTCACACGCCCAGGTCAGCGGGTGGTCGTGGCGGTTGGAGGGCGTGGTGGGCGTGGAAACGCACGCTTCAAGTCTTCCACAAACCAGGCTCCCCGTATGGCTGAGAAGGGCGAGCCTGGTCAGGAACGTTGGCTTAGGTTAGAGCTTAAGCTACTTGCGGATGTGGGGATCGTCGGTGTGCCTAATGCAGGCAAGTCGACCCTTCTCTCCGTAGTCACCCAGGCACGACCAAAGATTGCGCCATACCCCTTCACCACCCTGACTCCCAATCTGGGAGTAGCTATCCTAGGAGACCGTGAGGTTGTGCTGGCCGATATCCCTGGATTAGTGGAAGGTGCACATGCCGGTGTGGGGTTGGGGCACAGCTTCTTGCGGCATGTGCAGCGCACTCGCTTGCTGCTACACTTGCTTGATGGTGCAGGCGAGGATCCCATCGCAGATTTTGTTCAGACGAATGCAGAGCTAGCGCTGTTTGACCAGGCGTTGGTTCATAAGCCTCAGATCGTTGTCCTGACCAAGCTGGATTTGCCACAGGCGCAGGCTCACCTGAACGCTGTGCGGGCCTACGTAGAGGAACATGCTTTGCCATTTGCATCGATCTCAGCCGCCACCCATATGGGCATCCAGGAGCTTATGGGGCTGGTTGCCCGCACGCTCGCGGAATTGCCTGAACCGCCGCCTCCCGAAGAAGTGCCCCTCTTCCACCCCGAGTGGGAGGACGACCTTTTCCAGATCGTGCGTGAGGTTGACGCCTATCGGGTAGTCGGCAAGCGGATCGAACGGGCAGCAGATATGACCTATTGGGAATACGACGAAGCCCTGGTGCGCTTTCATCGCATTTTGACGGCACTTGGCATCGCGGATGCTCTGCGCGAGGCTGGCATCAAGCCTGGCGATACAGTACGCATCGGCCATCACGAATTGGAGTGGGTGGAGTGATGCGCATCGGTGTATTGGGGGGAACCTTCGACCCACCACACTATGGACATTTGATCCTGGCAGAGCAGGCCCGCGACCAGCTTGCGTTGGACAGTGTGCTATGGGTTCCCGCTGCTGATCCCCCCCATAAGCAGGGAGTGGCCATCACTCCGGTCGAGGCGAGGTTGGCCATGTTGCGTCTTGCTCTGACAGGGAACCCTGCGTTCGCTATTTCACGGGCGGATATAGACCGCCCCGGGCCACACTATAGCGTTGACATGCTGAGGCTGCTGTTGGAGCAACATCCTGAAAGCGAGCTATTCTTCTTGCTGGGCGAGGATTCCCTGCGCGACCTTCCCACCTGGCATCAACCCGCACAACTGGCGCAGTTGGCGACTCTGGTGGTGATGAGGCGGCCTGGCCTGGAGTATGACCTCAGTGTAATTGAGCGTTCGGTGCCGGGGCTACAACAGCGATTGTGCTTCCTGGAAATGCCGTACGTCAACATATCTGGGCTTGACATTCGCCAGCGGTTGAGGGCCAATAGATCGGTCCGCTACTTGCTTCCCGATTCCGTCATCGGCTACATCCACCTTCACAAGTTGTATCGCCCTCTAGCAGCAGGTGAGCGTGAATGCTGAGACGCTTTTCTGCGTGGCTCGCGTATGCTCTGTGCGTGGTCGCCCTGATAGGGCTATCTGGCTGTTTAGATAGCGAGGCAGAAGGGGCAGCACTATCCACTCCTGCCACCGCCTTACCGCCCGTCACTCGATCAGCCGTGGAGCGTGTGGATCCCCATCAGACGCCGATCCCCCCGCCTGTGACCCGTTCTGCCCTGTTGGATATTCGGGAGCGCGGGCTGCTCCGGGCAGGTGTGCTCTACAGCTACCCTCCTTTTGGCTTTCTGACGCACGATGGCACTGTTCAAGGTTATGAAGCTGAGCTGATGCGACGCATAGCAGAGCAATGGGGTGTCCAGGTCGAGTTTGTCCAGGTCACCCGGCAAACCCGCTTGCCCATGCTTAACAGAGGGCAGATTGATGTCATTGCAGCAGCGATGCCGCATCGGCGTGAGCTGGAAGCGATGGTGGAATTCTCCGATACGACCTTTCGTAGCGGGTATGTTGCCCTTGTCATGACATCCTCTGGCATCTCATCACCAGCCCAGATCGGCGAGGGAGTCATCGGGGTTCTGGGAACGGATAGCCAGACAGTATGGAATATCTATGCCAACCGTGTGGGGGTGGCTCCACTTGTCGAGGTTTACAGCAGCCTCCGGGAGGCCGAGGCCGATCTGCAGGCGGGCACGATCCGTGCCATTGTGGGACGCCGCGAGCAGATGATGCTCGCCGCCTCCGCCGTTGCTGGTTCGAGTATCCTGGGCGAGTTCATCCTGATGGAACCGTACGCTTTTGCTGTACGCCGAGGCGATACGCCACTGCGGGACATGATCAATCTCACCCTGCAAAACATCGCCACTGAAGGCGGCCTGGGAGAGCTTTTTACCGCCTCCTTTTACGGTTACGCAGCCGATCTTTTTCCCACCCTGCCCGGGGATCCGCTATATGACTTCCAGACGTTTCCCGCTGAAATTCCCCCCGTGGAGTCGGTGGTGGATCGTATCCGGCGGGGGGAACCGATCCGGGTCGCTGGCTTGAGTCTCACCGCCGATCCTCAGCCATTTGACAGCCAACCTATCATTGACGGCTATAATCGCGCAGTCGTGAATGAGATGACCCGTCGCTGGAACGTGCCCATCGTCGAATCCCCTGACAGCGTAGGCACAGCAGGGTTGGCATTGCTTCAGGCGGGGCAGGTGGACTTGGTCGTAGGGGTTCGCCCGGAGCGCTCTTTGGTCGGGGTGGTGGCCTTCAGCCAAGCGTATTACTCGCGTGGCCTGCGCCTGATTCACATGGATGATGTCACCGTTTACGGGATAGGCGATCTCGAGTTCAGGCCATCCCTGGCGGCTCCGCCCGTTGAAGTTAGTGAGGATATTATCCGGGATAACAACAGCGCACCCGATGTGCGAGTGACGGAGTCGTTTGAGGACGCTTTATCCGCTCTGAGTAGCCGGAGCGTTTACGCAGTAGTTGGCGATGAATATGCCCTAGTCTTGATGGCGCAGACCGATGACAAGATCGAGATTGATGATCGACGGTATCGCCCCGCCAATTACGCAATGGCTCTAGGGCGGTTTGACCCCCCCTTCCTGTCGTTGGTGAACTTTACCTTGCAAGATATGGCTCTGGATGGAACACTCGACCGGCTCAGGCAGGAGTATTTTAGTCCGTACCTGCCTATTGGTGGCACATTGGAGCCATTCTCCATCGAAGTATGGCCCGGCGATGGGAGCTTTCTCGGTGTGGGGCAGTAAATCGGGGTAGGGGGCAGTGGCCCTACGTTCCTAAACCGGTGAAATGTACAGTCACGATCTGGTAGGGAGCTGCATCGAAGCTCGTCGTCCGGCGGCCTCGGCCCGCTTTCAGCCGGATTCCCAGCGGCGTCTCGTCCATCCGAACTAACTCCGCCTGCCTGAACGGAAAAGCAAGCTCCAGCGTCACGCGAAGCGCCGAAGGATACACATTGTAGCCTCTCACGATCAGCCCATCTGTGTTGTCGGCTGCTTTGACTGCGGTGATGACAAACGCAGGCTGATCAGAGCGAACCAAGCTTGCCGACAGCGGAAGGGCGCCTGTGCGCCTCGCTGCCTGGATGGCATGCAAGGGGGTTTGGAATGCCCAGGCCTGACGCCAGGCAGGTAATGGATCAGGGCCGTGTGGGATGACGCTATAGGCGAATGCATACTCGCCTAAGCACTGTGCCTCTGGAATCTCCAGCAACGGCCCGGGCATCTGAAGGCGATTTGGCAAATCATCCCGCCCCATCCAGCCGACACAACGCAGCAGGGTTAGTGCCACTTCACACCCCTGCGGAGTCGCATACACGGCGACTTCGGGAAGACCGCGGTTGGCGATGGTGAGACCTGAGTCGTCACCCAGCACCGTCACAAAGGCCCGCTGTGGCTTCTGGCTTGCAGGCTGTTCGGCCCAATCAAGGGTCTCTTGGGCATCAGGCAGTGCGAGGGGGCGTTGCAGCACCTCAAAATGGCCATCGTAGAATGCTTCCTGGGCGTAAATGCCCGTTGGGAAGTGTACTGAGAATCGATGGTCGCGCGCTGTATTGGCAACAATGACCTCTATATCGAGGCGAGGGAGTCCACGCTTGAGCCGGTAGGTTGTCCATACCGATACCGGCACAAACTGGGCAGTGAGTGGAAGCCTTGCCATGCGATCTTCGGTGAGAGTCAACGGAAGGCGGAAGATTTGGAGGATATGTAACGATTGCTCTGCCAGCCCTATGTGGCGCTCTGGGTGCAAGGGGGTGTTGGTCGGCACGCTGATGATAGTGTCCCGCTCGGGCGGAGCGTAGAGATAGGCATCCCCGCGGTCACCCCCATCCACATAGCGATTCAGCCCGCTGAAAGTACGCCCTGATCGCTTGTCAAACAGGGCAATGGTCCCATCTGCTACATCTAGTTCTGCACCTAGATACTCGTTCTCGATGCTGCTCCCATCGTCTGTCGTTGGAGTGGGGGGTTCGGACAAGCCTGGTTGGAGGACGTAGGTTCTGTAGCCGAAGGGCGGGACATCCTGAGCCGCAAAGCGCACGGCTATTCGATGACTGCTTTCGGAGCTGGGTGTAGACTCGGCAGGTATATTCAGTGTCTCAACTGCTTGTTCTGTGCCTGCATCATCTACCAGGTGAATGCCCTTCCATCTATCTGCCACGTCGATTTCAACCACTATCACATCTGTTTGAGGTTGATCACATGCGTTAAAGACGACGATAGGTACAGCCTCACCTGGGCTTGATAGGGGGGTGGCGTCAACATTGGCAGCCAGGTATTGCAGGCTCTGTTGTACCATCTTGCCTGCAATCTGCTCGGCTTGATCGAAACGAACGCGAGTCTCCACCTGCGCCCGGTCATCACTGGCGCCGGAGATGGCGGAAAACGAGTGGTTTTGGAGCAGAAGCCGCCAGGCTACCTGCAGAATCTGTGCGTGATTACGAAGATATCCCGGAGGCCGACCACGGTTGTTGGCTGGCCAACCGGCCTCCAAGATACTCACCCAGGCGCCAAAAGGCTCGGCCCATCGTTCCAACAGGGTCTCTGTGGCATGGTTTCGCTGCTTGAGCCATATGCGTGTGCTCAGGATACCTGGTGAGAGAGGCTGCCAATGCGGCGAGTCAAGTTCCCCTAAGATGGTTGTGAGTTCAGACTGTCGCTCAGACAGACTGTCAGCGAACCCAGTCAGGTTGCTGACTACGACCTCCGCATGGTGCAAGGCATCGCGAGTCTGCTCTGCTAGCCGGGCGGAGCTTGCTGCCTCATACTCATCGGGCAGGGCAACCAGGATGGCGACGGAGCCGCTCGCTCGGGCGTTCTTCAAGAGAGTGGCGATTCGCTGAGCCTCCGCCCCTAACTTGTAATCATCTCTCCCGAACTCATCCTCATTATCTGTTAATAGACAGATAGGCAGCAGCAGGATACCACTCCCGTCAGGCGCCTCCCACCTCAGTGTGGATAGGGGTATATCGGGTAGATGGCTGGCGATAGCGGTGCTGATACCAAAACCACGCAGTATCTGTGGCATTTGCGCAATATGGCCCCCTCGCGTGTCAAGACAGCCCACATTGAGTCGCCCGCCAAAGCGAGTCGCCATGACACTGCCAAAGGTCAGGTTGCGTACCAGGGCTTCCGGGCTTGACAGGAATTCGGCAGGACGCACATACCAGGGGCCGATCTCGATCTGGCCGCTTTGAATCAGCGTCGCCAGTGATTCCGCCTGTTGTGGGCGAATCTCCAGGTAATCCTCCAGCAAGATAGTCTGCCCGCCGAGCAGCAGACTGCCGCCACCAGGCTTCGCTGCGAGACCCTCGATTAGCCTATCTAGGGCAGCCACAAGTCCCAGCCGGCTCTCCTGAAAGGGCTGGTAGCCTGTGCGATCCCATCGCGCCACGGGCACGATGTGCAGTTGCAGCCGACGACGAGGCATGGGGTCTATGCGTTACCGCTCGTCTCGGACGAGTCGGGTGCTGAGGGTGTTGCTCTGGGCAGGGCGTGTTTAAGCTGCTGGATAGTGACCTTGTTCGCCCGTCGGCAGCGTGGACACTCAATGGTATAGTGCTCGGAGCCAGGCTTGAGCGTATCGAGGGCTGCCTGCACTGCCTCGGGATTGAGTGACCAACTCCAGTGGCACTTGAAGCAAGTTATCTTGAGCATGTTCCGCTCCTTAGAGGGTCAATTCAAAGCCCTGGACCGGCCCAGCGAAGTCGGTGATGTGCTTGGAGGCTGATCGGCAGACAGGGCGATCCCAATGCCGGTCAACAATACAGCTCCACCTGCAACCTGGAGCAGCCCCGGCCATTCACCCAGCAGCGCTATCGCCAGCAGTGTTGAACCAACCGGCTCTCCCAGGG
>DAOTYF010000138.1:0-60941 GCA_034434995.1 Anaerolineae bacterium
GGGTGTGATTCGTCGGCATAGTGCCACAGCGCATGTGAAGCGATATCAGTGGCTCCAAACACGACCATCAGCACATCCCAGGCTTCACCTTCCAGCAAAGCCTGAGCGTAGCGACCATGGGTCTCTGTGATCGCCCTCAATTCTGCTAGGAATGGTTCGGGGTCGCTGCGTTTGTATTGGACTTCCGGTGTTACCCAATAGCGCCCCAGGGATGGCTCGTAGCGCCGGATCAGGTCGGGTGGGTAGCAGATGTTTCCCTGGTTGGGTGAGAGCAGGCCGGTGATTATGAATCCGTTGATCGGGCGCGGTGGATATGTCACTGGCACATTCATGACCCCCACCCGAAACCCTGCCGCCGAGAGGTGGTCCCACAAGGTTGGCTGCTGGATCGAGGTCGAATTGACCATGTCGTAGCCAGTGCTCCTGGCTCGGATGAAGTCAAAGACGCTGTGTTTGCCCGGATTCATCCCGGTCATAAAGCTTGGCCAGGCCGGTGAGGTTACTGGCGGGAAAGTGGATAGCAGTTCGGTGCTGGTGCCCTCTTCCAGCAAACGTCTGAGGTTGGGTAGATATCCCTGTCTGGCCCAGGGCTGGATGAGGTCGAACGTCCCACCATCAAGGCCGATAATCAGAACCCGCTGAGGCCGCATATTGTTCCCACAACTATGAATTAGAGATCACTTGCTGGGGGCAATCTGGTCTGCGCCTATAGCGCGCTGCATCCCGGTGACGACGGAGACAATGCCTCCCAAAACCCCCACACCGAAGCGCAGCAGGTTGAAGGCCAGGGCCATCGCAATGGCCTGTTCCGCAGATATGCCAACCAGCCCGAACAATACCTGATAGGTTGCTTCCCGGACTCCTAAGCCATTGAATGATAACGGCAACAGATTGATGATCGTAATGATCGGGGTGAAGATCGCATAATACCCGATCCCCAGATCGATTCCCAGGGCGATGCCAACTAGATAATTGTCGAGGATAGACAGCAGCGTGAATGGCACGGATGTGAGCAACCCCGCCCCCAACGCGCGCAGGTCATATGCCCGTAGAGTCTCGTGGAGCGCGACGACCCTCCGATATCGAACGACTGGCCGAAGCCAGGGCACTCGTTGATCGACCCATGTCAGAAGGTCCTGCCGCAGCAGCAGTGTGCCAAGGATGATGGCCAGGCACATGCCACCCACAAACCATGTTGCCTCAGACGGCATGAGATCGGGGCGGTAGGCGATGACCGCCAGGCCGATCAGACATGTTCCCAGTAGCCCGATCACACGCTCGGCGACCACGCTCACCACGGCTGCTGCTCCCTGCTGCGAGATACGCCGCAGCTCAACAGCCTTCACGATATCGCCGCCGAATCCGCTTGGCAGGAAGCTGTTCCAGAAGAACCCAACTAGATAGAGCCAGAATAGATCGAGAAGCGGAACCCGCGTGCCCAAGGGCGTCAGCAGGACGTACCAGCGCAGCGCTCGGATCGCTACTGAGGATAGCAAGGTCAGACCGGCCAGTGCGTAAAGCAGCCCATCCAACTGTGCCAGCGCATTGAGGACATCACGCAGCCCGGCCTGGCTTAACAGCCAGGTCAGCAGGATGGCACTGACCGCGATCTGAGCCACACCCAGCCAGCGTTTGTTTTGGTTCGCGCGGGAGGCAGGCGGGGGGGTGGTCAAGTTCGGCTCCGCCTGGTGCGCTGTTCTTCTGCGCCTCGAATAACTTGCTGCACCACGTAGATCGGTTTATCCTGCGATTCGTGGTAGGTACGCACAAGGAGTTCGGTAGTCAGCCCTAGCAGGATCGATTGGATGCCTAGGATGAAGAAGGTGGCTGAAAGCTGAGGCAATGGCGTCCGCACCAGCGACGCCCCGCGCAGCCACTTGTTCATCAGCGCAGCTCCTAATGCCAGGATGCTGACCCCGATCATCGTCGCTCCTACCCCGCCGAACAAGTACATCGGTGTGGTGCGGTAGCTGAGCAAGAATTTGACCGTGATCAGGTCTAACAACACTTTGAAGGTGCGCCACAAGCCATAGTTGCTCTTCCCGTGAAGGCGCGGGCGGTGGTGCACCTCGACTTCGGTGATCGCCGCGCCTGCGGCGGCAGCAAACACGGGGATAAAACGATGCATCTCACCGTATAGCCGCACCTCATCCAGCACATCGCGCCGGTAAACTTTGAGCGTACACCCATAATCGTGCAGGTGCACGCCGGTTACAGCCGAGATCAGGAAGTTGGCGGCGATAGAGGGGAGCCTACGGGTAATCCATTTGTCCTTGCGGTTGCGCCGCCAGCCGCTTACTACATCATATCCCTCATTGAGCTTCCGTATGAGCATCGGGATGTCTGCGGGATCATTTTGCAGGTCCGCATCGAGTAGCGCCACGATCTCCCCCCGTGCGTGGTCGATTCCTGCCGCAATAGCGGCTGTCTGCCCGAAGTTGCGCCGCAGATTGACATAAACGACCGTCTCGGGATGAGCATGTGCGAATTCGGCGAGCCGGGCGGCGCTGCCGTCGCGGCTTCCGTCGTTGACATACACGATCTCATAGCGCAATGCCAGTCCACTGAGGGCGTCTCCGATCTCCGAATGCAGTTGGTCAAGATTGTCGGCTTCGTTGTAGACCGGGATTACCACCGACAAATCCACTGTCTCGACCGTGTCGGGTGATCCGATTTGCGCTACAGCCTGGAGGGAAGCGGGCATCTAAAACAGGCGACCTTCTACAGTGGAATGTATTACATACGGCGGCGCAAATCATACCGCACGCTCGCGGCCTTCACAAGACGATGGCGCGGACGGTGTTGTGGGGGCCTATCATTGCACCGAACGTCTATTGCTCGATCCGCTTTCAGTCATTCAGGCTGGATCCAACCTGCCGAGCTATCTGCGCCATCCCCAATCCGATTCCGGGGTGTCGGTCAACACATTGCTTCAAAAGAACAGGGACACCGACATGGTGTCCCTGTGCGAGCCAACTGGGCCGTGTGCTTCAGACCTGTGCACGCTCCTTCAAGGCGGCATGGGCTGCTGCCAGCCGAGCAATCGGGACCCGGAACGGGGAGCAGCTCACATAGTTGAGGCCGATCCGGTGGCAGAACTCGATACTCTCCGGCTCACCGCCGTGCTCCCCACAGATGCCGACCTCCAGATCCGAGCGGGTGGCGCGGCCTTCCTTCACTGCGAACTCCATCAGTCGACCTACTCCGATCTGGTCAATCGTCTGGAAGGGGTTTTGTGGAAGGATGCCATCTCGCACGTAGGCCAGCAGGAATTTCCGCTCGGCATCATCACGGCTGATGCCGTAGGTCATCTGCGTCAGGTCGTTGGTGCCGAAGCTGAAGAACTGCGCCATCTCGGCGATCTCAGCCGCAGTTAACGCCGCGCGGGGGATTTCGATCATGGTGCCAAACTTGTAACTTACCTCGACCCCCTTTTCTTCCATGACCGCCTGGGCCACTTCTTCAAGCAGTGGCTGAATGACCTTCAATTCGTTGATGTGGCTGGTCAGCGGGATCATGACCTCTGGATGAACCTCGTAGCCGTCACGGGTGGCATCGCAGGCGGCCTCGAAGATCGCCCGCACCTGCATCTTGTTCAGCTCAGGCCGCATGATCCCTAGACGGCAGCCGCGCAACCCTAGCATCGGATTGAACTCGTGCATATCCCGCACGATAGACAGCAGCCTGCTCTTTTCGCTTAGCGCGCCGTCTTCGCTCCCCCTTGCGCGCAGTGTCGCCACTTCCTCGATCAGTTCATCAATGGGCGGGAGGAACTCGTGCAGGGGTGGATCCAGCAGTCGGATGATCACCGGCAGACCATCCATCGCTTTGAAGATCTGGTAGAAGTCCTCGCGTTGGAGCTTCAGGAGATCGGTGTCCAGAATATGCTGGAATCGCTCCATATCACCCTCGGCAGCGGCCAGGATGGCGCTTTGGAAGATGGCCGTCCGTTCGCCCAGGAACATATGCTCGGTGCGGCATAAGCCGATTCCCTGTGCTCCGTAGCTGCGCGCGCGGGCAGCCTGCTCACCATCGTCCGCGTTGGCCCACACCTCCAGCCGCCGGATCTCGTCCGCCCAGGCAAGGATCGTCTGAAGCTCAGTTTCTTCCGCAAAGTTCGGCGCGATGGTTGGCAGTTGGCCCATATAGACCGTGCCCTCCGCGCCGTCCAGCGAGATCCAGTCGCCCTCCTTGATCACTGTGGCGTTGACCTGGAATTGCCGTTTGGCGAGATCGATCTTGATATCCTCGCACCCGGCTACACATGGCTTGCCAAGCTGGCGAGCGACTACTGCTGCGTGGCTGGTCGCGCCACCGTGCTGGGTCAGGATGCCCCTGGCGGCCAGCATACCGTGCACATCGTCAGGTGTGGTCTCTGGGCGCACCAGAATAACGGATTTCTTCTCCTTCTCCGCCATCTCTTTGGCCATGTCGGCGTCGAAGTACACCTGGCCCACGGCTGCACCCGGTGAGGCATTCAGCCCCTTGGCCAGCAATCTGCCTTCCTTCTCAGCCTGCTCCTTGACCTCCGGATCGAAGCGAGGATGCAGCAGTTGGTCGATCTGGAAATGCTCAATCCGCAAGACGGCTTCTTCTTTGCTAATCAGCTCCTCTTTCACCATCTCCACGGCGATCTTCACCGCTGCCGCCGCAGTGCGCTTGCCGCTGCGGGTCTGAAGCATCCACAGCTTGCCGTTCTCGATGGTGAACTCGGTGTCCTGCATTTCGCGGTAGTGCCGCTCAAGCAGGGCTGCCGTTTCCACCAGTTGCTGCCACACCCCAGGCATGTCCCGTTCCATCTGCTGAACCGGGATCGGGGTCCGCGCCCCCGATACTACGTCCTCACCCTGGGCGTTGGGCAGATACTCCCCGTACAGGATTCTCTCGCCAGTGGCAGGGTTGCGGGTGAAGGCGACACCTGACCCCGAATCCCACCCCATATTGCCGAACACCATGGCTTGGACATTGACCGCCGTTCCCAGATCGTGCGAGATGCCCATTGCGTTGCGGTAGTCGACGGCCCGACGACCGTTCCATGAGCGGAACACCGCCCGCACCGCGTATTCAAGTTGCACCCAGGGGTCCTGTGGGAATTCAATCTCGCTGTGCTCCTTGATGACCTTCTTGAATCGGTCGGTGACCTTTTTCCAACCCTCCGCCGAGACTTCAGGATCGGAAGCCACGCCTTCCTCGTGCCTGATCTGTTCGATAATCTCCTGAAGCAGCAGCGATTCGACGCCTAGTACCACCTTGCCGAACATCTGCACAAGGCGGCGATAGGCATCCCAGGCGAAGCGCGGATCGCCCGACCGCTCTGCCAGCGTCTCGACTGCCTCGTCGTTTAGACCGAGGTTGAGGATCGTGTCCATCATGCCTGGCATGGAATATTTGGCCCCGGAGCGCACCGATACCAGCAGCGGATTACGGGGATTGCCGAACTCGCGCCCCATTCTTCGCCCCAGATTCTCAACGGCTTGCTTGACCTGATCCCACATCCCTTCCGGGAAACTGTCGCCGCTGCGGAGATAGGCGACACAGGCTTCGGTGGTGATCGTAAACCCTGGGGGAACTGGCAACCCGATGTTGGTCATCTCTGCCACGCCGGCCCCTTTACCGCCCAGCAGATCGCGCATACTGGCACGGCCTTCTTCAAAGGTGTAGACCCATTTGCTGGTGGCCATGTGCTACTCCTCGTCTAGTTTGATAGGGTTGATTCTATAACTTAACGCTCTGGCAGTAAGGCAGAGCGCAGATCTAGGAAAGAGATAACGGGCGTGCGCTGTTGGTCACAAAGACAGCGCTATGTATCAGAAAACCCCGTTCATTGTACAACGCATCCACCGGGATGCGTACAGTGTATCTGCAAACTTGTGACAGTCCTCACTCTGGGGGTCATGACGATTGGAGTTGCTTGACGATCCGTTCCGCCACGTCGAAGGCAGCGCGGGGCTTGCCTACCTTCTGAGCAGCGGCCCGACACTGCTCCATCTCCCGCCGATCTCCTGCCAGCCAGGCATATGCTGTCGCCAGCACACCAATTGGACCAGGTGACCACACTCCTGCGCCGCTTTCCACGACGTAACGGACATTCCCTACCTCCTGGCCGGGTAATGCCTCATATAGCACTAATGGCAGCCCGGAGGCCAGTGACTCAGTCACGATCAGCCCCCCCGCTTTGCACACGATGAAATCCGAAGCGCGCATCAACTCCGGCATATTCCTGACCAGACCGTATATGTGAACCAGCCCCTTCCATTCGCTTGCTGCCAGCGCGTCAGCAGTTTGCTGGTCGCCCCCGCTCAAAGCCACCACCTGTAAGTCGAGACCGGATCGATCCAGCAGGCGGGCGATTTGCGCGGTTTGTCCACTGCGAGCCGATCCCACGATCAGCGCTGTCACCTTGCTGGAGTCCCATCCCAGGTCGCGGCGTAATGTCTGTCTGTCGCGCCTCTCCAGGTAGAACTGCGGATCGACTGGCAGCCCGGTTAATTCCACTTTGGACTTGGCGACTCCCTGTTCGAGCGCCTGCCGGTATACGTGGCCTGTGGGAACGAACGTGAGAGCAGCTCCTTCATGAAACCACATGCTGTGCACGTTCACCAGGTCGGTCACGACCACATCCACCGGGATGTGCTCTCCAAGTTCGCGCGTCGCCCGAATGGCCGCCTGTGTGTAGGCCGGGTAGGTGGTCACGATCACATCGGGCTTTTCGAGCGCGATCATTTTCCTCATCGTCCGAATGAGGGTGGTGGTCGCCACGTCCTGTATCAACTTCGCAACCATGGGCGCATCGGTGGCAGCGTAGGCAAGCTGGTACAGGGTCGGATCGTCGGTCACGATATCATCATAACCACCCTCGATCTGCTTGAGGAGTTCTGGTAGGCCCGGGTCTTGGAAGGGATTGGCAATGGTGACCCTGCTTGCTGGACAGAGTCTCTGCTCCAACGCAGCCTTGATGGCTTCGGCAGCCCGTCGGTGGCCAAAGCCGGCGTCCGAGGTCAGAATTAGGATATTTGTTGGCTTTTCAGTCATGATTCTCAGTTTGGTGAGAGGCGTCCGCATCTCCGATTGTACCCAATGGATCGGCTTTGGGCGTATAGTCGGAAATACACCGCCCTGATATTCCCTCTCTGCTTCCATGATTTCAAGCTGTCATGGATGCAAAGGCCACTCCTTGCCAGACTACAGGCTATTTGGTATTGCAACCTCCCTCTGGCCCGTTAAACTATGATAGAGGTTATCCCATAGCATATGAGTTAGTGATGACTGAACAGGGCCTTCTTTTTCCGACGGGTTTTCGCTGGGGAACCGCAACATCCTCCTATCAGGTTGAAGGCAATCTAACGAACAACGATTGGTGGGCCGCCGAACAGCAAGGCGGCTACGTGTTCCAGGATCACACTGCCGGCCTGGCCTGCGACTGGTGGAACCGCGCTGAAGAGGACTTTGACCGCATGGCGGAGATGCACCACACCGCGCACCGCCTATCCATTGAATGGAGTCGAGTGGAACCTCGCCCCGGTGTGTGGGACGAGAGCGCACTCTCCCGCTACCGCGATATGCTGCATGGGCTTCGCCAGCGCGGCATTGAGCCGATGGTGACACTTCACCACTTTACCAACCCTCTCTGGTTAGCGGAAAGAGGGGGTTGGGAAAACGAGAACATCGTCGTATGGTTCGAACGCTACGTTCGCAAAGTGGTCACGACCCTCGGCGACCTGACCAACCTATGGTGCACGATCAATGAACCGGGGGTGCTCATTGCACAGGGCTATGTGTTAGGTCGCTTTGCGCCACGCAAGCGAGACGTGAACGCGGCGCTACGAGCTGCCGTGAACCTGATGCGTGCCCATGCAGCCGCTTACCGTGCAATCCACGAGCTTCAGCCAGAGGCCCGGGTTGGGCTGGCCCATCATATGATTGTCTGGCAGCCCTGGCGGCCCTGGTTCCCTGGCGATCTGCTGGCGGCTAATTTCGTCCGTCACATGTTCCAAGACTTGCTGCTGAGCACCATCAGTTGGGGCACGATGCGTGTGCCAGGCCGCCGTTCGCTCTTCATGCCCGAGGTTGCCAGCAGCCTCGATTGGCTGGGTATCAACTATTACCAGCGTTACCGCGTACGATACAGGCTGTTCGGGGGCCAGAACCCTGTTCAGCAACTCACCAAACCGGGTGTCCAGAAGGGGCCGGGCGAGTGGGGTGAGATTCATCCGCGCGGTATGTTTGATACATTGCGAATGTTGTGGCGGCGCTACCGCTTGCCCCTTTTCGTGACCGAGAACGGCATCCCCGACGAGACCGACGAGCAACGGCCTGGTTTTATCGTCAGTCACCTCCATGCGCTGTGGCGGGCCATCCGGCAGGGGATCCCGGTTCAGGGATACTACTTTTGGAGCCTGATCGATAACTTCGAGTGGACGGAGGGCTACGATCCCCGCTTTCGCTTTGGCCTGGTTGGGGTGGATTTCAAAACCCAGGAACGCCACATCCGCCCTAGCGGGCGGCTTTATGCTGCTATTTGCCGCCAGGGCGGCCTGTTGCGGGAGACGGTCGAACAGTACACGCCTGAACTCGCCACAGCCGTGTTCGGCGGGGCTTCGATCTGACTTGTTTCGGGCGAACAGGTTCTGACGGCGAACGTTATCCGCTTCTGCTTGCTAGCAGGGCTACCAGTACCATGATGTACAGGTGCATCAAATAGGGGTACACGAAAGACCTCGTGCGCCAAGCTACCCAGCCGAAGGCTGTGCCGCCGAAGATCGTGCTCAGCGTTTCCAAGGGGGGCTTCCCCAGATGGGCCAGCGCGAATGGCACGGCCTGGAGCACCACAGCGCTTGGCCCGGCTATCCGGTATAGCGCAAACAGCATGAATCCCCGGAATAGGAATTCCCACGAGAATAAATCGAGCGCCAGGATACCTACCACCTCAACCGGCGCGATGGCTCCGTAGCGCGGTGTGTAGTAGGCCATCATCGCGGGTGCTCGCGCAGCCAGGTATAGAATGGGTGTGACAGCAAACCATACGCCCAGTGTCCACTTTGCCCCGGCTCTCCAATCCCCCCACGTAAGCCCGTACCTTGACGGGTGATCCCGAAACACGAGCAGTACCATCCCTAGTGGAATGATGAAGAACAACCCCAGGCGGTCCAACGCCAGGTTGCGCAAGACGATTGCAAAGCGCTCAGGCGGCAGGAGGTTGTTCAGAATGTCGTAGTAAAAGTCGAAGGTCAGCAATAGCGTGCTGAGGATGATAACCAACGTAGCCTTCCAGGGCATACGTAACCCTAATAGGGGAAAGGTCGCCTCATCACTAGGTTCCACCGGGGTGTCTCCGCCACGTGAGATGCTATCTCTGAAAGAGCTACAGCCACTGATCGCGGACTGTTTGTTCGTTGCGAACGTTGCCTGTATTGACCGTTGATTTCAGCTCCAGCAACAGCACCCATGCCTCTTCTTCAGCAACGGGCTGGTGCTCGACACCGCTAGGGATGATGGCTAACTCCCCCTCCTCCAGCCAGGGATCGGAGTCCCGCAGTCGGATGCATAGCCTTCCCTTTACCACCAGAAATAGCTCATCCTGGTGCTCGTGATGATGCCACACAAACTCACCTTTCAACTTGGCGAGTTTAACATATGAGTCATTGAGTTCGCCGACAATCCTGGGGCTCCAGTATTCAGCCAACTGCCCGAATTTCTGTGCAAGATTCACCTTCCCCACTCTCCCCTCTTCTCAAACATATCAAACATAACCGCCCTATGAATTGATCCCGCATCCTGTCCGATCCTCGTCCGGTTATTGTTCTGAACCCCCTTCAGGAAACATCGCCATTCCCGCAGACTGAGGTTAACCGCCTGGTCTTACCTGGGTGGGCTATCCCGGTCGAAAGGAGTGTGCGCTGATGGTTCGCTATAGCGATCCCGGTGGCGGTGGTGGCGGCGGCCCTATTTAGCGCCGCCATAGGCCAACCATCCAAAAGAGCGGAGCGGCCCCTAGGCCGCTCTGCGTTTGTCAGCAGCCACCAAAGGCACTGAACGAGGCCCAATAGTACGCATCCATCCCTGCCCGGTGTGCTTCGCGTTGCGCGCACGCGAGGGACTCCGTAGGACTCAGCCCATCTCGCATACTCCGATAGAAGTTAGCCATTAGGGGAGCGGTGGCTTCATCAGCTACCAGCCACAAGCTGGCAACCACTGTATGTGCCCTTGCGCCCAGAAAAGCGTGGGCCAAGCTGGCGACTTCATCTCCACTATACCAGCGACCTGATCCGGCCTGGCAGGCCGAAAGTGTAACCAGCCCGGCAGAAAGCTTCCAGCGTGTGATCTCCTCCAGCCCCACCCTATCGGAGCCAACGATCAGCCCGGTGAAAGCGCCAGTGGCTGGATCGTACGCGGCGTGGGTGGCAAAGTGTAGCCAGGCAAAACCTGCCAGCTCTCCGGATCCGCCCATCTCGATCAGTCTGTCTCGGCTGGCGGCTTCATCGATCAGGCAAGTGACCTCATTGATCGCTGTGCTGATGATGGCCTGCGCCTCCGCTCGAACGTGTGGCAGAGGGGCATAGCGTAGATCGGGGAATGTCGATTGTGCGCAGACTAGACCGCGTCCAGCCAGCACTGGACTTGGCGAATCTCTCTCCAGGGCGATCCGCAGAATATCCAGCGACTGCGCGTACAGAATCTGCGTACGCAGGATGAGGGGTTCGTTCCCATCCAACAGCGCCTGAAAGGGCAGGCCATACAACATCCTGTGTGAGGGAACTACGACCAGCGTATGATCCGGCCTCAAGCGGTTGCGTGTTGCCTCCGGCACGAGGGACTCAAAAAGCTGGCGACGGAAATTGGCGCTGATCGGATGGGGGTCATCCGGCGTGCCGGCGTTATCGAGGTACGCAAACCTTCGAAATGAGTCGTCCGGGCTGGAGCACATTTGCAGCGCAAGACGATGGTCGCGTAGCGGGATAGGATAATACTCCAGGCCGCTGGGGTGGAGCACAAACAGCCATAGTCCATTCCTATGCCAGGCGTAGCGAAAAATGGTCCAACTATCCCCCAGCCGGACCCGCATCCGCCCTGTCACCATTGCCGGGAGATCATGAGCATCTCCCATGAAGCTGCTCTCGTGTCCAAGCCGCACACTCAACAGTTGTGCCCCGTGAATCTCAGCCAGCGCCAGAGCTGTCTCAGGCCGGTTCAGTTCCAGGGCGGCCCCAAACGCCCGTTCATACAGCGGTTCGAGGGATTGAACAAACCGCTCGCTGTGCTCTTCCCATTCCAGGCTGCGGCGAGCATCGCAGGCATGTTGAAGGGCGCTCAGATAGGCCGCCAGCGCCTTGTCAGGCCGGTGTTGCAGAGCTGCGATCTGGCCTTTGACGCCGTCATAACGCCAGCGCAACCCGGCAGGAAGTCTTACTCGTGCCAGCGTACGAAGCTGACCCTGCGCGGCACGCATCTTGCCCAGCTCTGCTGATGCTTCTGCAATGCCAATTCGGGACTCCCAGGCCGCATCCCACTGTTCCAGGCGGGTCAGGGCATCCACGCTGCCCTGGTAGGCCGCAGTTGCCTCGTCAAGCCTGCCCTCGGCTCGCAACACGACCCCTCGAACCTGCCCGCAGATAGCCTGATCCATGTCCAGCCCGGCTTCAGAAGCCCGGCGCGAAGCCGTGTCCAAGAGCCGGTGTGCTTCTTCAGCCTGACCGCACTCTGCCAGCAACCGGGCCAAATAGATGGCTGGTCGAACTGCCTGCACTGTAATGCCTGCCTGCTCCAGGATATGAATACCCATTCGAGAGTGCTCAATGGCAGGTTCAAAGTAGCCAAAAGAGGCGTAGGTTTTGCTCAGGTTGTGGTGCGCCAGCGCCGCGTACTCCAAGGCGTCGGATTCTTCGAAAGTTGCCAGGGCCTCATTGAGCCAGTCCAGTGATCGGCCAAACTGGCCCTTGCGGCGGGCCACAATGCCCAGGTTCATCAGGCCCGCCTTGGCGAGTACATCGTAGCCAGCCACTGTGAAAAGTTGGATGGCTTTGTGGTAACACCGTTCCGCATCTTCGTATCGCCCCCGGCGAACGGAAACATGGCCAGCATGCATTTCGGCATTGGCCTCTACCAGCTTGATGTGCGGCGTGACCGTTAGCTTGCGTAGGGCCGAAACACACCGCGTCGCACCGGGAAGGTTCCCCGCTTCGTACCGCAGGCCAGCCAGGGTGAAAAGGGATAGGGCTAGATAATACTCATGCTGAAGGCCATAGAACCGCTGCCGGGCCTTCCGTAACCATAGATCGGCCTCCTGGATGCGACGCTGGTGGTACAGGATAGTGCCGCGCACCAACCAGGTATAGCCGGTCATGGCCGGGCTATGCGCCTGCCGAAGCGCTCTCTCAGCCCGATCTACCTGCTCGTGCGCCGATCTGAAAGCCCCTCGGTTCAGATGAAGATAGGCCAGCAGGATCAGCCCCAGCCCCGTCTCCCCCAGATGCTTACCTTCTGAAAAGTAGGCCATAGCTTGCCCCAGCGCCGCTTCCGGTTGGCCGTCAGCGCTTGGCAGGTACATCCCGGAGACAGCATCCAGGCGACAGCGCATAGCATTGGGAGTATCGCCCATGGCCTCAAGGCGCTCGGCGATCCCCATCAGGCTATCGAACAGACCGGCGGCCTGGCGCACCCGGCGCTCGCATAACAGGCGAGGCCACTCCGCGTACAGACGTTCAACCTCTGCGTCGGGAGGTGAGCGGTCTATCAGCTCAGTCAGCAGCGCGAGGGCCTCGTGATAATACCCCCACCATGTCAAAGCCACTCCCAGCCCAAGCTGGGCGGCGGTTCTCTGAGGCTCCCTCTCCGCCAGTGTCGCGCCCTCAAAGGCTCCTATGGCGAATGCGGCTCCCAGAACTGGGTTCTGGCGGGACAGGCGCAGGACGGTCTGTAAGAAGGCAAGGATAGAGGAGTCCTGCCATGAGCGCCCGGCAGCGCCAGCCTTCTCGATTTGGGCGGGTGGAACAAGAGATCGACGGACGGATGTAAGCCGTATATGAAGCGTGGGCAGATCCGGCGTCATGAGGTAGGCGGAGTCTATCTCCCCCCCCCGGTGGGTGGTGGTCAGATCGGTTTTCGATCCGGGGTGATCAGGCTGAGTGCCATTTCGCGCACCGTCCCACTCAAGTCAATGCCTACAAATTGCATTACCCCGTTCTGTGCCTGGGTCTCGTAGTTCCGTTCGTCAATCTGCAAACGAGCCTCAACCAGTTCCGGCAAGGACTTCCCATGTAGTTCGCCGTAGATGACATGCTCATCCGGTTTTTGTCCCTGTTGCAGAACCAATAGGATCTGGACGCGGTCAGGGCCAAGCTCGATGCTGTCGTAAAAGAGAAATCGCCCGCCTGGCTGGATGTCTTCGGCTAGGCTGCGCATTGTTTGGCCATGCCGCATAAACAACCCGTCCAGCGGCACACGAATTCGTAACTCAAACGAGTGGATCGTGCTACCCGGCCCAGCAGTCCAATACTTTCTCTTGGAGGGCTGTTGGGACGTGATCGAGGGGCCGGAGGAAAGTGCACCCTCGTCCAGTTTATCAGAGGAGGAGGCTCTCATGAAAGCTCCTTATCAGGGCGCTCCGCCAGAGCGCTGAGGATATGAGGTGCTTTTCATTGTACCACCAACCTGGTTAAGTAGATCCATTCAGCCACGAATCTGCTATATTCCCCCCACAGGATATCCCCCGTTTCAAGGAGGTAGTCCCCATGAACGGCGAAGCTAGGATAGTGCGCGCCTTCGTGGTCGCGGAAGACACCTTTGCACGAGCAGGCTTGGCCGCGCTGCTGTCCGAGCTGGAACATATTGAGGTGGTTGGCACGGCATTGGCTGATGCGCGCTTAGTGCCCGATCTGGACGTATATCGCCCCGATGTGCTCGTATGGGACTTTGGCTCACGGAGCGAACCTGGTGATATGGCCTTAATGTCAGCAGCTCTTGCAGAGTTAGCGGAGCTGGGGCTTCCGCTCGTTGTGCTCCTTCCAGATCAAGCAGCCGTTCTTGCTACCTGGGCAGCAGGGGGGCGTGCCCTGTTGCGGCGGTCATCCAGCATCGAGCAAATCTCGGCAGCTATCCAGGCTGCTCAGCAGGGGTTGGTAGCACTCGATCCCACCCTGGCCGATGCTCTGCTTCCCCCCTTGCGCCTCCCTGACGCGCCTCTCACGGAGGCCCTAACTCCCCGCGAGGTGGAAGTGCTCAAACTCCTAGCAGAGGGCTACTCGAACCGGGCCATTGCTCATCGGCTGAATGTCAGCGAGCATACGGTGAAGTTCCATGTCAACGCCATCATGGGCAAGCTCAACGCTCAGAGCCGCACCGAGGCTGTCGTGCGGGCCACCAGATTAGGTCTGATCAGTCTCTAACCTTGACCTAGCCTTTCTTCCAGGCGATCCCCCGCTAGAAGTATGATCCACTGCCCTATTCTGCCGCGATAAAAACACAACACGGCAAAAAATTAGCACAGAGGTCAGACCCAAGAGAGAGGAGAAACCGCGATGGGTAGTGTGCTATCTGATCTGTCAGCAGCCCTGGCAGAGGTTGTTGCGTCAACCGGAGCCTCCGTATTGCGGGTGGAGGGGCGTCGCCGCCAACCTGCCAGCGGCATTGGTTGGTCGGCGGACGGACTGATCATCACGGCCAACCACGTGGTCACCCGCGACGAGGATATCCGCGTCGGTTTGCCCAACGGTGAGACCGTCTCTGCCACCCTGGTTGGCCGCGATCCGACGACAGACCTCGCTCTGCTGCGCGCAGAGACACACAACTTTGTTGTGCCCACCTGGGCTGCATCAGAGGAGGTGCGAGTTGGCCATCTGGCACTGGCTCTTGGACGGCCAGGTCGGAGTATGCAGGCCACCCTTGGTGTGATCAGTGCCCTCGGAGATGGCTGGCGCACGGCAATGGGAGGTAGCATTGATCGCTACGTGCAGACTGATGTGGTGATGTATCCCGGTTTTTCAGGCGGCCCCCTGGCAGATGTGTCCGGTAGGGTAGTTGGCCTCAACACATCGGGGCTGATGCGAGGCGTCAGTGTGGCCCTTCCTGTGGAGACCATCCGCCGGGTGGCCGAGACGTTGGCGACTCACGGACGTATCCGGCGTGGCTATCTTGGCATCGGGGTGCAGCCGGTCCGGCTGCCTGAGGCGCTGGTGAACAGGCTCGGCCAGGAGGTTGGCCTGTTGATCGTATCGGTTGAGCCAGGGACGCCTGCTGACAAGGCAGGTCTGGTGCTCGGCGATACGCTGGTTGGCTTGGACGGCGAGCGGGTGCGTTATCTTGAGGAGCTGATGGCTTTGCTGAGTGGGGATCGCGTGGGCAAGGAAGCCGTTGCCCGCATTCTGCGCGGCGGCGAAGTCCATGAGGTCAGCGTTGTCATTGGTGAGCGCAGCTAGGGAGGATTCCATGTCCGATCTCGTTATGCGGCTCAATGCCGAGATAGCTGATCTTGTAGATCGGGTCAGGCATAGCCTGGTGCATGTTAGCAACAGTGGGCGCAGTCACGGCGCGGGGATTATCCTGCGATCTGATGGCCTGATCCTAACCAACGCGCATGTGATCAGGTCGCAGGGGCTGCGCGTAACCTTGCCAGACGGCGAGACTCTCCCGGCGCGTGTGGTGGCGTTTGATACACGCCGCGATCTCGCAGCGCTCAAGGTGGAGGCTTATAACCTTCCTGCTCTGGAACTAGGTGACTCAACCGAACTTCAGGCGGGTGAGTGGGTGTTTGCGCTTGGGCATCCCTGGGGCGTGGCTGGGGCGGTATCGTCCGGCGTTGCCATTGACGGGGGGGCGGAGGTACAGGGGCAGGTTGTCGCCGCGCGGGAGTGGCTACCAGTCAATCTGCGCCTGCGCCCTGGCAATTCCGGTGGCCCGCTGGTGGATGTACAGGGGCGTTTGCTTGGGGTGACAGCCGTGATGGCCGGTTCCGAAGTGGGCCTGGCTGTCTCAGCGCAGGTTATCCGGGAGTTCCTGCGCGGGGTCTTTGACGAAGATGGCCCCGTGCCCGAAATCGTATAGCCCCCATGCTGGAGAAGCGGGAGCGAGGGGTAGGCCTCCGGCTGCCTGGCCCTCGCTCCCATTCTGAGATTGGGCTAACCGGGCACAAAGAAGAACGCCACGGCGATGATCAGATACACCGCTAGAAGCTGCGCGCCTTCCAGCCAGTTCGATTCTCCATCTAGCGAGATCAACGCTGTCACCAGCGAGGCTGAAAACAACGCGATCAGTTCCAGATCGGTGAACACCAGCAACAGCGCGTGATCAAATAGCAGGCTGATGAATACCAACAGCGGGGCGACGAATAGGGCGATCTGAAGGCTGGAACCCAGCGAGATCGCCAGGCTCAATTCCATGTTGTCCTTCGCTGCCACCTCCACTGCGACTAAGTGTTCTGCGATGTTGCCCACCAGTGGGATGATGATAAGCCCCAGGAAAAATTCTGTCATGCCCAGCGAGGTCACTACCGGCTCCACTGCGCCAACGAGGAACTCGCTCAGTACCGCCACCCCCACAGTCGATCCAACTAGCACCAGCAGTGACGTTCGCACGCTCCAGCGGGGTGCGTGCTGCGCCGCCGACTCTCGGGTCAAGATGTCATCCTCTTCGCGCTTGGCGGTCAGTGAGTAAATCACGCTGAGCACGTACAGGACGATAATAACCCCCGCCACAATCTCGCTGAAGAACCTTTCTGAAGGCAGATTGGGGTTCAGCGAGGGGTCTATGGCCCGGCTGAACAGCGAGGGGATGACCAGCACGATGACTGCCAGCACCACCATTGTCGCGTTCAATCCTGCCTGGCGTCGGTCGAATTTCTGGTGGCCATGTTTCAGCCCGCCGACCAGCACGCTGATCCCAGTTACCAGAACCAGATTGCCGATGATCGACCCCGTGATCGAGGCCACAACTAGCGTTAGCAGCCCCTCCCGGATAGCGAAAATCGTGATGATTAGCTCGGCAGCGTTGCCCAGGGTCGCGTTCAGTAGCCCTCCTAGGCGCGGACCAGTGCGGGCGGCCAGTTCCTCTGTCCCTTCCCCGATCAGATCTGCCAGTGGGATGATGCCCAGTGCTGACAGGATGAACACGAGCACTGGATCGGCATGTAGCAGCTCGGCCCCGATGGCCACGGGGACAAAGATCAGCATGGAATAAAGGATTCGCTTAGTCAATATGCGAACTCCTACGACTGGACCTCAGGCAAAGGCTCGAGTGTGCAATTTAGCATTACGAGCACAATCATTATACGGCGCACAGCGCTATCCGAGAAAAAGAAACGGACATCTAAGGTCCGCTCTTCATCCTGTCTCAGTATCCACATCACTCGCGTATCTCTCATGATGCCTGCCTGGCTTTTGCTTCCTCCACCAATTCCCACAACCTGCCCGGGCTAAGTGGGATCTCCAGGATTTCCAGCCCCTCGACCTGTAGCGCATCTTCCAGCGCCTGCGCGAACAGCGCGCCGACTGGGATCGCGCCTGCCTCACCTGCGCCCTTGATCCCTAGCGGGTTCAATGGCGAAGGCGTTTCCTCGTGACCAATCTCGATAAAGGGCACGTCCAACGAGGTCGGCAATAGAAAGTCCATGAATGAGCCATTCAACAATTGCGCGTTCTCATCGTACACCAGTTGCTCATAGAAAGCGTTTCCGATCCCTTGCGCCACCCCGCCGTGAATCTGCCCTTCCAGGATGAGAGGGTTGATCACCCGCCCGCAATCGTGGGTGACCACGTACTTCAGAATGCGGATGTGCATCGTTTCCGGATCGACCTCCACGATCATGGCGTGCGCACCACTTGAGGTAGCACCTCGATCCGGCCCGAAGTAGCTGGTGGCTTCCAGGCCAGGCTCCGTTCCGGGCGTGACCGATCCCCGCAGGGGATTCGCCCTCACGGCCAGCTCCCCCAGCGTGATCGACCGATCAGGGCGCGTTTTCACCCGAACGATCCCGTCCGACAGCTCCAGTTCTTCCTCAGCGGCATCTAGAAGCTCGCTGCTCAGGAGCAGAATTTTCCGCCGCACCTCTCGCGCCGCTGCGCCAATGGCGTTCCCGGCCACCACCGCGCCCCGGCTAGCGAAGGTGCCTGTCCCCCAATGGAACTGATCAGTGTCTCCAGTGATCACTTCTACATCGCGTGGAGAAACCCCCAACTCGTCGGCCACGATCTGCGCGAAACTCGTATAGTGGCCCTGCCCCTGCGTGCCGACTCCTGTCGCCACGCTGACCTTGCCGCTGCCCTGTACCTGAACTCGCGCCCCCTCGTATGGCCCTATCCCAGTTCCTTCCACATACACCACGATTCCGATGCCCACGTGCCGCCCCTCGGCCCGCAGGCGGGGTTGGATGTCGCTCACGAATGCCCGGTAGCCGACCATCTCGGCTGCCTTCTGCAGCAGGGGGCGGTAATTCCCGCTATCGTAGACTAGCGGTGCGAAGTCTTGGTAGATGATATTGTTGTCGTGCGGAAAGTCACCTGGTCGGAGGAAGTTCCGCTGTCGGATTTCGACCCGGTCGATTTTCAGTTCTCTGGCTGCCAGATCAAGCAGACGCTCGATCACGAACACGCCATGCTGTCGCCCCGCCCCCCGGTAGGGGGTAACGATGGTCTTGTTTGTAAATACCGCCGTGAACTCGCTGTAATAGTTGGGGATGTCGTATGGTCCCAGCAGAGTGCATTGGCTGTTGATCGGCACAGTCAGCCCGTATGGGTCATATGCTCCGCTATCGTGCAGGAACACATCGCGCACCCCCAGAATCCGCCCTTCCTTAGTCAGCGCGATCTCCGCCTCATGAATCTGTCCCCGTTCATGCGAGGTGGCAACGAAGTTCTCCGCCCGATCCTCAATCCACTTCACAGGCTGTTTGAGCTGCATCGCTACCCAGGGAATCAGCATCTCCTCTGGATAGTACATCATCACCTTCGGCCCAAATCCCCCACCCAAAAATGGCGCGATAACCCGCACCTGGGACTCCGAAAGCCCCAACATGGAGGCCAGCCCATTGCGAATCGGGATGGGGGCCTGGGTGGTATCCCAAATAGTCAGGCGGCGGGTTTTATCGTCCCACTCGGCCACGATTCCCCGGTTTTCCATGGCTGCTGCCATTCCGTGATCGTATACCAGCCGTCGCTTGATCACGAGGTCAGCTTGCAGCCTGGCAATATCATAGTCACCTCGTGTCTGAATCACGTGGGCTGCCACATTCGATCCTAGGTCCTCATGCACCAGTGCCGCTCCTGGTAGGAGGGCCTGCTCCAGATCGGCGATGGCAGGGAGTGGCTCATAGCTGACCATCACCTCCGCTGCCGCATCCTCGGCTACATAGCGGCTCTCAGCGATCACCACTGCGACCGGTTCGCCCACGTGCCGCACCTTTTCCCGCGCCAGGATTGGCTGCGTTCGCTCGTTGAAGGACAGCCTTTGGATAGGCGGTGGTGAGACCAGCAATGGCCCCGTTCGCCAGTAGTCGCCTAGGTCTGCCGCACTGAGCACAGCCCTCACTCCCGTGTGCGCCAGCGCACGGGCAGCGTCAATGTGCCTGATCCGCGCGTGGGCATAGGGGCTGCGCACAAACGCAGCGTGGAGCATACCAGGAAGGTGCACATCATCCACAAACAACGCCTGACCAGTCAGCAGATAGGGGTCTTCGTTGCGCCTGATCCGCTGGCCGAAAAAACGGGTCGCCACTTTACTCTTGCTCTCCTGTCCTATTTGCGCATCTTAGCGATGGCCAGCCTGACTGCCTCAACGATCTGCTGGTAACCTGTGCAACGACATAGGTTACCGGAGAGGGCCTGGCGGATTTCCTCCTCGCTGGGGTCGGGGTTTTCCTCCAGGAATGGCAGCAAAGTCATTAAGAAGCCTGGTGTGCAAAATCCGCATTGAAGTCCATGCGCTTCCCAGAAGCCTTCTTGAAGCGGATGCAGGGTGCCTTTACCGGGAGACAATCCCTCGACTGTCATGATCTCGTGCCCATCCGCCTGCACGGCCAGCATGAGGCAGGAACGAACAGCCCAGCCATTCAGCAGGATAGTGCACGCTCCGCAAACGCCGTGCTCGCAGCCGACATGAGTTCCTGTCAGCCCCAGCTCATGCCGCAGGAAGTCGCTCAACAGTAAACGGGCCTCGATCTGACGCTCGTAGGTGATGCCGTTTACTTTCACTGCGATAGAATGGGTCGAGGTGACTGTTGCCATCAAGTTTCTCCTGGCGCGGCTCGCTGGAAAGCTGTTCCAAGCGCTCGCTGTGTCAAGACACGGGCCAGATGGCGCTGGAAGCTGACCGAGGCGTGAACATTGCCCAAGGGCGCGATTTCGTTGTGCGAAGCCTCTTCCGCCACCGCTTCATACAGGGATGGGCCGGGCTTTTCGCCCTGCAGCCATTGCGCTGCCCGAATGGCATTCACTGGCCCATCCCCCGCGTTCAGGTAAACCAGCCGGGCCGCCTGGCAGAATCCGTCTTCATCCAGCGTCACGACGGTCGCCACCCCCATCATGGCATAGTCCCCGTGCCGCCGTGCTGCCTCCATGAACGCCCAGCCCGTTCGTGGTGGCAACCGCGGCACACGCACTGCGACCAGCACTTCATCCGGCTGAAGGGCGGTGGTGAATAGGCCCAGGAAGAACTCGCCCGCTGGGATCCAGCGTTCCCCACGCTGGCTCCTCGTCTGCATCTGCATCTCCAGCGCCACCGCAATGGCAGGTAGCTCGGCAGCCGGGTCGGCGTGGGCCAGACTGCCTCCGATCGTTCCGCGATTGCGGATCTGAGGATGTGCAATGAAAGGCATTGCTTCGTAAAGCAGGGGGCTGTGCTGGGCTACTAGCCGATCGCGCTCGACCTGCCGCTGGCGTGTCATCGCCCCTATCTCCAGACCACCGTTATTCTCCCGGATGTATTGCAGTTCGCCGATAGCGTTCAGGTCGACCAGCATGGCTGGTTGCGCGAGGCGAAAGTTCATGGCCGGGATCAGGCTCTGGCCCCCAGCCAGGAGTTTGGCCCGGTCGCCATGCTCGGCCATGATTGCTAGGACCTCCTCCAGTGTATGCGGGGCACAATACTCAAACGGAGCAGGCTTCATCCTTGATCGCACATCCTTTAGCGGGGGTATTGGCCCTGAATTATGCTATATCCGATTTAAGAAGACAAATTTGCCCCAAATCGCCATGATCCCATAATCTAGAGTTTTAAGCAGGCCAGGGGTCGCAGAAGTTACCCGATCTTATCAATCCAACGATCTACTAGGAGGTGAACTGCGTGCTTGTCAAAGGAGATGTCAGGATTAACGCGCCGCTTGAGAAGGTCTGGGAGTTTCTGGTCAATCCGCACGTCGTGGCGCGCTGTGCGCCGGGCGTCGAATCGCTGGAAATCATTATCCCAGACAGACAGTTCCGGGCGGTGGCCTCTATCGGTTTCGGCAGCGCCAAGGTCACCTTCATCACCGATGTGGAGTGGCTGGAAATGGAGTCACCTTATCGTGCCAAAATGAAGGCGCATGGAATCGCCCCCGGCAGCGCCGCCGATGTGGTGGCCGAGATGAGTCTTGTCAGTGCGGGAGATAGCTTCACTGAGCTGGCCTGGTGGGCGGATGTGACTATATCCGGCACCATCGCCAGCCTGGCTTCGCGTCTGATGGGCAGCGTGACTCAGAAACTGACCGATCTGTTCTTTGACTGTGTTCGCAAACAGATCGAAACTTGAGCCGCCTGCTTGAGCTCGTATGTTGGCGGCTCCTGATTCAGCGCGAACCGCACCGTTGGGGCAAGGGTATGGGGATGCCAAAGCTACTGCTTGGAATCGATATCGGGACCTCCTCCGTGAAGGGCATTATCTGCGACAGCGAAGGTCACTTGGTCGCGCAGGCGGCCCGAGAGCACGTGCTTCATTCGCCACAGCCAGGCTGGGCGGAGGAATCACCCGCTGGTTGGTGGGAGAGCACATGTGAGGTTGTCCGTGAGTGCCTTTCACACCCCGCCGTCCAATCCGACCAGATCGCCGGAGTGGGAGTGACCGGCATGGTTCCGGCTGTAGTGCTCCTTGATCAGGATGGGCAACCATTACGCCCTTCCATCCAGCAGAACGATGCACGCGCAATCGCCGAGATAGAGGAGCTAAGGGGCCGGGTCGCTCCCCAGCGGTTCTTTGAGACAACGGGCGCGAGTCTCAGTCAGCAGAGCGTTGGCCCCAAGCTGCTCTGGATTCAACGCCACGAGCCGGCCATCTGGGAATGCACTCGTACTATCCTGGGGTCATATGACTATGTCAATTACTGCCTGACTGGCTACCGCGCTGTCGAGGTGAACTGGGCACTGGAAAGCGGCCTCTACAACCTGCACACACAGACGTGGTCGGATGACCTGCTGGCGGCGGCTCACGTGACCTCCGATCGGCTGCCTCCCATCCGCAGGCCCACCGAGATCATCGGCGGTGTATCCAGGGCCGCCTCGGCACTGACCGGCCTGCGGGCGGGGACGCCAGTCGTAGCAGGCACAGCGGATCATGTTGGGGCAGCACTGGCAGCCGGGATCAGAGAGGATGGTGACCTGTTGATCAAGTTTGGCAGTGCAGGCGATGTGCTCTACAGCACTCAGACATTGGTTGTCGATCCTCGGCTGTACATTGATTATCATGACATCCCCGGCCAGTACTTGCTTAACGGCTGCATGGCGACCAGCGGCTCGCTTCTTAAATGGCTGGTGCAGCAATTCTTTCAGGATGATGCCACGGCAGCAGCCGACCATCACCAGACCTTGTACCAGTTCCTGGATGCTCAGGCGGAGAAGCTACCAGCGGGCAGTGATGGCCTGGTTGTATTGCCTTACTTCCTCGGTGAGAAGACTCCCATCCTCGACCCGCTTGCGCGCGGTGTGGTCGTTGGCCTGACCCTCTACCATACCCGCTATCACCTCTACCGCGCTGTATTGGAGGGGGTTGTGTTTGGCTTCCGGCATCATGTCGAGGTGCTGCGTGAGCGGGGCCAGTTTCCCCGTCGCGTGGTGGCGAGCGAGGGCGGTGCAGCCAGCCGTCTGTGGCGCCAGATTGCCGCCGATGTTCTCAACCTGCCCGTTTTGTATCTCGCCAACAACCCTGGCGCTTCGTTGGCGGCGGCCTTTGTGGCTGGGATCGGCGTGGGTGTCTTTGACACCTGGGATGCTATCGACCGCTTCCTATCTATTGAGGATACCACCCACCCTGATGCTACTCGTAGCGCCGTCTATGATCAGCTTTTCGGCCTCTATTGCCAGCTCTATCCTCAGCTCAAAGGACTATTCCCTCTCCTGAGAGGCGCCTGACGTTTTGTACGGCTCTCTTCAATAGCCCTGGGGATCGAATTTCCCTGCGGAATTGAAATTGCTGTATGATGGAGCGTGGCTCTTCATCCTCTGTAGCAAACCATCGCTCACGCACTTTCTTCACTGGAGGCAGATACCGGTGCCCCCTGATCCCCGCGAGAAGCTGGTTGAGAAGTACGAGCGCTCAGGTTGGCCTGCGGAGCCGCGCCCTGATGGTGGCCCTGCACCTGGATGGAGTATTGCGTTGTTGGTCTCCATCAACCGGCCCCGCAGCCACACGCCGTCACCGGATGGTTCCCGGATCGCTTTCTTCTGGGATCGGGACGACCACTCCGATCTGTATGTCATGTCTGTCGCTGGCGGGTGGCCCCTTCAGTTGACGTTTGACCGCGATCCGGCCCCTTACTGGTTCGACGATCCACCGCAATGGTCGCCTGATGGCCGCTGGCTGGCCTTGACAGACAAGGGCCATGTCTGGGTGGTAAGCCCAGAGGGAGGATTACCTCGCCTTGTCTCCCGACTCATGACTGAAGCCGGTTCACCGCGTTGGATGCCGGACAGCAGAGGGTTGCTGGTGACCACAAAAGTGGATGACCGGTCTCGCATTGTTCTGACCGATCGCGAAGGGGAATGGCCGCGACCGGTCAGCCAGGGGCCAGGCCACGATCTCAGCCCAGCAGCCTCACCGGATGGTTGTCGAGTGGCCTACGTTCACCGACCGCCCGCTGATCTCAACCGGTCGGACATCATGCTGGCCGATCTACAGACCGGGGCTGTGGTTCCCCTCACTGCCAAGCCCTCCCATCAGAATCTGGCACCGCGCTGGTCGCCGAATGGTCGTTACATTGCCTTCACCTCTGAGCGCACTGGTTACTACGAACTCTTTATCATCGACGTGGAGGCTGGTTCAGAAAGCCAGGTGACCCGCGCCGGGGCCGATCTCTCCGATATCGAGTGGTCTCCTGATGGGAGCCGAATCCTGTGTCGGGTTCACCATAACGGCGCCTTCGACCTAGTGGCGGTAGAGCCGACGACGGGGCAGCTCGAAGACGTGCGTACCACCTATGGCGTCCATGCCTGCCCCCACTGGCTCCCAGATGGTCGCGCCATTACCTTTGAGTACGACGATCCGCACACCCCGCCAGACATTTATCGGATGGATCTGGCTACTGGGCAGGTGACCCAACTGACCTTCAGCAGCCCGCCTGCTCTGAAGCCGCTTGGCCTTGTCACCCCACAGCGCGTGAGCTACCCGAGCTTTGATGGGCTGGATATCCCTGCTTTCCTCTATCGTCCTAGACAGCCCAATGGCGCGGCAGTGCTTTACCCTCACGGTGGTCCAACTGACCAGTACTCCCTGGAATGGGATGCCGTCGCGCAATACTTCGTTGCCAAGGGCTATACCTGGCTGGCCCCTAACATTCGGGGCAGCACGGGCTATGGGCTTGCCTTCGAGCGAGCCAACCATGATGCCTGCGGTATCGATGATACGAAGGATTGCCTGGCTGGTGCGGATTATCTGGCTTCTTTACCGGGTGTGGATCGGGAGCGGATCGCCATCTTTGGGGCCAGTTATGGCGCCTATATGGCCGTCTGTGCGTTGGCCTTTGACCCGCAGTATCGCTTTGCCTGCGGGGTGGCTAAATACGGTTTCTTCAATAACTTCACCGGCTGGGCACAGAGCAATGCAGCGGGCCGCGAAGATCAGGAGCGCCTAATCAAGCATCCCCGCGCAGCGCGAGCTATTTACGCCGCCGGCAGCCCGGTTCTGGCAGTGGATCGGATTCAGAAGCCGCTGCTCATCGTGCATGGCTTGCGTGATGAGATTTGCCATCCCCTCCAATCTGAGGAGCTTGTTGAGGCGCTGCAACGAGCCGGGAAAACCTACGAGTACAAGACTTACGCTGACGAGGGGCATGGCCTCCTGCGCCGTGATAGTCGGATTGATTTCCAGACCCGCCTGGAGCGTTTCCTGGACTGGTATCTTCTCTAAATGTAAGGAAGCTCTACTCATGCTGCTCACGATTCTGTCTCCAGAGGACGTGCTTGCCATCCATCATGCCACGTTGCGAATCCTCTCTGAGGTCGGCATCGTTCTCGATGATCCTGTATCGCGGTCGTTGCTGTTCGATCACGGCGCCGCCGAGTGCGATGGGCGTGTGTGCATCCCTCCCGAGCTGGTGGAGTCCTGCCTATCCCGCTGTCCGCAGCGGGTCACACTGTATGGGCGCGGTGTCGAGGTCATGCTTGGAACAGGCGAGCTTCACGTCCACAATCTGGGCGGCGCGCGCGATGTGCTCGACCGGCCTGGGGGCGAGCCTCGCCCGGCAACAGAAGCCGATGTGGCCGAGAGCACGCGCCTGTTGGATGCGCTCAGCAATGTCACCACCATCACGCCACTGTATACCCCGCGCGACGTTCCGCCTGCGGCTATGGCTGCGACGATGTTTGCCCAGGCGGTGCGTAACACGCTCAAGCCTATCAATGGGCCGGGCGTGCAGACCCCGGAGGAGGTCCGCGACTTAGTAGAGATGGTGCGTGTGGTGTTTGGTGACACCCCTGGCCTTTCATTGGGAATCTCCCCCGTCAGCCCGCTGACTTACCCCGTAGATACGGCCCAGGCCATACTGGAAGTGGCCCGTCACGGCATCCCTTTCGGCCCCCTGCCCTGCCCTCAGTTGGGCGCAACTGCTCCCATGACGATAGCAGGAGCACTCGCGCAGCAGAACGCTGAAGTGCTAGCCTCGATTGCTCTGGCTCAGTTGATCAGACCGGGCCTACCGATTGTTTACTGCGGACGGCTGGCACCGGTGGACATGCGCACCGGCCTGCCCATTTGGGGTAACCCGGAGATCGCGCTGATCTCTTCCGTGACTGTTCAGATCGGTCACTTCTATCATCTACCCGTCAATGTCTATGGCCTGTGCACCAGCGGTCATACTATGGACATTCAGAGCGGCTACGAGCGTGCAATCAATGCCATTGTCCCGGCACTGGCTGGCGCCGATGAGCTATCGGGCGTTGGGGAGATGGTGGGAGGTACGGTTGGGTCGAATGCCCAGATGGTCATTGACGACGAGATCATGGGCATGGTGCGCCGGGTGCGGCGTGGCTTCGCGGTTGACGAGGATGCCCTGGCGGTTGAGATCATCAGCCAGGTTATGGACTCGCCCATGCACACCTTCCTGACGCAACGCCACACTGTGACCTATCTGAAGGCTGGCGCGCTGTGGCAGCCACGAGTCGGCGTGAGTGGCATAGGCTGGGATCAGTGGACGCGCGAGGGCCGCCAGACTGTCGTTGACCGCGCCCAGGCAGAGGCTGAGCGCATCCTGGCTGAGCACCAGGTGCCTCCCCTGACGGAGGAACAGGAACATGCCCTGAGCGAGGTTGTCAGGGCTGCTTCAAACAGATAGGCGGATGGCTTGGGCTTCGTTCGCTGTCGGCATAACGGGCAGATCGGCGGAGAGCGATGATAGCCCGGCGCTAACCGATCCATTGGCCTTGTACAAAGAGGCAGGACGCAACTCCGTCCTGCCTCCACCATTGTCCCTAATATTCGTCACGAAGCCAGGTTTAGCTGCCGCACCCACCGCCGCTCGGACCACGTTTGATCTGGAGCTGCACCTTTGGCTCGTATTCCAGCTCATAAGCGTGTGGGTCAGGCTTCGCCGCCGGGTGGCGTGCACCTAGCGCAGCGTCGAAGGTGTAGCGCAGCGTGTCGGGAGCGGCTCCCACGACCACGTGGGTGGCCCGAAATTCATCGTCGGCGAAGGTGTCCAGCCAGCCGTTGATCCCGCCGCCCAGGATGTAGACGTTCGGGACGCTCTCCGCCACCAGGAACTTCCAGGCATCGGTCGCAGCTTCCTCATCGTTGCTCATCAGCACGATAACCGTATTTGCAGGTTGCGCCTGAAGCGTTCCAACCAAACCTGGCAATTCTTCGGGCTGCACGTGCTGCGCGTCAAGGATGTGGAACTGGTTGTAGTCCGTCTGGCTACGAACGTCAAGCATGATGACCCGCAGACTGCTGTCATGGATCAGTTCGAGTAACTCACCAGGGTGAATCTGGACGGCGCGCTGAGCGAGTTGAGCCTCCTTCTCTGGTGCGATGCGCGCCCAGCGCTCAGCGGTAGAGGGCTGCCCGATTACGAGCACGGCCACAGCCAGTGCCAGCAGACCGCCCGCCGCACCATAACGCCACTTTGGCGCGTCCTTTGGCTCCTTCCCTCCGAAGATATGCTCAAGCTGCTCCGCACCCCAGAACATGAACAGGGCCATAAGCACAACCAGCACCACCACGATGCCTGTATCGAGGTTGAGCCACTGCATCAGTGTGAAGCGCCCCATGTACGACGAATGCCAGAAGGCGTCATAGAGGCCCACCGTCTCACCGAAGGCAAAAACGCCAAACAGCGCTCCTAGAAAAAAGAACAGGCCGTCTACTTTGCCCGTCGAGGCGGAGACCAACGATGTGCCAGGGCAGAACCCCCCGATGATGAAGCCCACACCCATGATCAAACCGCCCACGATGCCTGGCCAGAGGTAGGTGTGGTTTACCCATACGAGATTGTAATCCAGCAAGCCCAACGCTGATGCGCCGAACACCAGCACCATGGCTACTACGATAGCAGTGAACATCACCTTCAACACGGACAGATCGGTGAAGTAGAACTGGGCGGCCAGCTTCTTGGAGTTGCCAAACCCGGCCAGTTCCAGCACAGCACCGAACCCCACGCCGATCAGGAAGTAGATGACGTACTGGCCCCAATGTCCGAAGAGCTGTGTCAGGGGAAGGGGGAAGGGTGTCATAGCTGTGCCTCCTTACCGCCAGAGCTTGCGAACGAAGTACGCTAGGCCGTATGCCCCGCCGAACACAGCGAACATAAAGGCCCAGCTTCCCACCGACAGCACCGCGCCGCCAGATAGCGCCTGGCCGGAGGTGCAGCCGCGCGCCAGCCGCGCCCCATAGCCCATGATCGCTCCGCCGAGGAAAGCCATGCCCCAGCGCGTGCCCACCGAGATGTGCGGGCCTTTGTTGGTTTCCAGCTTCATGCGCCCGTTTAACCAGCCAGAGAGCGCCCCCCCGACGGCGGTGCCAATCAACATGAACACCATCCAGCTATCGAGCGGATTCTTGTCACCCCCTGCAATGCTAAGCAGGTATGGGGTGCGATCAACGTGCCTCGGTGCGATGGCATCCTCAACGAACACCACGAAGTTATTCATGGCCCCCGATGCGCCCAGGCCGCCACCCGTGATGAAGAAGGACGTAAATAGCACCAAGCCCAGTAGGATGCCCGCCAGATAGGGATTGATGTAGGGCCGTGCTTCTCGCTTGGCGAGCACTCTCTCCTTCGACCGCATGGCGGTCGGCAGCGGTTTGCTGATCGTGGTCATCGACTATCTCCTCTCACTAATGCAGATGGCTGTTAGCTCTGATAGCGCCTTAGGCTGGCTATCCAACCGGCGAAGCGAGCGGGCCATAGGGCATCAGCCATACGACCGTTGTCAATCCCCGCCGTGCGCCTCGACCTTGTCCCAGCCCATAACCATGCCCCGGATGCTTGCCAACGGCGTGGGGCCGGTGGTCGTTAGGTACACATGCATCACGATGAAAGCGGCAAACAGCCAGGCAACCAACGTGTGAATGGGTGCCAACAGCGGCAGTCCGCCCAGACGGTTGGCTATCTCAGGCCATTGCTGTGCGCCCCACATCAGCGCTCCGGTAACGATCTGCAGTGGCAGCAGCACGTTCAGCAATCCCAAGTAGGTGATCTGTTGGAGCGGGTTGAGTTTCTGCTCCGGCGTCTTCGCAAAGGGGTGCGCCTCACCCCGGAAAATGCCGCGCAGATAGTAAATCGCCTGCTCGAACGCGCGCCCAAAGAAACCGGTCGGCTTGGGCAAATACTGCTTGATTTCGCCACTGGCTAGGTGGTAGAAGGCGGCCAACGCAGCGTTGATCACCAGGATCGCGGCCAGGACGTTATGCACAAGCACAACGGAGCGGAAGCTGAACATCCCAAACATGTCAGGTCGGTGGATCACCAGGCCAGTGGCAATTAACAGGAGGATCGCTCCGGTCTGGAGCCAGTGCCACAGACGTTCGTAGACTCCGTAGAGATAGATTTCACGGGTCTCTGGCACAGGCGCTTCGCCACGACGTGCTGCCGAAAGCACCCGCAGCCCGCCATGCGTGAACACGCCTGCCAGCGTTCCCAGAAAGACGATGGCGCCGATCCAGTCGACTGCCTTCACGCGGCTATGACCGAAGATGTAAGTGCCGCTGCCTGGTTGCCCAGCAGCAGGTTGGAACAGCACCCGGCCATCGGCAGCGCGTATGATCGCGCCGCCCTGCCCGTCAAATTCGCTGTTGAAGGTTGGTAGCACGCCGCCAGGTGTGTTGCCTGCCATCAATTCGACTGGCTGAACCAGCCGCGAATCGTTCCCGTGGCAGGTGCGGCAATCACGGATCGCCCACTCGCCGTGTGTGATGCCGTGATTGATCGGATAGGTATCCACCCGCCCCTCGATTCGAGGGTTGGAGAGGCCCAAGGCCGTCAGCCGCCCGGCGATCAGCGCCACTTTGGTATCCGTGTCGAGCCGCAGTTCAGTTGGGTCGAGGTCTCCGCTGCCGTCGGTATCCAGGGCAGCCAGCACCTCAGGGGCATAAGCGTCCCCTTCGAAATAGACTGCCTTCAGATCGCTCAACGGCACTGGCTGCGGCGGGTTGCCCGCTACCCAAATCCAGACAGTGATCAGGTTATAAGGCGCGAGTGACGCAGAGCCATCAGAGCCATCACGTGGCAGGATAGCGGGCTGGTAGCCCACCAGCAGAGCGGATGAGGAGCCAGGCTCGCCCTCGATGCCCCGACAGGTCGCGCTGGGGCCGCCGCTCTCGGTGAGCACCGTCCAGTCAAAGGACTGGCGTGCAGGGGCTTCCATCCGGGGCACGTGGCAAGACTCGCAAGCCAGCGCTTCGATATGGCGATCCGTATATGGCAGCCAGGTGTGTGTGCTTCTGACCTCGTGGCATGAGGCGCATGGTTCCTCGGTTAAGGGATCGTCGTCCGACCTTGCGAATTCATGGATGGGCTGTGTCAGGAACTCACCTGGCTCCAGTCGCCGGGGGTCAAACAGCAGGTGAGCCGGGCGGTCTTCGATGTCCTCAGCAGCATACGCCGGGTTGTTGAGTGAGTAGTGGCAATCTGTGCAGCCGACGAGCCGCTCGGCGTGCACATCCCAACTTCGAGTTAAGCTATCCTTATCCAGTAGGTTGAGGCCAGAGTCGGAGATGCGTTGCGGAGAGAACACCTGACCTGTCGTGATCGTCATGCGCTGCTCGGTGGCACAGGCATCGAGCACCAGTGGCGAGAAAGCATCATCGGTGGCAACTCCGTGACACAGGCCGCAGTTGTTGACCGTTGGGTCCTGGATGATGACGTATTCGGGCAGCAGGTTACCGGCTTCGTCGAAGGCGGCAGCGTTCCAGGTGAATCCCCCCTCTTCCTGCTGAACGATCCCGCTCCCAACCAGGGTGGCCGTGTTAGCCCATGTATAACGCCCGCTGAGCAAGGCGTCCAGCCGGGCCGTGTTATTCGGCGTGGTGGTGTGGCACAGGAAGCAGTTCATCTCGATTTCAGCGGCAGCGGGGTCCAGCGTGACCAGCTTTCCACTGTCTGGATCACCTATCAGCAGCTCGCCCGCTGGCCCAGCGATCTCGCCGCTGAGCACACCCTCATGCGCGTTGTGCTCGGTAATGAACGCCGTGTCGTGGCAAGCACCGCACGTTGTTAGGGTCGAGGCTGCCTCACCGGACTCCAGCACGTTCGTACCGCTGGCATCCAGCAGCGGGAAGGTTGGGTGCAGGGATGAGATCCGGTCCGATGAGGAGGGTTGATGAGCTGCCGCAACGGGTGAGATCGCGATCAGCGCAGCCGCAGTAATGGACAGCACCAGCCCGGCAACGATCCCGTATTGAAACTTGATTCGAAGGAGTTGATTCATCGGTAACTGTCTTCCCTGCTCAATGCTATAGTTAGTTCCCGGTGCTCTCGCGGCTGCCCCAGGTGATCGGGTCGCCGTGATAGCCTAGTGCTTCCCAGTCCAGGCGACCGTTCTCGCTATGGCACTCGGCGCACTCTAGCGCCCGGCTAGCAGGGGCAACCATATGGGTGATGGGCCAGAACATCTCTGTGCGTGCCCAGCCATATTCCCCGCTGTAGGGATAGCCGGTCACATCAGCGGCCAGCCGGAATGCCTGATCCCAGTCGAAGTCCTCCCAGAAGCCACCCTCTCCAAAGGTCTTCGGCTGAAGCAGGTAGCGGTAAACAACGTCGTAGGGCTGGACAGCACGGTGCACTTTGAACGGCATGATGAGCGCATTCGGGTCGTTAATGCTGCCGGCGGGCGGGTTCAAGACCGTTATCTGCGTCGGGTCAATTAAGTCACCCATCAGGTAGCGCTCGGCCACCACGCCGTTGTACCAGAAGTATTCTGGCGTCACGTCCCCTGCGTAGATAAAGCTCCCCTTAATGCGCAGGTACTCATGAGGGTCTTCCTCCCAGTCATTCCCTGCTGTGGACCAGTCCCAGTAAGTTTTGGTATCCAGCCGGTTGGCGAAGGTGGGAATGTGGCAGGTCTGGCAGGCCACTGCATCGGTGTGGGCGTTGAGCCGGTCATCCGGGTGCGGCGTCTCGATATGACAATCTGTGCAGGCGATCTGGTTGGCATCATCGACACTTACGGAGATCGACCGCCCACTGATCTGGTGATCGGTGGTGCGATGACAATCAATGCACTGGAAATCGTACTCGCCCATGTGCACGTCGAGGTCTTCTTCTGGGAAGGTCATGCTGCTGTCCAGGTCACCATGCTTCACGGCATCACCGCCGCCACCGTAGAAGTGGCAGCTCCCGCAGTTCTGGCGAGTCGGCAGGCCGACGCTTTGTGCCGCCGCTACCAGGTCTACCCCCTCCGCAGGAAACCCCGCCTCATCCTTGGCGTAAGTGCCGCCCTGGGCATGACACACTAGGCAATCGACTGCAGTCTCGTCATCGAAGTCGAAGCTGGCGTCCTCCCATCCATATCCGGCATGGCAGGAGGTGCAACCCGGCCAGTTAGACTGGATGCCGATACAGAAGTTGTTCAGCAGATTTGCCTTGCCTGTTGCAACCGGCTGATCGCTCCAGGCCACGTCCACTGGTTCGCTTAGCCACGTCCAATGGACGGTTTCCATCACCTGTTGTGCCGAGTCGGGGTGGCATTCCAGGCAGGCTACTGTGACCTCCGAACCGTTGGCAAAGGGGCCTTCTATCAGGTTGGTGTGGTCGGTGTGGATCGGGTGCTCTGGCATGTGTGCGCGAGGATTGTCCGCTGCTGCCACGTCACGGTTGGAGGCAAACAGCAGAATCGGCACGGCGATGATCAGGGCTGTGACGACTAAACCGACCACCCAGATGTATTTGAAGTTTCTCATTGGCTCGACGGCCTCCCTCGCGTCCTGCGTTCTGGCTGATCGGGCCTCCGATTGGCGATCAGCCACCTGCATGTTGCGCCATACCAGGCACGCCCTTGAGTGAAACACCCAAGCGAGCCGGAGCTTCACTCATTGACAAAACAAGGGCCTTACACATTATGAGTATTCGCATAGGCGAATATCCGCACCTATTTTAGGCCACACCTACCCAAGGTAGCAGCACTGTTTGTCACATCTTCTAGTGATGAATGTCACAATTGGTGTGAGCGGCGCATGTTGCGAGCCAGGGCGCTGTATCCAATGGCCTGGTTAGGGGATGGCCCTAATCGAGGAGCGGCTGCTGCCGAGGGAAGTGCCAGACGCTGGGGAATGGAAGAGACAATGAGCGCAGCGCCAGCCGTACCGGCCCTGATAACTGGCTATCTGGTCTCCGGTGGGGACCTTCAGTCCAATGCCTTCAAGTCAGGCACAGCCAATCGAACTAGCTGACCTACCAGGAGCAGCGCTGCTGCATTGACCGCAATCGTCACAGGCGCCCCGACTTGATCCGCCATTGCACCGCCTATCAGCGCCCCCAACGGGAATGAGCCGAAGATGATCAGGGTATATACGCCCACTACACGGCCTCGCATCCCGTCCGGGATGGTGGTCTGGATCAACATATTGCATAGCGATAGCTGTGGAATGAAGCTGATCCCCACTGCAACGAGGCTGAGCAGTACCAGTTCGTATATTCCTAGCAGGGATGCCCCGGCCAAGGCGGCCAGCGAGAGGGGGAAGATCACGTTCAGCAGGATCAGCCAGCAACCGCGCCCTCGCCTGCTGCTGAGGTAGGCGACCCCTAACGCCCCGCCGACCGACCCCAATCCAATCGCCGTTTTGAGCATACCGAACTCGAACTCACCCTTTCCGAGCACCTCCTGTGCGAGCACTGCTGTCAGTGTGTTGAAGCTCGAGCCGAGTAGCCCCACTGCGAGGGCGATGGCCATCAGGGCGATAATCGTCCGGTGCTGCCCGATGAAGTGCATCCCGTCCAGCAGATCACCCAGGGGGGATTGTCCGGTCTGGCTCAGCAGGGGCTTACCCAGCCGCATCATGAGCAGGCTCGCCAGGATCGCCAGGAACGTGACCCCATTGATGGTAAATGCCCAGGCCGTGCCCAGTGTCACTAGGATCAGCGCGCCGATGGCCGGGCCGACGAACCGGGCCAGGCTGAACATCGTTGAGTTCAGCGCAATCGCGTTGGAGAGGTCTTCCTTGCCGACCATCTCGACAGCAAATGCCTGCCGGGCGGGCGCGTCGAAGGCGTTTGCTAGGCCCTGCACGGCAGAGAGTATCATCACATGCCATACCTCAACATGGCCGCTGAAGGTCAAAGCTGCCAGGGCAAACGCCTGGACCATCTGGACGATCTGGGTGACCAGCAGCACTGTTCGGCGCGGCACGCGGTCGATCACCACACCCACCCAGGGGCCGGCTACCCATACCGGAATAGCCATCATGAATGCGACCTGCCCCAGCGCCAGGGGAGAGTTTGTCAGGCTGTAGACCAGCCATTCTTGGGCTACAGTCTGCGCCCACGTGCCGGTGACGGAGATCAAAAGCCCAGCGAAGTAAAGCCGGAAGTTGTAATGCCGGAAGGCAGAGAAAGTCGTAAGCCAGTCACCTGCTTGCAAGCGAATGGGCAGAAAAGGCCGGCGCGGGGATGGCTCCGGTGCAAGTGTCTCGACGGCGGAGGACTTTTCTAGAGAGGATGCCACTCTCAAGCCAACTTCTTAGCGATGGGCCTGGTAGCGAGCCTGCCTCAGGATTGTAACTCCCGCATTCAAAGCCCGGCAAAACCTCAGGGGGAAGGCTCGACACGTCGGCGACTTTATGGCTCATACCTGCAGGGGCCGTTGAGAGAACAGAGAACTCGCTCCTGGCATGGAAACACGCTACCATTTTGAGTCGCTTATGGCTCATTCCGCTTTGAGGAAAGACAAATGCCTTCACCAGATCGCCATGCTTCCATCCAACGTGTCCTGATCGTCACTATGATCGCCAACTTGGCAGTGGCGGGCGCAAAGGTTGCGTTTGGCCTGCTTGCTGGTTCGCTTGCTATGGTAGCAGATGGTTTCCACTCGTCGTTGGATGCCACGTCTAACATCGTAGGGTTGGTTAGTAACGCCCTGGCAGCCCGCCCTCCTGATGAGAAGTACCCCTACGGTTACCGTCGCATCGAGACGCTTGCCAGTCTGGTGGTGGGTGTCATCCTTCTGCTCACGGGTTGGGAGATCGTTGAGAACAGCATTCAGCGCTTGACGCAGGGTGGCGCACCGGAGATCACACAGGCCAGCTTTGCTGTGATGATCGCCACCATCGGGATCAACCTAGCCGTTGCCCTCTACGAGCGCCGCGCAGGTCTGAGCTTAAACTCGGAATTCTTACTGGCTGACGCAGCGCACACCAGCAGCGATATCTGGGTCTCGCTGACCGTCTTAGCTAGCCTCATCGCCACATCGTTGGGCTGGCCCTGGGTGGACGCCGTCGCGGCGCTAGGGGTGGTCATCCTGATTGTAATCATCGCCTGGCGCATCATCCGCCGCGCGGCCAACATCCTGATTGACAAGGCAGCTCTCGACGCGGCGGAGGTGAGCCGGATCGCTGGGAGTGTATCTGGGATTCGGCGGGTAGCGCGGGTACGCAGCCGGGGGTCGAACGATGCCGTTCATCTTGACATCGATGTGGAGGTAGAAGCGCCGACAACCGCTGGGCACAGTGATGCCATCAGCCAGGAGATACAATCCCGCCTGCGCGAGCGGTTTCTGGGGTTGGCTGAGATTCAGGTGCGCTTTCTGCCGTTCCGAGGCGCCCCCCCTGACCTTGCACTGCTCATCCGTGCTGAGGCTGACGCGCTGGGTCTGGGTGTGCATGAGATCATCCCCGCCACCCGCGGTCAGCGCCTCGACCTCGAAATGCATGTGGAAGTCCCGCCGGAGCAATCAGTCGGAGAGGCCCACGCGGTTGTCACCCGCCTGGAAGAGCGGCTCAAGAAGGTCCTACCTGGCTTGAGCCGGGTGGTTACCCATATCGAGCCAGCCGCGAGTCGTGAAGAGATGCCCCCGCATGAGAACGACACTCAGGCCATGCTTCATCGTGCGCTGGACATCGCCCGACGCCTCTACCCGGATAACACCTGGCATGACCTTGACCTCCGCCCGGAGTCCGACGGCGGCTACGCCCTGAGTATGCACTGCCTGGTTGCTGGCGATCTCCCCCTTGAGGATGCTCACCATATGGCTGAAATAGTCGAAACGCAGTTGCGAGCTGCCATTCCTGCTCTGCACCGGGTCACTATACACACTGAGCCGCCAGAGGCAGCATGATAGACGTACTCGGGAGTGGACAAGTAGACACCTACAGCCTGAGCCGCAACGACTTCTAGATACCGCTCCCTGGGTTGATCTCCGATTAGATATCGAGCCATATCTGGCTGATCAGGGATTGAATGGTAGCCTTTACTGGGAGAGCGCAGTCGAGGTGACAGGCATACGTGCTGGACGTGGGGTCACTGGCTGGGGATGTGTGGAGCTGGTTGGCCATGCAGACTCGACGGCTGGGCAATTCAATTTGAGGATTGACATGGCCCCCAGACCCATGTACACTATCGGCCAATAAGAGATAGATAGCCAATCGGCAATGATTGAGAGGAGTACGCGGGCGGCGGGGTACGCTCCGTCGCTGGTGGCAGATAGAGAAGGTTGGGCCACAGGTTGTAAGCCCCCGCTGCCCCCAACGCGGAAGGTCGCTCAGGAGCCAACACGCCGAACCCTGCGCGCGAGCGCGGTCAGTAAGCGTGCTTCGGGCTGCGCCCGTTAACGCGCAGGAGAGCTGCCCCGCCGCCAGGGAATGGGGCAGAACTAAGGTGGTACCGCGGAGGCCCGCCCCTTTCGCCCTTAGACGGAAGGGGTTTTTGCTTTGTTGGCGATGAAAGGGGTGATTCAGCGTGTCAGTGGTTGCTGGTGATGAAGAGAGTGGCGTTAGTCACAGGGTCGGGTTCAAGGTTAGCAACAGGCGAAGATCGATCCCAGTCTTCAATCCGATAGAAGAAGGTAAAAGCGATGACACCCAATACCAACATGCCCAAGATTTACGACTTCCATGCCACGGAGAAACGGTTGTATGAGTGGTGGGAACAGAATGGCTGGTTCAAACCTGAGATAGCGCCCCCGGACGCCGAGCCATACGTGATAAGCATCCCGCCGCCCAACGTGACAGGCGCACTCCATCAGGGTCACGCCCTGTTTGTGGCTACAGAAGACCTGATGATCCGGCACGCCCGGATGAAGGGTTATGCTGCGCTATGGGTCCCAGGCACCGACCATGCAAGCATCGCCACCGAGCTTCAGGTTGAGAAAATGCTTCAAGAGGAAGGCACCAGCCGTGCTGAGCTGGGTCGTGAGAAATTCTTGGAGCGGGCTTGGGAGTGGAAACATAAGTACGGCAGCCGAATCACTGAACAGCTTCGCCGTCTTGGCGCAAGTTGTGACTGGGATCGGGAGCGGTTCACGCTCGATGAGGGGCTGAGCCGAGCGGTGCGCGAGGCTTTCGTGCGCTGGTACGAGCAGGGATTGATCTATCGCGGCACGTATATGATCAACTGGTCACCCAGCCTGCAAACGGCTGTCAGCGATCTGGAAGTGGAGCATGAAGAGGAGCAGGGTACGCTCTACTACTTCAAATACCGGATCAAGGGCGGCGATCAGTTTATCCCGGTGGCCACGGTGCGCCCAGAAACGATACTGGGCGATACAGCAGTGGCGGTGCATCCCGATGATCCGCGCTATCGGCATCTGGTTGGTCTGACAGCCCTGGTACCGATCCTGGATCGCGAAATCCCTGTGATCGCCGACCCGTACGTGGATCGGGAGTTCGGCACCGGCGCGCTGAAGATCACCCCCGGCCATGACCCCAACGACTACGAGATCGGTGTGAAGCACGGGTTGGCGATCATCAACATCATGAACAAGGATGCCACTCTCAACGAAGAAGCAGGGCCATACGCGGGGCTGGATCGCTTCGTGGCGCGTGAGCAGCTATGGGCAGATATGGAAAAGGCAGGGTTGACGCTGAAAACCGAGCCGTACACCCACACACCTCCCCGGTCACAACGTGGGGGGGAGCTGATTGAGCCAATGCTCAGCACCCAGTGGTTCGTGCGGATGGAAGAGCCAGCCCGGGCGGCCCTTGAGGTCGTGCGCGATGGCCGGCTCACCATTGTTCCAGAACGGTTTGTGAAGGTCTGGGAGCATTGGCTGAGCCACATCCGGGATTGGTGTATCAGCCGTCAATTATGGTGGGGGCACCGCATCCCGGCCTGGTACTGCGCGGATTGCGATCATATCACCGTGGCACGCGAGGACCCCACCTGTTGTGGGAACTGCGGCTCACCGCGCATTGAACAGGACCCGGATGTGCTGGATACCTGGTTTAGCTCGGGCCTATGGCCGTTTAGCACGCTTGGCTGGCCAGACAATACGCCCGACATGCAGCGCTTCTATCCGACGACGATGATGGAGACCGGATACGACATCCTATTCTTCTGGGTAGCGCGGATGGTGATGATGGGACTCTCGTTCACCGGCCAGGTGCCCTTCCGTACAGTGTATCTGCATGGGCTGGTCAGAGATGAACATGGCCGGAAGATGAGCAAGACCACAGGCAACGTGCTCGATCCACTGGAGCTGATGGATGAATATGGCACAGACGCACTTCGCTTTACCCTGCTGACAGGTTCAACACCGGGTAATGACATGAATCTGTCAGTGGAGCGTGTAGCTTCAAACCGCAACTTTGCCAACAAAATCTGGAACGCGGCACGTTTTTTGGTGAGCAACCTGGATGGCGAATCGCCGACTGGCCCACCACCGCTTGCAGGATTGGCGTTGCCTGACCGATGGATTCTCAGCCGCCTGCACCATCTGATCGAGGCGGTGGATCGGTTGTTTGGGAACTACTTGTATGGTGAGGCAGGCCGCCAGGTGTACGACTTCCTATGGGGTGAGTACGCCGATTGGTACATCGAGATCGCCAAGCTTGCATTGTACGGTGACGACCCCGCCGCCAAATCCCGCACACGCCATGTGTTGACCTATGTGCTTGACCAGTGTCTGCGTCTGCTGCACCCGTTCATCCCCTATGTGACGGAAGAGATTTGGCAACATATCCCGCACCAGGGCGAGGCGTTGATCGTCGCCCGTTGGCCGGAGGTCGATCCGGCCTACTTCGATGCGGAGGCCGAAGAGCAGATGGCCCTGCTGATGGAGCTGATCCGGGGCATCCGGGCAGTGCGCGCGGAGTACAACGTGCCAGCCGCGCGGCGAATCCCGGCGCAGATTTCGGCGGGTGAGGCAGCGACGATGTTAGCGGCACAGCGGGAGGTCATCGCACGGCTGGCGAATGTGGACACACAGGCGCTGGAAATCAGCACAAACATGCCTCAACCGTCAGATCAAGTGGCGACGATCCTGCTTGGCAGTGTCACGGTCTATCTTCCACTGGCTGGGCTGGTGAATCTGCGTGCCGAGCGTGAGCGGCTGGAGAAGGAGAGAGAGGATACCACCCGCCTGATCGAAAAGGTGGAAGCCCTACTAGCAAATTCCCAGTTCATTGAGCGGGCTCCAGCGGAGGTTGTTCAGCGCGAGCAAAGCAAACTCGCTGAACTGCGTGCGACTGCCGAGGCACTGGAGGAGCGCCTCCGGGCACTTTCCTAGCACGCCAATCGCACCATCCGGCAACAATTGCGTCTAGCGGCAAGGCGCCCTTTTGGCCCTGGGCTGAAAGGACACTGGCTCAGTTCTTCGCGGGGTCGCATGGGCCATGAGACATCGCACGTTTTTGACGAAAGCACACCCATCGTCTAAAATCCCGGCTTTGCAATAGCGGACGTAGGGAAGAACAGCGGAACGGCAACATGGCAATGTTCGAAAGCCTGAGCCAGCGACTTGACAGTATCTTTCGTGAGCTTCGCAAGCGCGGCAAGCTCAACGAGGCCGATGTAGACGCAGCTATGAGGGACATCCGCCTTGCGCTGCTCGAGGCGGATGTGCATTACAGCGTCGTCAAGTCGTTCGTAGCACGTGTGCGCGAGCGGGCCGTCGGAGTGGAAGTGGCCCGCAGTCTAACGCCCGGCCAGCAGGTGGTCAAGATCGTCCATCAGGAGCTGATCAATACACTAGGCCAAGCGGGGCCACTGGCACTCACTGGCAACACCCCGCATGTGATCATGCTGGTGGGCTTGCAGGGATCCGGCAAAACAACGACTGCTGCCAAGCTGGGCCTCCACTTGCGCCGTGAGGGGCACAGACCACTGCTGATCGCTGCCGACACTTACCGACCTGCGGCGGTGCTCCAGCTCCAGACGCTAGGCCGCCAGCTTAACATACCTGTATACGCTGAGGGAGTTGAGTCGCCCCCACCGGATATCGCCGCGCGTGGAGTACACACGGCAAGCAAGGAGAGCGCTAGCGTCGCCATCATTGATACGGCGGGCCGCTTACAGATTGATGATGAAATGATGGCCGAGCTGGAGGCTATCCGTGCTCAGGTGAGACCAAAGGAGGTCCTGCTCGTTGCGGACTCGATGACCGGACAGGAAGCGGTCAACATTGCTCAGGGTTTCAACGAGCGAGTCGGCCTGACCGGCCTGATCCTGACCAAGATTGATGGTGATGCACGGGGAGGTGCGGCCATCTCAATGCGCGAGGTGACCGGCGTCCCCATCAAGTTTCTGGGGGTGAGCGAGAAGCTCGATGGGCTGGAGGTCTTTCACCCCGAACGCCTTGCCAGCCGCATCCTCGGCATGGGCGATGTGCTCGGCCTGATCGAGCGGGCTGAGGCTATGGAGCTGCAGGAAGAGGATGCGCTGGAGATGGCCCGGAAGCTGCAAACGGCCACCTTCACCTTAGAGGATTTCCGCAAGCAGCTTCGGCAGCTAAGAAAGATGGGATCGCTCGCCCAGATCATGGACATGATCCCTGGCATGGGTTCGGCAATGAAACAGATCTCTGCGCAAGACATGGATCGACAACTCGCGCAGGTTGAGGCTATAATCAACTCCATGACCCCTCGGGAGCGGGCGCAGCCCCGGTTGCTGAATGCCAGCCGCCGCAAGCGCATCGCTGCCGGCAGCGGAACATCCGTGCAGGACGTGAACCAGCTCATGCGGCAGTTTCAGCAAGCGCAGCGCATGATGCAGAAGCTATCCGAGAAGATGGCGCCCGCTGACCTCAGGCGATTGTTCCGCTCTTAAGTTGGGCAGGGTGTGTGGATATTCAACATGTTGACAGTTGACGGTACGGAGATATCAACACGACCGAGAGAGAATAAAGGAGTAGGCACATCATATGATCCGTATCAGACTTCGCCGCGTGGGGGCCAAGAAGCAACCAAGCTACCGGATTGTGGTCGCTGATAGCCGCAGCCCTCGAGATGGCCGCTTTATCGAGAAGATCGGATTTTACAACCCGCGCACAGAGCCTGCCACGATGGAGATCGATGAGGGCCGGGCATTGTACTGGCTAAGCAAGGGTGCACAGCCCAGCGAACCCGTGCACCATATCCTGAGGAAGACGGGCACTCTCGCCCGTTACGAACGCCTCCGCAGCGGTGAGGCACTGGAAATTCTGATTGCTGAGGCCGCTTCCGAGGTGAAGATGCGTGGTCCGATAGATCGCCGCACTCGCCGCGATGACCTCATGGGAGCGCGGGCCACCGCAACCAGAGCCAGGGCAAACGCCAGGCCAGCAACTGTGGCTGCTACCGCCGTGATGGAGGCTGAAGCCGAGGAGACGGAGGCTGAGGCCGAGATCGAACAAGCGGCGGAAGGTGAGGAACTGGTTGCTATGGAGGACGAGACAGCCGAAGACGAGGCAGACTCCAGCTAAACCCTGAAGGTGCTCCTAAGAAACATTTCCCTGATGGGTTGCTGGCTTGTATAGCGGCTGTGGCAACTGGCTGTCTGACGGGGAGGAGGAAAGCCTCCGAGGAGGAAAGCCTCCAATGAAGGAATTTGTCGAGTATATTGCAAGATCATTGGTGGAGGACCCGTCACAGGTGCATGTGACGCAGATCGAAAGGGCTGGCTCAGTCATCTTAGAACTTCATGTCGCTCAAGAGGACATGGGGCGGGTGATTGGGCGCAGTGGTCGGGTAGCGAACGCTATCCGGCTGCTGCTTCGGGTGGCCGCAGCCAAGCAGGGTAAGCGTGTAAGCCTGGAAATCGTTTAGGGAGCACCATCTTGCTATACCGTCGCAGTCAGCCGAACTTCACGAAAAGGGACTCAGGCTCTTCGGAGCCTGAATTCTTAATGGTCGGCAGGATCGTGCGCCCGCATGGGGTCCGAGGCGAGGTCGGCATGAAGCTGCTGACGACGCACCCAGAGCATCTGATGACGATAGAAACGCTCTACCTGGGAGCAGGCTACGAACCGCACCGTGTTGTGCGGATGAGACGCCATCTGGATGGGATGATCGTTCATTTTGCGGACATCGCCAGCCGGGATGAGGCAGAAACATTCCGAGAGCAGGCGGTCTATATCCACCTTAACGATGCAGTTCCTCTTAAGGAGGGGGAAGTCTACCTCTTCCAGATTGAGGGAATATTGGTTGTCACCGATGACGGAGAGGAATTGGGGCGGCTCACTGATTTCATCGAGACCGGCGCCAACGATGTATATGTGGTGACCCAGGCGGACGGCGAAGAACTGTTGCTGCCCGCTATTCCAGAAGTGATACTTAAGATCGATGTACCTGCCGGAGTCATGACGGTGCATCTGTTAGATGGCCTTCGTTGATGGCATACCGTTGTCCTGTTTCAGTTCAGAGATAGAGCAAGTTCAATGTCTGAGCAACGCACTTATCCCATGACTGCTGCTACCCTGGAAGAGCTGCGCGACGAGTTAAAGCGCAAAATCGAGATCGAGCGCCCTGCGCTGGCCGCGCGATTGAAGTCGGCGATTGAGCTAGGCGATCTGACCGAAAACGCCGAATACCAATCCGCCAAGGAGGAACAGGGCTTCTTGGAAGGGCGCATTCAGGAGCTTCAAGAGATGATCAACGGGGCGGTGATCATCGAGGATAACTCTTCACTGTGCGCCGAGACCGTCCAGCTTGGCTGTCGTGTCACCGTGGTGGAGGATGGCCAGGATCAGGCTGAGACCTTTTTGATAGTTGGCAAGGTCGAGGCTAACCCCCGTGAGGGTAAGATTTCCAATGAATCCCCGCTCGGCAGCGCCCTGATAGGCCGCAAGGTTGGCGATATAGTGCGTATTGCCACCCCGGAAGGGGAAGTGGTTTTTACGATCACCCAGATCGAGTAAATTAGACGGCCAAACGAACAGGGCCTATGCTACTCAGCACAGGCCCTGCTGCCATGCCAGCTTCAACTGATCGTCTATCCTGAAAGAGGGGGGCTGCCGGTCGGCGGCGTGCTGCCCGGCAGGTTGACTCGACTGGGCGTTGCCATCGGCGGTGGACCACCACCGGCCTGGCCCTCGCGCTTCCATGCAGCCAGCTCCAGGGTGATACGCTCAAAGACGCCGTTGGGCGGCATCGCACTGGTTGAGTATGAAACGTCCACAATACGGGCTTGAACGCGCAGGCTTGCAGTTTCCAGAACCACCCGCAGACCTGACTCGGCCCTGACCGCCTCACCCTTTGGAGCCAGCTTGGCACGGATCGCATCATCGTTGAAGGCATGGTCGCTCATCAGGACCTTAGTCACGGTTCGGATATCGTTCTTATCGAAAAGCCACACTTCAAAGGCAGTGACGTTCTTCGAGTCAGTGGTGCTGATCACCTCTGAGATGCCGACTCCTGTCTCGCCCAGGAACTCACCCCCTTGGGTCTCGATGCTGAACGAGTCATCATACAGATCGTCCCCACGCAGGTAGGTGGTCATGAACTGCACCAGCGGTGGCTCCATGCCAGTTGCCTGGAAGTCCGTTCTCTCAACCGTGGCGGAGATGGCCGCGCCCCTGGCTGCCGCGCTACGTAGGGTATCCGCCGCCTCCTCGGGTTTCTTACGCCCTAGACCCGGCAGAGTCGGGCGGGCCCGCTCCCCAACGGACGGAGCTGCGCCAGGAGCCGCAGCCGACGGCACAATTCCCTCCTCACTAGCGCGGATCATCTGCATGACACCAGCGCCAACGAGGATCACGCCCATCAGGATCAGGGCAGCAAGTGGCACAATACCAGGAACGGGAAGGGCATTCAGCGCCTGGGTGCTGCACACCTGGACACCGCTGTTCTGCTGAACCTGGCCGCTGCTGACGAGCGTGCGAAGCTGATCGAGGTTGGCTAACTTCTCAGGGTTGTTTCCATAGCGGGCCTGAGCCTGCTGAAAAGCACCCTCCAGGCCGTTATTCTGCTGGCACAGGAAGGACAGCCGATCAATGGCATTTGCTACATCACCGTCGGCGGCATAGGCATCGGCGACGGCCTGAACGTAAATGCCCTGATAGCTCTCGTGAAGTTGCCATGGGCCGGTGTCTGTGATCTGGATATCAGCGACGGCAAGCATGTAGCCGAGCGCAGCGCTCAGCACCAGAACAACCAGCGAGACCAATATAGGGCCTACTCTCGAAAGCGCTCCGGTCATGGGATCGACCTTCCTTGCACGTGAGCAGAATCAGCAATCGTTACAATTGCCAGAAGAATACTGTCTGCAATTGTACACTCTCTTGAAGCCAGCACAACTTGGGTCGGAGTAGAGCGCCTACACGCCTGCCCAAAATCAGAAAAGCGCTCAGCGGAACGGATGTCAATCGGCTTCCCAGGCTGATTCGGCTGCCTCCTCATATGAGGGCAAGTGATCCAATCTCACCTGCTCACCGCAATGAGAGCACTGCGCCCATTCCCTGTTCTGTACGATCAGTAAGTTGCCGCATACTGGACAAGGGTCGGGGAGGGGACGCTTCCAGCTTGTCCAGTCACAGGCAGGGTAGTTGGCGCAGCCGAAGAACGTACGTCCCCGCCGCGTCACGCGCGCGACGATCTCACCCCCATCTTTGGGACAGAGCACACCGATCCGCTCCAGCCAGGGTTCGGTGTACTTGCAGGCAGGAAAGTTCGAGCAGCCGATGAACTTGCCAAATCGCCCCCAGCGCACGACCAATGGATGCCCGGACTCCGGACAGGCTCGCCCGATCTCTTCGTTACCCAGATCGACGTTGGGCACACGGTCGAAAGCCTGGACCAGATCGGCTTTGAATGGCTGGTAGAACTCGCGCACCACTGGAACCCACTCTCGCTCGCCGGAGGCAATAAGGTCGAGGTCCTCTTCCATTTGGGCTGTGAAATTCACGTCCACAATCTCTGGGAAGTGCTCGACTAATAGATCGTTGACCACTATCCCAACCTTGGTAGGCAGGAGCCGTTTGTTCTCGCGTTTGACGTACCCGCGCTGCTGGATAGTTTGCAGGATTGGCGCGTAGGTGCTGGGACGGCCAATGCCGTATTCCTCCAGTGCCTTGACCAGCGACGCCTCTGTATAGCGTGGCGGTGGCTGAGTGAAGTGCTGCTCCGGGAGCAGTTGGATCAGGTCGAGAGGGTCGCCATCCTGCAAAGCGGGGAAGCGCTGACTCAGCCCCTCCTCATTGGGGTTATCCTCATCAGGCATATCCCCATATACTGCCAGAAAGCCAGGGAAACGCAGCTCCGAGCCTGTAGCCCGAAACAGGTAGGGCCTCTTCTTAAGCGGCGTCCCCGGAGTCCCAGCCATTACATCGACGCTGATCGTATCGTAGATCGCCGCCGCCATCTGGCTGGCGAGGAAGCGTTGCCAGATCAACTCGTATAGCCGGAACTGATCGCGGGTCAGGGAGGTCTTGATCGCCTCCGGGACACGAGTCACGCTGGTGGGTCGGATAGCTTCATGTGCCTCCTGCGCTCCCTTGGCTTTCTTGCCATAGATATGGGGCTTGTCTGGCACATAGTCGTCACCAAACGTCCGACTAATGAACGCCCGGGCCTCTGCCTGCGCCTGCACGGAGACATGAGTGCTGTCGGTACGCATATAGGTAATTAGGCCAACCTCACCCTCCTCGCCACCAATGTCCACGCCCTCATATAACTGCTGAGCGACCTTCATCGTCCGCCGGGCAGTGAAGCCTAACCGCCGTGAGGCTTCCTGCTGTAGCGTACTGGTTGTAAATGGTGGTGGCGCGGTACGCCTGCGCTGGCCGAACTTGACCGAATCAACGGTGTATTCAGCTCGCTCGAGTTCTGCGACCAGCGGCTCAACAGCCCCTTGTGTGGGCAATTCAACTGGCTGCCCCTTGATCTTGATCAGGCGTGCAATGAAGCTCAGACGATCCGGTTGATCTTGCTCCACCCTGCGGGCTAGCTCTGCATCAATGGTCCAGTATTCCTGCGGGATGAAGCTCTGAATTTCCCGTTCTCGTTCGACGACCATCCGCACTGCTACAGACTGGACACGACCTGCTGACAGGCGGGGGCGCACCTTCTCCCACAGCAGGGGGCTAAGCTCATATCCCACCAACCGGTCGAGGACGCGCCGTGCCTGCTGTGCATTGACCAGATCCATATCGATCTGGCGCGGCGCTGCAAAGGCAGCCAGGATGGCTTCCCGAGTGATCTCATGGAACACCACACGGCGGACCTGCTCCGCCTCAATACCCACCGCCTCAACTAGGTGCCAGGCAATGGCTTCACCCTCACGATCCGGGTCAGTGGCCAGGTAAACTTCTCTGGCACGAGCAGCGGCTTCCCTCAATTCCTTCACCACATCGCGCTTATCGTTGGAGATGCGATAGGTTGGTTCGAAGTCATGCTCGACATCCACCGATAAGCCGGACTTCAGAAGGTCCCGCACATGCCCTACCGATGCCTTGACCTTATAGTCTGTGCCCAAATAGTGCTCGATAGTGCGAGCCTTGGCTGGGGATTCGACGATCACCAGCTTGCCACGCCGCTTGCTGGGCGGGACGGCCTCAGCAGGCAGAGCTGAGCGCTTAGGCTTCGCGTTAGCCGATTTAGCCGACCTGTTGGTGGTACGAGCCCCGGAGACTCGCGTCCGGGTTCGTTTGGTTTTCCTGACTTGGCTCATAGGTACCTGTCTTGTCCATGCTCCTGAAGGTATTCTACGACTCGCTTGACATCCTGTGCGCGGTCACGGCGGCAGACCAGCACCACATCATCTGTATCAACGATCACGAGGTCTTCCACCCCTATCGCTGTGACCAGCCGCCGGCTGTGCACCAGCGTGCCGCGGGTTTCAAATAGCAGAGGTTCGGGGCCGACCACTACGTTGGCGCCCTGTTTTCCAGATAAGACGGCGTAGAGAGCCTCGAAATTACCAATATCGTTCCAACCCATCTCCACCGGGATCACATATGCCCCTTCACGGATGTGCTCCATCAGCGCAAAGTCCACCGATATGCGCGGCATCTCCGGCCAAACCTTTGCCAGTCGCTCCTGATAGGCCGGCGTACCGATGGCAGCGGCCACCTGCTCAAGACCGCTATAGAGATCAGGGGCATGCTGCTGGAACTCTGCCATCACCCGCTGCACAGGCCAGATAAACATGCCACTGTTCCAACTATAACGCCCACTGGAGACGAACTTCCTGGCGGTGGAGGGATCGGGCTTCTCAGTAAAGCGCCGCAGATGATAGGCTTCGATGCCATTGATTGTGCTGGCAAGCGCTCCCCGCTCAATATAGCCGAAGCCGACTGCCGGGAAGGTGGGCGCAATGCCCAGGGTGATAATCTGCCCTTGGGCAGCCATCTGGCAGGCCACGTCGAGGACCTGGCGGAAGGTGATCACGTCGGCTATATGGTGATCGGCGGTCAGAACTGCCATCACTGCACCCGGGTCACGCTGGCGAATGTGAATGGCCCCCAGCCCCACCGCCGGGGCGGTATCGCGCCCCATTGGCTCGACAATAAAGTTATCCCGTGGTAGATCAGGCGCTTGTTTTCGCAGGCCGTACGTCAGTTCCTCATTAGCCACCACCAGAATCCGGTCGGGGGAAAACAGGGGGTAGAGCCGCTCAACCGACAACTGGAACATCGAGCGATGTTCATCCACCAAAGGCAGAAGTGGCTTGGGGCGATCTCTCCGACTCAGCGGCCATAGGCGCGTCCCCGAGCCGCCTGCCATGATCAAAGCATAGGCGTTACTCATCTTTATCCTCGACAAATGGAGGTGTATCCGGCCACACCCACAACCGCCCCCGAACTTGTGGCGTAGTTCTTAATGCGACCTACTCCTCACCAGGAGGGAGAGAGAAGAGGGGAGACAAGTGATCACAGGGGCAGGAGGGCCGCTGACCATGTCTCATCTACTCAAGGCGCGCACGTAAGTCAGAGGGCCGACCTGATACACCATCCCTTTCAATTCCAGCATGGTCAGGGCGCTGCTTACCTGTGCCACTGCCAGCCCGCACTGCCGGGACAGTTCGTCAATGTGCAACGGCTCCGCCGAAAGCTCATCCAGTACACGTTGTTCAGCCTCACCCAGATGAGGAAGGCTGGCACGGGCCTCGGAATACTGCATGATGTGCTCAACGTTTAGGATCTCCAGAATATCCTGGGCAGTGAGCACCGGATGTGCACCGTCCTGAATCAGCCGATTGGTGCCGCTGCTACCCGGTGCTGTGATATTACCTGGCACTGCGAAGACCTCCCGGCCCTGCTCCAGCGCAGCCCCGGCAGTGAGCATGGCGCCACTTTTGAGACCGGCCTCCGTAACCAGCACCCCACGTGCCAGCCCGCTCAGCACCCCATTTCGGGGTGCAAAGTTCTTTCGCTCAGGTGGAGTTTCCAGCGGAAATGGGCTGATCAGCGCCCCATGCTGAGCGATCTGCGCCGCAAGTTGCTGATGCTCCGGCGGGTAGATCGTGTCTAGCCCACAACCGAGCACGGCAATTGTCCGCCCACCTGTATCTAGAGCAGCACGATGTGCTTCAGCATCGACACCCCGCGCCAGCCCGCTGACGATAGTCAGGCCACTGGAAGCCAAGTCCGCAACTAGCTGGCGCGTTACTTGGCGGCCATAGGGCGAGATCGAGCGTGTGCCCACCACTGCCAGCGCCCATTCATCCGCCTCGACCAGCGTGCCCCGCATATAGAGCACCGGCGGAGCCTGATCAATCTCCCGCAACTTTGCCAGCAATGGGGGATAGATGTCATCCTCCCACGTCAGCACCGCGATGCCGAGCTTATCGAGGCGATCCAGCTCCGCGCCAAGATCGAGGCGATGACGTGCCTCGATGAAGTTGTTCAGGGTGCGCCGGTCTAACCCTGCCCCGGCTAGGTCGCTGGCGGGCGCGTCCCAGGCTTTGGAAAGCGCTCCGAAGCGTTCCAGCAACTGCCTCACCCGCGCCGGCCCAACGCCGGGAACTAGATTAAAGCCGACCCAATACTGGCGCTCGGCCATTGATCACCGTCCAGCCGATCTCAGGCAGATAGAGCGGATACCATGACCCAAACCCGCTGATCTGTCAAGGTGATCTTTCTGGATATACCGATCATGCATAGGGCAGGAGCGTTCTCCGTATCTAAGCGTTTCACGGAAAGTCTTCCCAGAAAGACTTTCCGTGAAACCGGCGGTTTGGCCGAAAATTCTTTCGGCCAAACACTTAAGGCCGGGTGAAGGGATCGAACAATTTCTGGTACTCCTGCAAAGCATAGCGGTCGGTCATGCCCGCGATGTAATCGCATACAACCCGCGCCAGCGAATCGGGTTCCTGCTCCCGTCGCAACTGTGGAATCTGGGGAAGCTGGGCAGGCTCGTTTAGATAAGCGCGGAACAGCTCCGTGATGAAGTGTTCCGCTTTCTGGGCCATGCGGACTACGCGGTAATGGCGGTACATGTTCCGGTAGAGGAAATCCTTCAACTCCCTGATCATCGCCGCCATGTCATCTGAATGACCGATCACAGGGTATCCCAGGCGCTGCAAGTCATCCGCCGACTGGGGGTGAGCTGCCTCAATGCGGGTATGGGTAGCCGTGCACACATCGGTGACCAGGATGCCGATCAGCTTGCGAATCAGCCGGTGGCGTACTAGTTCATCGAAGTCCCCACCCGAAAAACCGATCTCCCGCTTGCCCAGTTCCCAGAGGCCAAGCCCGTCCAGGTTGCGCGGGCTGAGCAAGCCCGCGTACAGCCCATCGTCGAGGTCGTGAGCAGTGTAGGTCAGCTCATCCGCGACATTGGCAATTTGAGCTTCCAGGCTGGCACACTTGTCAGGTTCGTAGTCTGTTGCGTCGCTTACATCGTACTCGGTCTCATGTTTAACGATCCCTTCGCGGGTCTCGTAGGTGAGATTAAGGCCCGGCCAATACTGGTAGCGCCGTTCCAGCAGGGTGACAATACGCAGCGTCTGCCGGTTGTGGTCAAACCCGCCGTGATCTTCCATCAGGCGAGCCAATGTCAGCTCACCGGAGTGCCCAAAAGGTGGATGGCCCAGGTCATGGGCCAGGCAGATTGCCTCGACTAGGTCTTCATTCGCGCCAAGTGCGCGGGCAATGGTTCGCCCGATCTGAGCGACTTCCAGAGTGTGGGTCAGCCGGGTGCGGAAATAGTCACCCTCGTGATTGACAAAGACCTGGGTTTTGTACTCTAGGCGCCGAAAAGCCGTTGTGTGCAATACCCTGTCCCGGTCGCGCTGGAAGGCGGTTCGGTAAGTCGGTTCTGGCTCCGGGTACTCCCGACCACGGGAGTCTCCACTCTTGATGGCATACGGCGCAAGAGTACGTCGCTCGCGCTCTTCGAGAGTCTCACGAGTTACCAGCATCCTCTTCCTCCTACCCCTGGAAGGCACGCTGAGCGCAGTCTAGCATCCCCATCAGGCGGTGTCAACGGCTGGGGCAAAGCCCGCCACCCATTGGCCCACCGATGGGCCGCGTTATGAGGCGATTCGGCGGCAGGTTATAATCTCATGCTGCAAGTGGGGAGGCTATTCTTGATCCAACCAGCTCGGCCCTCAAATCGCTACCTGTATCTGACCGTGTTCACTGCCGGGATGACCACGCTGGGCGTGGAGCTGAGCGCATCGCGGCTTCTGGGCACGGTCTTCGGAACCAGCAATATCGTATGGGCCAACATCATTGGCCTGATCCTGCTGTACCTGACGGTTGGCTATTTCCTCGGTGGTCGCATCGCAGATCGCTCACCGAGTCCAGGCACATTCTATCGCGTGGTTGCCTGGGGCGCCTTTGCAACGGCGCTGATCCCGATTTTAGCTCGGCCTGTGCTCCAGATGGCGGCGCGGGCGGTGCTGAATATCAACGCTGCGGTGCTAGTTGGATCATTCGGAGTGGTGCTGCTGCTGTTTTCGATCCCGATCACCCTGCTGGCGACCGTGTCGCCATTCGCCATCCGCTTGGCGATCCAGGATACCGGGAGTGCGGGAAAAACCTCAGGGCGGATGTACGCCATCTCAACGGCGGGCAGCATCCTCGGTACATTCTTGCCGACGCTCGTTCTCATCCCAGCTATCGGCACTAACCTGACTTTTCTAGGATTCGCCGGGCTTCTGTGGCTGGTGGCGGTGATCGGCCTAGCAAGAGTGGATCGTCGGCAGGCGCTCCTGTTGCTATGGATGCCTGTGATGGTCACGGCGCTGGCGATCCTGACTCTGCGCGGGCCACTTCGCCCGCCGCCCCGTAATGCGACCACCCTCTACGAGGGTGAGTCGGCCTACAACTACATCCAGGTGGCGCGCTGGGGTGAGGCCAACCTGCTGCTGCTCAACGAGGGACAGGGTATCCACTCGATGCACTTCCCGGCCAACCCGGACTATCTCGTCACAGGTGGAACATGGGATTATTTCCTGGCTGCGCCATTCTTCAACACACCGCCCGTTTCACCCAGTGACGTGCAGAGCCTTGCCCTGGTGGGTCTGGCAGGGGGCACGATTGCCGCCCAGTATACGGCGGTTTTCGGGCCTATCCCCATCGATGGGATGGAGATCGACCCGGACATTGTGCGGGTGGGGCGCCACTACTTCGGCATGAACGAACCAAACCTGAACGTGATCGTGCAGGATGGACGGATCGCGTTGGCAGCTTCAAGCCGAACCTACGATGTGATCGGGGTCGACGCCTACCGGCTGCCCTACGTGCCCTGGAACCTCTCGACGGTTGAGTTCTTCCAGAGCGCACGCGACCATCTGACGGATCAGGGGGTGATAGCGATCAACGTCGGGCGCACGGCCAGCGACCGACGGCTGATCGAGGCGTTTGCTGCCACGCTGGGGGATGTGTTCCCGTCCGTGCATGTGGTAGATGTTCCCAACACCTGCAACAGCATTTTGTATGGCACTGTCCAGCCAACAGTGGCAGAGAATCTGCGCGTGAACCTTCAGAGGTTGCCGCCAGATGCCCATCCTATGCTCACGGCGGTGCTTGATCAAGCATATTCTCAGCTTCGGGAGACGCCACGGGACGGCCTCATCCTCACCGATGATCGCGCGGCTGTTGAGCTGATGACGGACATGATCCTGGTAAACTTCGTGCTGAGCGGGGACACAGCCCTGCCATGCCAATAAGGTAGGCAGCGAAGAAGGAGAGTCGGATGGTCGATCCAGTTGCGTCGGATGTTGCGACCGCGCGGGGGCTTGTTCACCTACCCCACTGGCTGGCGGCTTTGCTGAAAGGCTTCATTACCGCCACACTGCCGCTGCTGCTGGTGTTGATCAATGCCCGGCTGCTGATGACGCCCCTGTTCATGGCCTGGGAGTACCATCGCCCAGGGTTTCCAACCGACCCATACGGGTTTACGACAGAGGATCGCCTCCGTTACGGGCCGCTGGGTCTGGCATACCTGTTCAACAATGAGGGCCGTCATTTCTTGGAAAACCTGACCTTCCCCGACGGCTCGCCATTGTTCAACCAGCGTGAGCTTGCACACATGGATGATGTGAAGCAGGTCACGCAGATGCTCATGCGGTTTGGGTTAGCGTTGCTGATAGTTTTTGCGCTCAGTGTCTTGCTATTGGCCGTGGATGGCGGACAGAGGCGAGCGCTGCTGCGCGCGCTGTTCAATGGAAGCGCCCTCACTGCGCTGCTGATCCTGGCGGGGCTGGTTGCAGTCGCCCTCGCCTTCGACTGGCTGTTTACTGCCTTTCATGGCCTGTTTTTTGAGGGAACTTCGTGGGTCTTCCCCACCTCTGACACTCTGATCCGGCTTTATCCTGAGCAATTCTGGGTTGACGCCTTTGCGCTTACGTTCGGCGCGGCACTGGCCGAGGCGATCCTGATCGCGGCGATTGCATGGCGAGGGTTGCGAAAATAACTCCATAGGCTGCCTCTTGCCCGTGCCACCTGGAAGCATTCTCCGCAAAACACGAGTGGGCGCCCCAAGGCGTTATTTTTGCCGCAAAAACCTTGACCAAAGCGGTCAAGGTTTGTAGAATCACCACATGATGCGCATCAGCCGCCGCGCCGACTACGCTGTGAGAATCATGATCGCTATCGCTGCCGCGCCAGAGGGCACGAACGTGCCCGCACCCCAGATCGGCCAGCAGATGTTGATCCCACAGCCGTTCCTGGTGAAGGTGGTGGGCGACCTGAAACGCTGCGGCCTGATCAGCACGGCGGTGGGGCGGACGGGAGGGCTAGCGCTGGCCCGGCCTGCGGAGAGCGTGACGCTGCGCGAGATCGTCGAGTGTGTGGAAGGGCCGATCATCCTGAACACGTGCCTGATCCGGCCCGGCGAATGCCCGCGTGACGCGATCTGCTCAGCACACCCGGTATGGCGGCGTATTCAGGACGCCCTGCATCGTGAGATGGACGCCGTGCGGCTGTCCGATCTGGCAGCAGAAGGGAGAACGAGAGGTTACGTGATGATCGATCTCCCGCCGATGAATGAGACAGAACCACCTAAACCCGCCGGCAAGCCCGGCGTCTGACCCGCAACGATTGGAAGGACGCACGACCGATGCAAGCTGCCTATCGTTCGACTGGCCAGAGCCACTCACCTCGCCTAATGCGATGGTGGGCCTTGGTGGCTTCGATTGTCGTCGTGGTGGCGCTCCTCCTACTTCTCGGTGTGGCACTGATGAGGCCCCTCCCCGTGCTGGCGACTGCCCCCTCCTACGACCTGATCGATCAGAGTGGGCTGCCTATCCACGATACAGACCTACGCGGGCGGATCGCCCTGTACGACTTCATCTACACATCGTGCACCACCGTTTGTCCAGTAATGACCGGTCAGATGCTCCAGATACAAAGCGCCCTAGCTGACGTAGGCTGGCTCGGCAATGAGGTGGTGTTGATCAGCATCACCTTCGATCCGGAGCGCGACACCCCTGCACGGCTGCGCGAATATGCCACGCAGATGCAGGCTCGGCCCGATGGCTGGTTGTGGCTCACCGGTGACCTGATCGAGATCAAGCAGCTTGTGGGAGGGGAGTTCGGGGTGTACTTCGAGAAAGTCGGGGCCGGAGAAGGCCACGCCATGCATGGCATGGACGAGGCGGGCTATGACTTCGTACACGACACAACCTTCACCCTGGTGGACGATCAGGGGCGGCTCCGCGCCGAGTACCATTCATTTCCGGGCCTGGATGTCATGATGCGGGATATCGGCAGCCTAGTGCGCGAGAAGAATGCGCGTGGCCCGATGCGGCTGGCCTGGCAGGCCGCGCACTGGCTGAGAGGGAATGCTCGGTGAGCGGCTTCCTCTCCCGCCCAGCATCCTGGGCCGCGATACCATTGGGGTTGCTGCTGGGCATGACGGCAGCCTTCGCCATCTTTCAGCCGGTGAAAGTCGTGCCCCGCATCGCGCTCGGCCCGACATTCGAGTTGGTGGATCAAAACGGCTATCCATTCACCGACCAGACATACACAGGAAGGGTGACGTTGTATGGGTTTGGTTACCTCAGCGATCCGACCGGGACGCTGGAACAAACTCTCAGCGACATGCAGGCGTTTCAGAGTCGGGCGCGGGCGGAGGGGCTGGCGGGTGAGACGGCGCTGGCGCTTATCCTGTTCGATGAGCGGCAAGATACTGTCACCGCGCGGAAGGCATTTGCACAGGAGCACGGCCTCGTCTTGGAAAACTGGTCGCTGGTGAGCGGGGACGCGCAGACGCTCAAACGGGTGATCGGGCAGGGATTCGGCGTCTACTACGAGGCCGTGCCACTGGCTGATCTACCCGGCGGACCGTACGAGGGCAGGGGCACGGATGATTACGGGTATCTCCAGGCGCAGCGATATGTGCTGGTGGATGAGCGCAACCTGATACGCACCGAGTATCGCTCCCCTCTCGACTTAGATCTGATCCTGCGCGATGTGAGGCTGATCCTGCGCGAGCGAGATAGCGTAGGTGCGGCGCGGGCGCTGAACGAAGCGGCCCATCTGTTCATGTGTTATCCCAGATGACTATCGCGTAAGGATGCCCCTGGCATCCTGTCTTGCTTATGTCCCTATTGATTCGACTGTCGAGGAGGCTAGCGAAATGAGGGAGCAAGGCTCTCCGCCTGAAGAGGACTTCAACCCCACGGGAACCATTGTGCTGATGATCGGCTACATCATCGTGTTCGCTCTGGCGTGGGGATCAGTGTACTTCTTCGACCTGCTGGGGCGGAGGTAACTCATCATGCACATTCATCGCTATGAATCGATGTTCCTATGGCTGGCAGGCGGTATGTTGGTCGTCTTCGCTGCCGCTGTGCTGATAGCAGTGTTCGGCCTGGGTGTCCAGCTTCCGAGCGTGGTGGATCAGCTCCCGCCAGCGGACGTGGCCACCGCGCCGGGCTTCAGCACACCGGGACTGCGCGAGGTGTACGATGGCCACTACGAGGCATATCTGGTGCTACGGGCGTGGCAGTTCACACCTGCCGAGATCGAGGTCCCCACTGGCTCGACGGTGACCTTCTATTTGGCGAGTGAGGACATCACCCATGGCTTCAAGGTGTTTGACACGAACGTCAACATCATGGTCATCCCCGGCCAGATTTCCGAGGTAACGTACACCTTCGATGAGCCGGGCGATTACCAGTTCTACTGCCACGAATACTGCGGCGCGGCGCACCAGACCATGACCGGCGTGATCCACGTCGTCGAGGACTGATATGAACACGGAACTTCAAACAGTGCCGGCTGCCGTCCAGCGGCCCACCATCGGGCAGGTGCTCGGAATACTAGTCAGGCTGTTCAAGCTGCGGGTCGTCTCGCTGCTGCTGTTTGCGGCGCTGGGCGGAGCGTTTCTCGGGACGGGGGGCGTGCCGCCCATCGGGGCGCTGCTGGCGATCCTCGTCACGGGGACGCTGGCGGCGGGTGGTGCGGCGGCGATCAACGAGTACCTGGAGCGCGAGGCCGACGCGACGGCCCGGCGCACCCGCCACCGCCCCCTGGTGACGGGCGAGATCCGCAAGCCCGCCGTTGTGCTGTGGGTTGCCATCGCCATGATCACGGCGGCGGTGCTGGCGGTGCTGCCCTTCCGCCCGGCGATGGCGCTGTACCTGCTGCTGGGGGCGCTGATCTACGTTGGGGTGTACACGGTGTGGCTCAAGCCGCGCAGCGTGCTGAACATCGTCATCGGCGGCGCGGCGGGAAGTTGTGCCGTGATGACCGGCGGCGCAGCGGTGGGGGCGGCGACTCATCCGGGCGTGATCGCCCTGGCGCTGCTGGTCTTCCTGTGGACTCCGGCGCACTTCTGGGCGCTGGCGATGTTCTACCGCGACGACTACGCCCGCTCCGATGTGCCAATGCTGCCCGTCCGTGCAGCCGCCCACCATACCGCGTGGTGGATATTCATCCACGCAGCTAGCACAGGGCTGGCGGCGCTGGTCCTAGGAGTGTATCCGTCGCTGGGATGGCCCTATCTACTCCCGACGGGAGCGATCACCATCCTGATGCTGCTCGGCAGCATTCGCCTGATCCGCAGCCCGGAGCGCAGGCAGGCGATCCGGCTGTTCGTCGTCTCGAACCTGTTCCTAGCGCTGGTGCTGCTGTCGATCATTGTAGTCACCACCGGACGCCAGCTACTTTCCTTATGAGGTATCAAGTCATGGAAATGACCTACGACTACCGTGAAGAGCGCAGGCTTGCTTTCTGGTTTCTGGTCATCGCCTTCCTGGCGATTGCCGTCGGCGGGCTGATTGGGCTGTTCCAGGCGCTGGAGCATGCGGGCATCAACCTGTACCCGCAGCTTGCCCCGATCTTCGGGACGTATTACCGGGGCCTGACCCTGCACGGCGTTCTCAACGCGCTGACGTGGACGACCTTTTTCATCAGCGGCTTCCTGATGGTCGCCATCAGCCGGGCGCTGGAGCGGAAGATGGTGGCCAACTGGCTGAGCTGGCTGGCCTTCGGCGTCATGCTTATCGGCGTGGGGCTGGCGGGCTGGGCCATGCTGACCGGGAATGCCAACGTGCTGTATACCTTCTACGTGCCGATGCGCGCTCACCCGGCACACTACATTGGCTTGACGCTGGTGGTGGTGGGGACGTGGATCCACTCGGCCAACTTCTACGCCACCTGGGCCGCGTGGCGCAGGGAAAATCCCGGCGTCAAGACGCCGCTGGCGGCAGTTGGGACGCTGACCACCTGGATCGTATGGGATATTGCCACGATTGGCGTGGCTGCCGAGATGTTGATGATGGTCATACCCTGGTCGCTGGGATTGATCGAGAACACCAACCCGCTGCTGGCCCGCACGCTGTTCTGGTATTTTGGACACCCGCTAGTGTACTTCTGGCTGCTCCCGGCCTATGTGTCGTGGTACGCGATGGTGCCCAAACAGGCGGGCGGCAAGTTGTTCTCCGATCCGCTGGGACGGCTGGCTTTCATGCTGTTCATCCTGCTCTCAGTGCCGGTGGGCCTACACCACCAGTACACCGATCCCGGCATCAGCTCGTTGTGGAAGGGGATTCACGGAGCGTTGACCTACGCAGTAGCCTTCCCTAGTTTTATCACTGCCTTCACACTGATGGCCTCGCTAGAGTACTCCGGCAAGCAGCGTGGCGGCAAGGGCCTGGTGGGGTGGATCTTCCGGCTGCCGTGGGGTGAACCGAGCTTTGCGACCCAAGTGCTTGCCATGATCGTCTTTGCGGCGGGCGGCATCAGCGGTGTGATCAACGCCTCGTACAACGTCAACCTCGTCGTCCACAACACGACCTGGGTTCCTGGCCACTTCCACCTAACCGTAGGCACGGCATCCACGCTGACCTTCATGGGCATTACCTACTGGCTACTGCCGTACATCACCAAGCGGCGGCTGTTTAGCAAAGGGGTTGCGCTGGCGCAGGCGTGGACGTGGTTCATCGGCATGGTGCTTTTCGGGCGCGGGATGCACTGGGCAGGACTGCTTGGCGCACCGCGCCGCGTGCCGTTCGCGGTGGCCAGCTACACTCAGCAGCTCATCCAGGGTACGGCCAATTTACCACTGGGCGGCTTCCAGACCGCCATGCTGCTGACGGCGGTCGGTGGGGTGATCCTGACGATCAGCGGGCTGCTGTACTTGGTGAACGTCGCTGGCACGCTGCTGATGAAGAAGGGCACGGCGGAGGATGTGGATGTGCCACTGGCAGAGGCGCTATCTGGGCCGGAACATGCCCCAGCGGTGTTGGATCAGTGGCGGGTGTGGATCTGGGGTGCGGTGGCGCTGATCGTGTTTGCTTATGGGCCCACATTGATCATGGTGATCCAGGCCAGCGGGTGGAATGCCCCCGGATTGCTCATCCGGTAGCACTCTGTATTGCCCAGTCAAATTGAGCCGGGTTGCTCGGTGGCGAGCAGCCCGGTTTGTGTATCCGATTGCAGTGGGTTGTGTCTATGCTACAATTCGCGTCACTTATCTTCGCAAGTCAGAGCGGGCCAGTGATCGCTGCCGTGTAGCGGAGTGGCATGATGTCAGAGTGGGTTGGCCGCACATTATCCAAGGTGGAAATCCAGCAGTTGCTGGGGCGCGGTGGGATGGCCGATGTGTATCTAGGGCGTCACACAACGCTTAACCGCCCTGTGGCGGTGAAGATTCTGCACGCCCACCTCTCAAACGACGAGACGCTGCAAGGGCGTTTTCGAGGGGAAGCGCAGGCCGTCGCCACGATGCGCCACCCGAATATCGTCCAGGTATTCGATTTCGATGTGGTCGACGACCGCCCTTACATCGTCATGGAGCTGCTGGAAGGTATCTCTCTTAAGGACTATCTGGCCCACCAAAGGAAGATGGGCCGCCGCCTCGCGCCGGAGACGGTGGCAACGCTAATCGCTGCCCTGGCCGAGGCACTCGATTATGCCCACGCGCGCGGTGTGATTCACCGCGACGTGAAGCCCGCCAACGTGATGCTGCGCCACGAGCATGGTTCGATTGATCCCAATGAACCACTCCCGGCAGGGACGCAACCGATTCTGACGGACTTCGGTGTCGCCCGTATGGCCGATGCCAGTGTGCAGACGGCTTCTGGGGTGATCATCGGCACACCCGCTTACATGAGTCCAGAGCAGGTACGCGGGGAGGGGGTGGATAGCCGCTCCGATATATATTCGTTGGGCATCATGCTGTATGAGATGCTGGCCGGTGTTTTACCCTTCGATGGCGATACACAGGCATCGATCCTGATCAAGCACATCTCAGAGCCACCTCCGCCGCTGCCCGACGGCTCGCCGGAGCTACAGGCGGTAGTGGATCGCGCCCTAGCCAAGGACCCTGCCATGCGCTTCCAGAGGGCCAGCGATCTAGCTGCCAGCCTGCTGGCAGCCCTCCGCCTGAGCGCAGGCATGATCACAGAGCCGCACTTTGTTGAGGCCGCCTCTGTGCCCGTTGAACCCCAGGCAACCCGGAATCTGCACCTGCAAACTGGCCTTGGGGCAGCCACACCCCCTGCCGGGACAACAACCACCCAGGTGGTCACGCAGGCCGGCCCGGCAGTGTGGATCGTGGGCGCAATTGGAGCACTGGCGCTGATCGTCAGCCTAGTGGCATTGCTGGGCATGTTCAACCAGGAGCCTGCCGACGAGGTTACCGTGGGGGCTAGAGGTGGGGCAGCGGAGTCAGCGGCGACCCTTTCACAAGACTCCAGCGCTTCAACGGCCACTTTCAGTTCGGTAGACGAATCGGTTGTGCTGCCCACCCAGGATCCAACCATCTCTCACGGCACAGTACAGTTCCGCGATTCCTCCGTGACCGTTACTCTGACCGACGTGCCCTCGCTGCCAGATGGCTATGTCTATGAGGCATGGCTGACCGAGCCAGAGGGCGATCTGCTCAGCCTGGGTATAGTCGAGTTAGCCAATGAACGGGTAGAGGTCGAGTTCACCGACCCGGATGGGGCGATCCTGATCACCCAGTACAGCGGGTTTGCCCTCAGCCTGGAGCCTGCCAACGATCCTGATCCCCAGACGCCCGACACGTTGATCTACGTAGGGGAGGTCCTGCCAGAGACGGTGGCTCGCGCGAGGCTGCTGTTCTCCAAAACGCGCGAGTCCACTCTCCAAGCGGCAGTGCTAGGCAGCCTGGGTAGGGAGGCCAACACGTATGATAGCCACCGCCAGCTCGCTATTGATGCCCTGGTGGCAAATAATCTCAGCGGGGGCAAGCAACACGCGGAACACACCATCAACCTTCTGGTTGGCGAGCAAAGCCCGGACTTCGCCGATTGGGATGGCAATGGGCGCATTGAGAATCCAGGTGACGGGGTCGGTGTGATCAACTATCTACTGCTGCTGGATGAGGCAATAGCGGGGGCAACCGGGGTGCCGGAGCCTGCCATCGATAGTCAGATCAATGAGTTGCTGCTCGTAGCCGCCGATGCCGAAGATGCAGCCAAGCGTATCAGCGCCTCGGATACGGTCGAAGAGGCGCGGTCTCACATCGAGGCACTCAGCGCGCTGCCCCTGGGCGAGGCCGTGGCGGGGCTGCTGGGGCAGGCGCAGGGGCTGGATATGGCGATTCGGGCGGAGGTGTTCCCGGTTCCGCCCTAATGGCCGGGCATTTGAGGTCCATCCGCCCAGGCAGTCTGAGGGGGCGCCAGCCGAAGCACAGGAAGTATGCTATCATACCTGCAACTATCCTGCTGCGGTGGAAGGATCAGCCCATGGCCAACGATCCCTCGGGGGACCTCGTACCTGAACGGAGGGGAGAAGCGGACGGAGACCAGACGCAACCATCCCAGACACGCCCGCATATCACTCAGCCCGCCCCATCCC
>DAOTYF010000139.1:0-2510 GCA_034434995.1 Anaerolineae bacterium
CCACCTGCACGCCCTCCCCATCCAGGCTCAGGATGCGCCCCAGCCCGTCCAGGTCGGCGGGGTCGAGCGTGTAATCCCACAGCAGGGCGTAGGCCACCGCGTCGGCGGTGCGATCCGGCGGCAGATCGACTCGCTCCACGTCGGTGATAGGCTGGTAGCCATCGGCGCGGATCAACGTCTCGAGCCACGCCCGCGCGCGGATCGCCTCCGCGCCGCCGGGCCGCAGCCGGTCGCGCAGCAACAGGGCGTAGCGGACGGCGTGGGAGTGGTCGATCAGCCAGCCCTTCACCGAAAACTCGCCAAGCTGGTAGCGCAGCCAGCGGGTTGGGGAATCCCAGCCGGGGTACAGGCGGTCGAAGGCGGCGCTGAAATCGCGGGGCGTGGTCAGGAAGATCAACAGGGCGGGGCGGTAGCGGCGGACGAGCATCTCGGCCACCGGCGCGTTGCCGGAGGCGGTGTAGGCGTTCAGCCCGAAGTTGAAGCAGCGCAGCGGCTCACCCGCCTGTTGTGCGTACCCCGCGCTGAAGGCCGCCGGGTCAAAGCCCTGCGCGGCCATCGAGCTGCCGAGGGCAATGCACGGCACCGGCCCGCCCCGCGCGAATGCCTCGATCCGCGCTAGCTTCACGTCCAGATCGCTACGCGCACTGCCGTAGGTCGGCGTGGGTAACGCTGCCTCGACGGCTGGGGCGCGGGCCAGCCCTTCAAGGACGGCGAGGGTCAACAGGGCCGCCCCCAGGGCTGCCAGCCCGCGATGCAGCCTCATTCCCCTCCCTCCCCGCTGGGGCGGCCCCGTCACGATGGGTAATACCAACACACACCCAGCGTTCCCGGCCCCACGTGCGCCCCCACCGCTGGACTCAGCTCCCCGGTCAGGAACACCGCCGGGGACAGCTCCGCGCACACTGCCTCGGTGAAGGCCCGGCATTCGTCCTCGCACGCGGCGTGCATCACCGCCAGGTGCAGGCCGGGTTTGCCTTTCGCGTCGCTGATCACCTCTTCCTGAAGCGCTGCCAGCGCGCGCCGGTGAGTGCGGAACCGGGCGTGAGGCTCCACCACCCCGTCGTTCAACGCCAGCACCGGCTTGATGTCCAGCATCGCCCCGATCAAGTGGGCCGCCCTGCCGATCCGCCCCCCTTTGGCCAGGTACTCCAGCGTGGCGACCACGAACCGCACCCGCATGGCATCGCGCATGGCTTCCAGCCGCGCCAGGATCGCGGGCAGGTCGGCCCCCTCTTCGGCCATCCGGGCGGCTTCCAGCACCATCAAACCCTGCCCCAGCGACGCCGAGCGCGTGTCAAACACGTGAATGTCCGCGTCGGGAAACATCGCCGCCGCCGGGAGCGCCGAGCGCACCGTCCCGCTGACCTCCGCGCTGGGGTGGATCGACAGGATGGTCGCGCGGGGGTCTTCGCGCAGGATCGCCCCGTAGATGACTTCGAAGTCGCCAGGCGAGGGCGCGCTGGTGTACGGCAACTTGGCAGCGACAGCCTGCCGGGAGTAGAACTCGCTGGCGCTCATGTCGAATAGCTCGCGGTACGATTCCTCGCCGAATACCACATACTGCGGCGCGAGGGGAATCTGGTAGCGATCCACGATCTCGGGTGGCAGATTAGCCAGGGTGTCGCTGACGATTCGGATCATCATCGTAGCTTCCTCCTAAAGGGGGATGGGCCTGAGCAAGCCGCGGAGAGGGCCTATCGCTGCTTGTGCTCCCATTCTAGAGCGGCTGGCTCGCCCGGCATACTGACGATTGCGATGCAGTTGGGGTGATGGATGTCCCCCGAAGCGCCAGGCGCGGCTGGCGCTCCGGCGCGATTTCACTACAATGGGCGCATTGGCCCATCCGCAGTTCCCAGGAACGCTGCCTGCACTCGGCACTCGGAACTCGGTACTCGGTACTCTCTCAAGGAGGAACTCCATGAATTTCAACCAGACGGCTTTGATACGAGCGATTGCCATCGGCGCGGGCGTCGGTGCGGTGGCGGCGATCCTCCGCAACATCCCCCTCGTGGGGATCGCCTGCTGCTGCTTGGGCTGGGTGTTGTATCTGGCAGTGGGCGCGGCCTACGGTTACTTTGACCAGCAGCAGGGTAACCCGTCCAACACGGGAACCTATGCTCTGGGCGGCGCGATCAGCGGCGCGGTGGCGGGCCTGGTGTGGGGCATCGTCTCCGGTCTGGTCGGGCTGTTGCTGGGCCTGCTCGGCGTCACGGCCCAGGCTACCGCTCAGGCGTTCCAGCAACTCGAACAGGCGGGCGTGGACATGCCACCCGGTATCCTGGAGCAGATGGCCTTTACCACCGGCGGTGGGGTGATCGGCATCTTCACGTCAGCGTGCTGGGGCCTGGTCTTTTATGCGATCCTCGGGGCGGTCGGCGGCCTACTATATGCCCTGATCCGGGGCAACCAGACCCCGACCATGGCCACCCCGGCAGTGTGACGTGCGTGCCGCAGGCGCTGGCAGGGGCGGGGCGCTGAATGGATGCCGCTCGGAGCCTCACCCCCACCCC
>DAOTYF010000140.1:0-5537 GCA_034434995.1 Anaerolineae bacterium
CTGTTGGTGCTTGAATGGTTGCCATTGCCGTCTCCAAATAGAGGCTGCAACTCCGGCTGTCGGGCTGCGTACAGGGTGTAGGATAAGGTTATTGTAGCACACTCCCCGCGTGCCGGGGTGATCCTATCTGTATCACCACACAATGTGAGGAATCATGAGCAGCGAGCTTCCCCCCACTGAGCGTCCTTCACGCCGCCTATCCAGGCTCTCTGGCCCGGCGCTGGGCGGGGCCATCCTGATCCTGTTGGGCATCTACTTTCTGCTTCAAACCTTCGGCCTGCTGAACGTCTTCCGATTTCTGCCGGGGAATATGTGGTCGCTCTTGCTGCTGATCCCGACGGGGTTGCTAGCTTATAACGCCTGGCAAGTGTACCAGGCCAATGGGCAGCAGCTCAACCGGGAGGTACGCAGCAAGGCCATTGGCGCAGGCGTGCTGGCGATCCTATTCCTGGTGAGCTTCTGGAACCTGGATTGGGGCAAGGTCTGGCCGGTCTTCCTGATCGTGGGTGGGCTGGCCGTGCTGTTCGGCGCAGTCGGTTCGCGGCGCGAGTGATCGCGCGGCATATCCTCAGCCCCTTCGGCGGCGCATTGACAGCTAATGATACAATGGGGTAGAGGGCATCGCTTGTCCTTTCTCTCACCAGGAGCCAGGGGACGTGGATCTGCAGCTCAACCAACGGGTGGCGCTGGTGGCCGCTGCCAGCCAGGGGCTGGGCTATGCGACCGCCTTGCAGCTTTCACGGGAGGGGGCCCATGTGGCGATCTGCTCCCGGAATGAGGCGCACATCAACGCGGCGGCTGATTCCATCTGTGCGGAGACCGGCTATCCCGTACTGGGCGTTGCTGCCGACCTGACCCGTGCGGACGACATCACCCGGCTGGTGGAGCGCGTCGTCGAGGAATATGGCGGGCTGGATATCCTGGTGACCAACGCAGGCGGCCCGCCCAGCGCGGGCTTCGAGGAACTGGACGATGCTGCATGGCAAGCCGCTGTTGACCTGACCATCCTGAGCGCTGTCCGCCTGATCCGCGCGGCTCTGCCCCACCTCCGGCAATCCTCCGCACCCGCCGTCCTGACCATCACCTCGATCACGGCTAAACAGCCTATCCCTAACCTGACCCTATCCAACAGCCTGCGGATGGCTGTGATTGGCCTGACCAAATCGCTGGCTCTGGAGTTGGGCCGAGAGGGTATCCGCTTCAACAGTATCCTGCCTTCCTGGACAGAGACGGAGCGCGTCACCGACCTCATGGAGGCCCGCGCGGCGCGCCATAACACGACTGTCGAGGAGGAGATCGCCAGGCAGGCGGCGGATATCCCCTTCGGCAGGATGGCGACCCCGGAGGAGTTTGCCAGCGTGGCTGTGTTCCTATGCTCGCCGCGCGCTTCGTATGTCACCGGTGTGATGCTGCCGGTGGATGGGGGCGCGTACAAGGGGATGATGTAACTGCTCCCCCCGCTATGCCGCGCTGAGCCTCGCCCCTGCTCCTCTGCAGGTAGGCTTACGGGCGCACCCAGGCCAGGGCTGTTGTCAACCAGCCAAACAAGCTTCTTGCTCAAGATAGCGCCTTCGGGCAGCTACAAGCTCCCGGCTTCAGCCGGGGGTAGTTGACTTCAAAGTGGAGCCAGTGTGGAAAGCACCCCCTTGCCCCCGCCGGACCGTCTACGAGCACAGATCGCCATCTTTACCAGCATCCGCACCGTGCAGAACACTGGCTACCGGATGGTCTACCCCTTCCTGCCCGTGATCGCGCGCGGGCTGGGCGTGGAACTGATGGCGGTGACTCAGGCTGTCTCAGCGCGGTCGCTGCTGGGGTTCCTCGCGCCGCTGCTCGGATCGGTGGCCGATGTATGGGGCCGCCGCGCAGCGATGCTGATCGGGTTGGGGCTGTTCGCCGCCGGGATGGCGCTGATCGTCGTGTGGCCGACTCTCCCGGCGCTGTTCGCCGGGCTGATCCTGGGCGCGGCGGGCAAGGGGGTCTTCGATCCGGGGATGCAGGCATTCGTCGGCGACCGCGTGCCCTACGAGAGGCGGGGCACGGCGCTGGCGATCACCGAGATGAGCTGGTCAGCCGCTTTTCTGTTCGGCGTGCCTGCTGCCGGCTGGCTGATCGCCCGCTCGGACTGGCGTGCGCCCTTCCCGTGGCTGGCCGCGTTGGGCATCGTCGCGGCGCTGGTGATCGGACGGTTGATCCCCGCTGATGCCCCCTCTTCTTGTGACGCGCGTCCCTCGCTGGTGGGCAGCCTGCGGACGGTGATCATGCACCCAGTCGCGGTGGGCGCGCTGGCGGTGGCGCTGGGCATCAGCACTGCTAACGAGGTGGTCAACGTGGTGTTCGGCGCGTGGATCGAGGGGGCGTTTAGGCTCCAGGTGGCGGCGCTGGGCGCGGCCTCGGCGGTGATCGGCTTATCGGAGCTGGGCGGCGAGGGGCTGGTAGCGGCCCTGGTGGATCGGGTCGGCAAGCGGCGGGCGGTGGCAGCGGGGATCGCGCTCAACGCCGGGGCGTGCCTGCTGCTGCCGTTCATGGGCTTCAGCCTGACAGGAGCGCTGGCCGGGCTGTTCTTGTTCTATCTCACCTTCGAGTTCTCGGTGGTGGCCTCCGTGCCGTTGCTCTCGGAGCTGGTGCCGGGCGCGCGGGCGACGATGATGGCGGGGTACGGGGCGGCCTTCTCGCTGGGGCGGGCGCTTGGTGCGTGGGTCGGGCCGCTGCTGTTCGCTGGGGGGATGCAAGCGAACGGGATGGCGGGGGCGATTCTCGACGGGCTGGCGCTAGCGATGCTCCTGCTGGTAGTGCAGCAGGAGTAGGGACGTGTGGCGAAGAAGAGGGGGTGAAGTCTGGGGCCGCTGCTCATTGAGCGTCAGCCCGGCTGGCGATCCGCCGCCACACCGCCTCGTAGTAGGGCTTCATCAACAGACCCGCTCGCCAGAAGGCCACCGCTGCCATTCCGTGCGCCAGCACGGCAAAGAGGGGGGGCGTTTCCTGGGTGTAGTACGTCCAGCACAGCCGGGTTGTGCCCCATAGTTCCAGGAAGTATCCCAGGCCAGAGCCAGCCGCAAAGGTCAGGACGGCTAAGCGGTGGTCCGTCGGTGTGATGATCAACGCCGTGCACAGCACCAGCGCCGCGACCGTCATGGGTTGTGCGAGGGTCGGGCGAGTGAAGGCTACCATCCAGCCCATGAAGGCCACAAATACCATCCAGTACAGGATGCGGAACCACCGCTCTTGACGGGATGGCACGACCAGGCCGAGCACCCGCACGATGCGGTCAATCGATAAACTGGCAATCGGCCAGGCGGGGATGATCCACAGTGGGGGGCGCTCAAGTGTATAGTAGCTCCACAGCAGAGTCTGCGTGCCCCAACTCTCGATCACCAGCCCGCCGAACGTCCCCACCAGGATGATCAGCCCATCCACTCGCAGATCGGCCCCGGCCACGATCAGGGAGGACATCGCCACGAAGATGCCGATCAACAGCCAGTCTATGGACAGCCACCATTTGCCCTGCCAGTCTATGTACGATAGAAGCTCCTCGGTCAGCGGCCACCACACCACCACGATCAGCGCAATTGTGGTGAAGAACAGCGACAGCAGGATGGAGCTTGAGCGCGTCCAGCGCACAGTGGCGGCCAGTGTGCGCCAGCGGTTGGGGGGCGATTCAACGTGATCAGTTTGCATGGCGGGTGTGCGCTCCTGTCTCTCCAGGTATATAGGTAAATGCGTCTATGGCGCAAATCTCATGTCCTGACTGGCCCGGACGCCGGTATCTCTTCTCTGGCGCTATCTGACGCTAGGGGCCTTCCATTTTGCAGCGGCCTGCCTCTATGGAAGCTGCAAATCCGCCGGACGCACGCAGCGGAAGCCAACATAGCCATACCACTCCAACAAGGGGTGCTTTGCCTTGCGAGTGCTCGTCCGTAGGAAGGGGGCCTCGTTATCGTACGAGCCGCCCCGGATGACGCGCGGGCTATCCCAGTCGTCTGGGTTCTCACGGCCATCCAGCGGATCATAAGGGTAAGGGGCATACAGGGTGCTCGTCCATTCCCATACGTTGCCTGCCATATCCAGCGCTCCGACCCAGGACGCGCCGCCCGGATGGCTTCCCACGTTAGCAGATTGGCCCTGGGCATTCAACACATAGACCGCGTTGTCCGGATCGAAGGTATCTCCCCAGGGATAAATCAACCCGTCGGGGCCGCGCGCTGCGTACTCCCACTCAGCTTCAGTCGGCAGGCGCGCTCCTCGCTGCGCGCACCACGCTGAGGCATCGAGGTAATTGACCGAATCGCGGGGGCGATCCGGCCCGGGAACCAATCCCTGGGAGCCGAACTGCGCATTGGTGACCTCTGTCCGGTCGATCCAGAAAGGGCGCTCAAAGCACTGAAGGTTGGTTGGGGAGGCTTCCTCATCGCCGTTCTGGCTGCCCATGCTGAAGCAGCCCGCCGGAACCAGGGCCATGACAACGCCGTCGAAGCTCTGGAGAATGGGCGTCCAATCGCGGTTCGAGGCCACCGGCGAATAGCCGAGCGAGGGCAGAGTCGTCGAGGTGGCGAGCGCGGGCGCCAAAGCGGTGGTGGGCAGAACCGGGGTCGGGCTGAGGGGTGCGGAGGTGGGCGTCGCCGCTGCGCTGGGTGTGGGGGGCAGCGAGGGCATTGGTGACATGCCTGGCTGGGCCGTAATCAGGTAGAGGGGCGTTTCGTCCGTCCCCACACAGCCAATCAGAGGCAGGGCGATCAGCAGCCCGGCAATGGTGAGGTTCCGCCATCGCCTGGCATCCAGCCAACGTAGAAGTCGGGGCAACCGCTTGCTCATGGATTGTGTATCCAGCGCGAATGGAAATACAATTGGCGCACCAGTATACCCCACATCCAGGAGGCCCGTTGCCATGCCTGAGTTTATTGAGTATGTCTTGGAGGACGGCTCGACGTTGCTCGTTGCGGCCCCGGAGCAGGCAGGAGGCTATGCCGGTCAAACCTCGCGCGGGCCAGCGGATTTACAGCCCGCCAGGCGGTTTGCCGATGCCCTCAACACGGTCAAGGAATCAGCCCGGACTCTGATGGCGAAGCTACGCGACCTGCAGGCCGATGAAGTGGAGGTCGAGTTCAGCCTGACCACCACTGGCGAGGCGGGCAACTTTGCCGTCGGCAAGGTCGGTGTGGAGGCCAACTATGTGGTCAAGCTGAGGTGGACGAACAAACCGCAGCCGGATCAGAGATAAGCGGGCGGGACTTGGCTAGGCAGCCCCACCCGTAGATTGGCTCACATCCCCTGCTCGCGGTGCAGCCACTCCCAGAAGGCGAAGGCGGTGGCAATCGTCGTATCCGTGAAGTCGTCCAGAAGCTCCTGGTGAATACCTGATTCCAGGTTGATCTGTTCCTCCACGTAGATGCTGCCGTGGGAGTCCGTGCTGGGGTCGCGCACGACCAGGTACGACTTAGGCCAGCGGCGCTCCTTGTTCCAGGTGTTGCATAGGTTGATGGCCTTGCCCCAGTCGGCCTTGGCGACGGGGCGGTCGCAACTGACACGGATGTGATAGA
>DAOTYF010000141.1:0-6005 GCA_034434995.1 Anaerolineae bacterium
AAAGTACTCCAGGTCGATCCCGCCGCCGAGCCGGAGGTGATCGCTGCCGCGTACCGGCGGTTGGCGCAGAAGTACCATCCCGATGCCAACCCCGCGCCCGACGCGGCGGCCCGCATGGCGGCCATCAACGAGGCGTACAGCGTGCTGAGCGATCCCGCCCGCCGGGCGGAATACGATGCCCTGCGCCAACCCTTTCGCGCCCCATCGGGGGAGGCCATCACCCATCCCTCGGAGGAGGATCGCCCGGAGCCGGGCGAGGGGGTGTGGATGAAGGTGCTGGCAGCCGTGTTCATCCTGCTGGTGATCGCTGTGATCGTGGCGATTGGCCTGGCGCTGAGCACGCCGTAGCCCGGCGGCCATGCTATAATGGGCGAGCTGAAAGAGGATCGTCGGGGGTAATCCGGTGGCCGTACAGGAACGAACCACCAGTGCCGAGGAACTGTGGGAGATGTCGCACCTCCCCGAATACGCCGACCAGCGCCTTGAGCTGGTGGAGGGGATCGTCATCGTGATGTCGCCAACCGGTGGGCAGCATGGGGTCGTCGCGCTGGAGATCGGCACATGGATACGGGGCTATGTGAAGTCAAACCGCCTGGGTTACTGTACGGGCGCCGGGACGGCTTACGTCCTGTTCAAGAACCCGGATGGCCGGGACACGGGGCGCGCGCCGGATGTGGGCTTCGTGCGGGCCGACCGGCTGCCCGAGGGACCGCCAGAGGGTTACATCCCGTTTGCCCCCGACCTCGCGGTCGAGGTCGTCTCGCCGGGCGACAGTGCGAGCGACATCCACGACAAAGTGACCGACTTCCTGCGCTGCGGCACGCGGCTGGTGTGGGTGCTCTACCCGAGGTCGCGCACGGCGACCGTCCACACACCGGAGGGGGCGCGCACGGTAGATGCGCAGGGCACGCTGGATGGCGGCGACGTGCTGCCGGGCTTCAGCCTGGCCCTCGGCGAGCTGTTTGCCGTGCTAGACGCCCCCGCCGCGCATCGCTAGCGGCCCGGTTATCACTCCCAGGCCACGCCGGGCAGCGCGACGAACGTCCCCGTGGCGTGAGCCACTAACTGCCCCTGCCCGTCGAACAGGCGCATCTCGCAGATCGTCTGCCGCTTCCCCACCTTGAGCACCCGGCCCTCGGCACGCAGCGACGTTTCCCGCGCCGGGGCTAGCAGATGCACGGACATCTCCGCTGTGGCAACCCAGATTCCCGGTTCCTGCTGCGCGGCGGCAGTGAACCAGCCCGCCGTATCGAGCAGGGTGCAATACACCCCGCCGTGAATCCCGCCCTGCCCGTGATCCAGGCCGGGGTTGTAGGGCAGTTCCACCACCGCGTTGCCTTCATCGGTGAAAGAGAGCTGCATCCCGAAGGTGCGGGCGATCCGCGCCCGGCGATGGAACAGGTCAAGAAGTTGATCAAGGCGTTGGCGTGTCATAAACTCCTATCTGCTGGTGTTTCGAATAGGGATACTGTAGCCGACCTGGACCAAGTTGGAAAGAGACGCACCCTCATGAACACATTACCAAGCCCGCGCTGGGCGAAAGTCATCAACGATCTGTGGGAGAACAAGGTCCGCACCATGCTGGTGGTGCTGGGGATCGCCGTCGGGGTATTCGCCTTTGGCAGCATGTTCATCACCCGCAGGGTGCTGGTGCAGAACATGAACGAGGGGTTCGCCCTCACCAACCCGGCCACCATCACCTTCACCCTGTCGTCGTTCGACGAGAGCCTGCTGCGGACGGCCCGCACCTTCCCGTACGTCGAAGAGGTGGCCGCCAGCACCTCGGCGCAGGTGCAGGTGTGGAACGGCAGGTCGTGGTCATTTCTGAGCCTGATGGCCGTGCCGGACTTTGAGCGGATGACGATCAACCGCATCGAGCTGGAGGCGGGCACGCTCGACCCTGCGCGGGGCGAAATCTTGCTGGAGCGCCAATCCCTGCCCCGCCTGCCGGGCGTCGAGTTGGGCGACACGATCCGGATCGAGCTGCCGGACGGCAGCAAGCGTGACCTGACCCTGGTGGGCGTGGTACACGACTTCAACGCGGCCCCCGCCTCGATTGTGCCCATCCTGACCGGCTATGTGTCGCTGGACACCCTGAACCACTTTGGCCTTTCCAGCAGCTACGATCAACTGCTGATCAAAACCGACCCTGCGCTGACCACCCAGGCGCAGCTCGAAGTGGCCGCCGACGAGATCGGCGACCTGCTGGACCGCTATGGGCACACGGTCTTCGCCACGCAGGTCACGCCGCCGGGCCAGCACTGGGCCTCGGACTTCATCGCTGCGGTGGTGCTGGTGCTGATGATCCTCGGCCTGCTGGCGCTGGGGCTATCCGGCTTCCTGGTCATCAACACCGTCACCTCGCTGCTGACTCAGCAGAAGCGGCAGATCGGCATGATGAAGGCCATCGGCGCCAGCGGCGGACAGGTGGCAAGCATCTACCTGGCGATGTCGGGGGCCTATGGCCTGCTGGCGTTCGGCATCGCCCTGCCCGTCGGGGTGATCCTCTCCTGGGGCATGAACCTGGCCCTGGCGAACTTTCTCAACGTCAATACGGTGCGCTCGCTTAGCGGGTTCGTCCAGCAAGTGCCAGCCTTCGTTATCCTCCTCCAGGCGGCAACGGGCGTGCTGACGCCGCTGGTGGCGGGGTTGATCCCGGTGCTGCTGGGCGTGCGGACGACGGTACGTGAGGCGATCAGCGACTACGGGATCGGGGCGATGGTGGGCACAAGCCCGTTCGACCGCTGGCTGGCGAGCATCCGGGGGCTGCCGCGCCCGACGCTGCTCTCGCTGCGTAACACCTTCCGGCGCAAGGGCCGCCTGGCCCTGACCCTGATCGCGCTGGCCAGCGCCGGGGCGATCTTCATCGCCGTGCTCAACACCCGCCTGTCGCTGCTGCGGGGATTTGACCAGATTCTGGCGATGTTCGGCTACGATGTCCAAGTCATCCTGAGCGAGCCTCAGCCGGTCAGCCGGCTGCAACGCGAGGCGATCCGGGTGGCAGGCGTGGAGCGCGTCGAGGGGTGGGGCTTTGCGTCGGCCACCATCCTGCGCCCGGCGGGGGTCACAGTCGCCACCCCCGATCCGGATATCCCCCATCCTCGCCGCCGTGGCGGGCCGCCGAACACCCAGGCTGCGCCGGAGGAGGGGACGGCGATCACCATCTTCGCCCCGCCACCCGACACCCAATTCATTGAGCCGACCATGCTGGAGGGCCGCTGGCTCCAGCCGGGCGACCGGGATGCTCTGGTGCTCGCCTCGGAGGTGCTCAACACCGAGCCTTATATCCGGGTCGGCGACCGGGTGCGGCTCGACTTCGGGGACACCAAGCGCACGATGGAGGTGGTGGGGATCGTCAACCTGGTTGGCCCGCAGTTCGGCTATGCCTCGTTCGATTACATCACCCGCCTGCAGGGGGCGGCGGGCCAGTCGTTCGTGGCGATCATCCGCACCACCAGCCGCAACCCCGACGTTCAGGACACCGTCGCCCGCGAGGTGGAGGAGCACTTCCAGGAGGTCGGCATCCCTGTCTTCCAGGCGGTCACGATCAGCTCGTTCATGGGCGCGATGATCGGCATGGTGAACTTCTTTGTCGCTTTCATGCTGTTCATGGCCGTGCTGCTGGGGGTGGTCGGCGGGCTGGGGTTGGCCTCGACGATGAGCCTGAACGTGCTAGAGCGCACCCGCGAGATCGGGGTGATGCGGGCCATCGGCTCGTCGCACGGCTCGATGCGGGGCATCTTCATGTCCGAGGGCGTGCTGATCGGCTTGTTCAGCTACGCCATCGCCATCCTGCTGAGCCTGCCGGTCACCTACGGGTTCGTGGTGGGGGTGGGCAATGCCTTCTTCAACCGCCCGCTGGGCTTTGCGATTGCGCCGGTGGGCTACCTGGCCTGGCTGGGGGTGGTGCTGTTCCTGTCGGCGCTGGCGAGCTTCCTACCCGCGCAGCGCGCGGCCAGCGTCAGCGTGCGCGAGGCGCTGGCGTACGAATAGGAGGTGCTGAGGGCCGGGTGCTGAGCGATGGGTGGGCAGGGGTGAGTCACGCGCAGCCTCATCCCTGGCTCTTGGCCCGGCGCGTGAGGCGCTGATCGGTGAGCGGGGTATAATTTCCCATGTGAGCAAAGCGCCCGCGCGGTGGACTGTGTGCTTGCAAATGCAACAAAACCACTCTACAATACTACAACAATAGAACAAGTTTTCTAGAGCGGCTATGAACAGGCAGTTGAAATCCTCTGCCAAGCGCGGCATCGAATGGACTGATTACACCTGGAATCCGGTTGGCGGTTGCCAGCATGGATGCCGGTGGGTCATGCCGGATGGCTCCATTGCCGAGTGCTATGCAGAAACTATCGCTGAGCGGGTGGCGAACACAGCTTACCCCTATGGCTTTGAGCACCACTATTGGCGTCCTGAAGTTCTCCAGGAGCCGCTGAGACTCGCTAGGCCATCGCGCATTTTTTTGGACAGCATGAGTGACCTGATGGGGCACTGGGTTGGCGACGAAGAGATCGAGCAAGTGCTTGAGGTGTGTCGGAGAGCAGATTGGCATCAGTTCCAACTATTGACCAAGAACGCTCCCCGCCTGCTTCAGTTCGACTTTCCCCCCAACGTGTGGGTTGGCGTAAGCGTACCGCCGTCGATCATGTTCGGGAAGCGACTGTCACCCTCTCAGCAGAGTCGGATGCTGACCAGAATGTTGAGCATCCTACACCAGGTAAAAGCGACGGTACGGTGGATGAGCATCGAGCCGTTGAGCTTCGACATGGCCCCTCTCTTGGAGGGAGCCAACCTGGACTGGGCGGTTATCGGGGCGGCGACCAATGGCAAACGGGCCTATCAGCCCAAGCGCGAGTGGGTTCAGAACGTGCTTGACGTGCTAGACGCGGAGGGGGTGAAGGTCTTTTTTAAGGGCAACCTCAAGTGGACACCCTGGCGCGAGGAGTTCCCAAGCGCACAACCTATTCAAGCTCAAATCCCGGTAGTTTTCGAGGCTGCACAGATTTAGCCGCCTGTCGCCAGAACTTGTCTGCTAGGGGATGTTTGCTGGCAAAGATCAGGCTGTACACCTGGGCGTTCCGCGAGTTGTTCACGGCGATATAATCCCTAGGGAGATCACGGTCGATATCAATGTGATAACCAAACTTCTCCAGATTTTGTCTGTAGAAATCGATCAGTGCTCGTCTCGGCCAGCTTCTTGATTGGTCATAAACAGAGCGCCACCCGGTCGTACCGAAGAACTCATCAACACGCTCGAGGTATCCCCGCCCAATGGTTCTAAGCAAGCCGCCCGTTGGAAAGGTGATGATCAAGTCCATCCTGCTCATCTGAGCAAGTCTTTCCACGGTCTGCCAGTGAAGCTCCAACCCCTCAGGATCGAGGAAAGCGACATTCAAACTAGACCACTTGCCGCTAGCTGAAGCCCGGCGGTCGCCTGCCGAAATCTCGTCACATATCTGTCCGACAATCTCGTTCAGATCGGCTTGGAAGATCGTGACCTGATCTTGCAGTTCGCTTGCGGATACGCGCTGCCTGAGCGCATTGCAGAGCTGCGGATCCAACTCATTGAAGATAAAATGGGTCGCTGGATGCGGGATAGTGAGGCTGATCAGGGGCGAGCCGAGCACAATAGCACCGCCGATCTGGTTCTTGCCAGGGCCAGCTTGCAAGTCAATGTAACGTCGTTTGGGCCACTTATCGCGCATGGCCGTGTTGACCATTGTGAGATAGACCTCAAGCGCCTTCAGCTTGTAATGGACATACGGTTTGGCGGGACGGCAGGGTAGGCCGTCATCTTCTGGCTTCAAGTACTTCTCGGTTTGAGGCATTTCCGTCTCCTTGCCAGGCCATGCCGGTCAACAGGCATAATATACCCCTTAATCGCCGCCCGGCACAGCCTCCACTACCCCGACCCGCCCCCTGATCCGCGCGGGCAGCAACGGCGCGATCCCGGCCAGCTCCTCCGGCGTAAGGGGCTTCAGCAGCGCCAGCGCCAGCCCGTACACCGC
>DAOTYF010000142.1:0-7375 GCA_034434995.1 Anaerolineae bacterium
CCGGAATCCGGGCCAGCGCCCGTCGCACCCGCACCTGGATGGCCCGCTGTTGAGCCTCCTCCTCCGGGCCTGGGGCGCTGCCTGGCTCATCCGCCGCCGCGAGCCGCTCGCGGCGGCCCCGACGCGCCGACTCGCGCAAGGCGTTGTAACCTGTGTTGACGGCCACCCGATATAGCCATCCGGCCACGTTCTCGCCATGCGCCAGCCGCCCCCGGCTGAGCTTCAGAAAGACCTCCTGCGCCAGGTCCTCGGCCTGCTCCCGCGTTCCGGTCAGGCGGAATAGCACGCCGTACACCATGTCGTAATGGCGCTGAAACAGCGCCTCGAAGGAGGCTTCATCCCCCTGGTAAAAACGCCACAGCAACAGCGCATCGGAAATGGCGGTCAACAGATCATCTCCACCGTTTTCCATACGGTTTCGCCCTCTAAACGCCACCGCGGCGCGGTTTGTGACAGGGCCCTCTGGCAACAAAAAAAGGGAACAGACGAGTGCTGGTGTAGTATAATACACAGGCAGCGCTTGCCGGGCGCTCAACCCGCGACATTTGTACCCTTTGCCGCAGGGTGAACCCATTCCGACCAGCGCCCGCAGTGGCGCTCTTTGCACATCACGGCCAGGATGCCCGGCCTATCCGGGCACGGAGCAGTCTCATCCACTATGTACATCAAGCGTGAGCCGCTGGGCCGAGGCAATCTGACTTTTGGCAGGCGCAGGCGGCGCTACCCGCTGGTACTGGTGATCGTGTACCTCGCTATTCTGGCAGCGGCGCTGTACGTCTATATGCGGATGGATGTCGTCCAGCCCCGCGTGTTGGCGATGATCGGCCCCTCTCCTACCCCCACCCCCTCAGCGAGCGATCTGGCCGCGCAGGGCGAGAGCGCCTACATGAATGGCGACCTTCAAACAGCGGTGAGCTTATACCGCCAAGCCGCTGAGCTGGACCCGGCGAACATCCCGCTCCAGTTTGAGTACTCCCGCCTGCTGACGCTGACCTACCAGTTCGAGGAGGCGCTGGCCGTTGCCGACGAGATGATCCTGATCGCGCCGGAGGACGCACGCGGCTACGCGGCGCGGGCGCGCGCCCTGGACTGGATGGGCGAATATGACCGGGCACAGATCGAGGCGCTGCAGGCCATTGAGCTGGACCCGACCTATGCGTTGGCTCACGCCTACTTGGCGGAAGCCTACGCCGACCTGGGCCGCTACCGGCAGGCGCGCGAGCAGGCGGAGATGGCGATCCGGCTCGACCCCTACAGCGTCGACGCGCGGCGCAATTACGCCTACGTACTTGAATTCTATGGCGATTATCAGGGTGCGGTTCAGCAGTACATCCAGGCCCTTCAGCTTCATCCCAACCTGCTCGACCTGTGGTACGGGCTGGCGCGAAATTACCGGGGCGCGGGGCAGATGGATCGATCAATCGAGACCTATGCCGAGATCGCCCAGCGCACGCCGGACGATCCCTATTTGTACGTCGAATGGGGCAAGACGTATTTCGAGATGCGCGATGACGCCGCCGCTCAGGAGACACTCGAACAGGCCGTGTTCCTGGTGTGTCAGCAAAACCAGACTGACGTGCCTGAGGAAGATCGCCGTGACTGCCCCTACCTTGATAGTGACACCCTGTTCGATGACGATGCGGACAACCCATGGCAGGACGAATCGATTCCGCTCAATCAACGCATCCCCTGGGACGCAGACAACCGCGATATTCCCCCCTGGGTAATGATATCCGCCTGGAACCGGCTGGGGCAGGTCTATCTCACCCGGCGTAACTACGAGGATGCCATCGCCATCCTGGCGGAGGCCGTCGCCTGGGGGGAGGCTCAGGACGAAGACGCGCCGGGTTACCAGCCGGTGCCGATTGAGTCCTACTACGTGATGGCGTCCGCCTATTACTACCGTAACCAGTGCGATATGGCGGTTCCGTTGGCGGTGCACGCCTTTCGCCTCTACCAGCAACGTGAGCTGGATGACCCAGGGGCGCTGGACAACATCCTGCGCCTGTTTGTCCTGTGCCGCGATTACACAGTGAAGCCGGAAGACGCCGTCATCCATCAGGGAGTGGGGTTCACCAACGGCTTCCCGGACGGGTATGAGGAGCCGGATGTGATCATCACCCGGCCCGGCAGCGAGGACGGTTCGGGCGGCGATTGACCCTTGCCAGCGCCACCCCCATCGCAACGCGCCATTCAGGAGGGCCTGTATTGGGCATTCCCATCCGCAGCCGGAAGCGAGGTCGCCGCAGCTACGCGGATTACAAACCGCCAGGCCGCCGCCAACCCCCCCGCTCTGACCCGTTCCGGGTGGTCTTCTACCTGATCCTGATCGCAGGGGCGCTGTGGGTGTACCTTAACCCGGAGACGGTGCGCGGGCTACTCGTCACCCAGGTGGAAGAGGCTGCGCGGGTGACCGGGCCGACGCCCACGGCCAGCGCCGATCCCACCAATTATGCAGCCCAGGCGGAGCAGGCTTACCAGGCAGGCAACCTGAGCGAGGCCATCGAATATTATCGCCAGGCGTCCGAGGTCTCACCTAACACGGTCGATTATCCCTTCCAGGTGGCGCGGCTGCTGGTGTTTCGCTCGGCGATGGAATATGGCCAAACCCGCGAAGCCACGCTTCAGGAGGCGCTGGACGCGGCCAATAAGGCCATCCTGGCCGACCCTTTCGCACCGCATGGCTACGCCATTCTGGGCAAGATCAAGGACTGGCAGGGCCGCCCGGAGGAAGGCCTGAGCGACCTCCAGCGGGCACTGGAGGCCGACGGGACATTCGCCCTCGGCCATTCGTATATGGCCGAGGCGCTGGTCGATCTGGATCGCTGGGATCAGGCGCAGACTACCATCCAGCACGCCCTGTCGCTCGACCCTAACAACGTGGATATCCGGCGCGACTACGGTTACATCCTGGAAAACCTGGGCGACTACGCCAGCGCCGCCACTCAGTACGAAGCAGCCCTTCAACTCCACCCCAACCTGCCCTACCTGCGGATGGCCTTGGGGCGGGTGTATCGCGTGCTGGGCCGCTATGATGAGGCGCTCGATCAGTTCTTTACGACGCAGACGCTCATGCCCGCCAGCGCCCTGATCCCCTTTGAAATCGGTCGGACGTACGAAACCTACATCGGCGACCCCAACTCCGCCCTGGAAAACTACCAGGCCGCCGTTGACCTGGATGCCGGCTTTGCCTCACCCTGGGTGCGAATCGGAACGATTCAGTACACCCAGGGGTTCTATTCAGAGGCCACCGCCTCATTCGAGCGGGCGCTGGCCCTGGGTGTGAACAACGTGGACGTGCAGTATCAGCTTGGGCTGGCCTATGCCAACCAGGGTCAATGTGGCGAAGCGCTGCCTCATCTCCAGCAAGCACGCGCGCAGGCCGAGGGGGACGAGCGGATCATCGACCTGGTGAACAGCGGCTTCGAGTTGTGCGCCGAGCCGACCCCCACGCCGGGCGTGGTGGGCGCAACCCCAACGCCCTGACACATAGGGCCGGGGATGCGGCTAAGCGCTTGAAACCGGCGGTTTAGCCGAAAGAATTTTCGGCCAAACGCTGAGAAGGGGAGGAGCACCCGGCGGTTATAAGCTGGTTGTGGGCTTATTCGTGTATAATTACCCTCATACTCAGAGCGAGGAGATTTACAGAGCGACCACGCCATAGACCTGGCATCACTCACCGGGCCGGATCGTTATCAAGGTTGGCTTGTTGTCAAGGAGCGAAAAGAGGATGATCACGGATAAGAAGTTCTGCCCGGTCTGCGGGCGCGAGAACCCCCTTGTCGCCGACAAATGTGAGCACTGCGGGAACAGCTTCGAACTTCGCAAAGATGAGATTACCACAGGCGATATGCGCCGGTTTCCGGCTCCGGTGGCAGTCCGGGCGCTGGCCCCTGATTTCAGCCAGGTTCCCTCCGACACCCTGGCCCTGTTTGCGCTCGGCAAACCCGACCCGCTGGTCTACAAGGTCGTGCCCCGGATCACATTGGGGCGCGCCACCCCTGGCGCAGACCCCCCCACCGTCGATCTGACCAGCTTCGGAGCCAAGGACCTGGGAGTTTCGCGCCGCCACGCCATGATCCTCTATATGGATGGCGAGTACAAGCTGGTCGATCTGGACAGCACGAACGGAACCTGGCTTAACGAGCAACAGTTGATTCCCAACAAGCCGTACACGCTCCGCAGCACCGACCAGATCAGGTTGGGGCGGCTCCAGCTTTTTGTCTACTTCCGGCGCGAGGCGGAGGCGGCTCCAGAGCTGGCGCAGGAAGACACGCTGCTGTTCGTCCCACAGCCCCTGCCGGTGAGCGTGGAGTTCGTGATGAAGAAGGTCGTGCCCTACCTGGAAGATGTCCAGGAAGTGCAGAGCATCATTGATGAACTACGGGGGCGCGGGCCGGGGCGGCTGCAGATCCTATCCCTCGAGACCGTGCCGACGCTCAAGATCAAGCTGAAGGGCGCACATGAGGCCGTATCGATCATCCGGCAACTGGGTCTGGCGCCGGTCGATACCACTGGTCGCGCCGTTTCCCAACCCGAGCCATCCCCCCCTGCCCCTACCGGGCAAGCCGAGACGAAGTCCGAGCCACTGACCACAGGCGCCTTGCCCGAATCTGGCTCTGATGCCAGCATGGCGAGGCTCGAAGAAAAGGTGACGCCAGAGAAGGCGGCCAAGCCCGCCGCGTTGAAGGACGACCGCCCACCCCAGCCGGAGCTGGTTCCGGCTGGGACGGGCGAGGCCGATGGGAAGGCCAAGCCTGCGCTACTGAAGGGCGCATTGCCCGAAGCTGCCGCCAGCAGGAGTGCGGCCCAGCCGGAACAGGAAAGGCCGGAAGAGACCACCTCTCCGGTGAGCGTGCCTGCGCCCTTGAAGCAGGCGCTGGACATTATCCAGACCTTTGTCGCCAGCCCCTCCGCCGCCAGCCAGATCACGTACACGTCGCGGCTGCTGCCTGTACTGGAGAGGATCGCCCACAGCGAGCTGGTGCTCATCCATCCATCCGCCGAGTCGCCGCAGGACGCAGCGGAGTAGACAGGGGAAGCCGATCAGAGGAGGCCCTGCCTAAGCTGGAGAGCCGAGGCGCTGACGCTGATGAGCGTATACGTCCACTTCGCGCATGTCACCGACGTGCATATCTCCGAGCGGGGCGATTCGTGGGGCACGTTGGGCGATCTCGGCCCGCGTCTACTGCGGGAGTGCTTCGCCCGGCTGAACCAGATCGACGATCTGGACTTCGTGCTGATCACCGGCGACGTGCTCGATCTCGCCACCTCTGGCGAACTGAGCCTGTTCATGGAGGCGCTGGGCACCCTCCGCAAGCCCTGGCACTTCGTGCCCGGCAATCATGACGGCTTCATCCACGAGTCGTATCCGGCTGCCTTCCGGCCTGCGGAAGCGCTGCCGATCATCGACCCCCGTCTGGCCGATCCGCCACCGGAAGCCAACCGGGCTTACTGGAGCCGGACGGTCAAGCCTGGAATCCAGTTGATCGGGCTGGATTCGCGCATCGCGGATGACTGGGCGGGCGAGATCGGCCCCGCCCAACTGGACTGGCTGCGCAGCGAGCTTGCTGCGCAGGCGGGCAGCGCGGTGTTGATCGCCATCCACCATCCCACACGCCTTCTCGGCCCGCATAACCGCAGACCCTGGTGGGACAAGTTCATCCTGCGTAATGGCGAGGCGGTCGAGCGCCTGCTCGATCAACACACCAACGTCAGGCTGGTGATCGCGGGGCATCACCACGCCAACCACATCGCCCAGTGTGGCGCTCGGCTGCACCTGACCACTGCTGCCCTGAGTGGTTACCCGTGCGCCTACCGGACGATCCGGCTGGCATCGGAAAACGGGCAGTGGCGCGTTCGCATCGAGACCCATACCGTCGCCGACGGCGATACGCTGGAACTAGCCCGCGCACGACTGCTCGATTCGGACACGGCACGGCGATTCGACTCCGGCAACCCCGCCGCGTGGGTGGCCTTCTGCGCGGGCCGCCCATCCGACAGGCACTTTGACGGCGTTGTGGCGGGCTAGCGCATGGGCTGACCGGCGCGCTGGCTTCTGATGAGGCACACAGCAAGCATGGAATCATCTGGACTTCGCCGTACCCTGGCCCAACTGTTTACCTGGGTCGGTATCTTTCTGGGGATCGCGGCGCTGGCGACGTGGTTATCGAGTCTGCGGGTGCTGCCACCCGGATTCTGGGCAGGTGGCGCGTTGGCCGCGCTGGGCCTCGGCACGCTGCTGGGCGGCGACGTGATCGCCGGACCAGAGCCGCGCCCCTTCACTGCGCGTGGGCAGGTTGTGCGCGGCGAGTTGGTAGCGCGCGCGGGGCCGAATGACCTGTCCGTCGGGTCGTGCGGCACCGATCGGGTGGCTGCTGTGCGGCACGGGCCATATGGGAAGCCAGGGTTTATAGTGGAGGATGGCGTTGCCTATCTGCGGCTGGGGATGGGGTTTCCCCCTAACATCACCCGCTGGGAAGCCAACCTCGCCCGCAACGTGCTGTGGAACCTCGACGTACGCGCCGGGCTGGGCGACCTGGCATTCGACCTGAGCCGCCTGCGGGTTGAACGTCTGGTGGCTCGCAGCCGCGCCGGGCGCATCGAGATCACTTGCCCGGCACGCGGTTATACTCAGATGTTCCTGCGGACATGGATCGGGGAGATTGAGGTGCACATTCCGGATCACGTCGGGGCGCGGCTGCACATCCGCAAGGGAGAGCTGGCGACGCTACGGAACGAAAATCCCCGCTTGCTGGCCCTCGACGCCCGGCGCTATTCAACCCCTGACTTCGACACAGCCACAACTCAGGTGGAGATACGGATTGACACAGCAGCAGGAGATATTATCCTGACATAAGCAGCCCAGGGGCAGCGACGTTGCGCCACACCTTCCGCCCCCCGATGGCCATGATGTAGCCCGTGCGGCACTACACGTCCGCTGAGAGGGGCTGGACGCGCCTCCGGCGGGCCGAGGGCTGGATCGGGATCTCCGCGTACAGGATGCTCTCGCGGTTATCACTCGTCAGGTTGATGTCTACCTTCTCACGATCAAAATCCACATAGCGGGCGATCACTTCCAGGATCTCGTCCTTCATCGCCGCAACCTGGTCCGGCGTGAGGCTGATGCGGTCATGTACCAGCACCAGTTGCAGCCGCTCCTTGGCGATCTGGCTCGAAGAGGGTCTGCGCCCGCTCAGCAATCTTTCTAAAAAACTCATCGTCCGTTTTTCTCCTTGCCTCCCCGTGCGCCAGGGCCTCAAGAACCGCCGGTGGTCTCACGACGGGGGGCGGCAGCGCCTTCTCCCGGGCCCGATGCCGTCGGCTTGGGTGGGACCTCATCTGCTTCAGGTTCAGGAGCGGCTTGCTTCCTGCC